>JBAQZL010000018.1:0-76927 GCA_049790955.1 Acidimicrobiales bacterium
CCTTATCCGCGATTAACACCCTCGCTAGCCTGTAGCCATGACGGGTACCTCATTGACGCTCGACGTGATTCGCCAGGCTCCCAAGGTGCTGCTTCACGAGCACCTGGACGGCGGACTGCGCCCCGCGACCATTGTCGAACTCGCCCGCGACATCAACTACAGCAATCTTCCGACGGAAGATCCCGACGACCTGAGCCGCTGGTTCATCGTGGACAGTCCGGGCAGCGACCTGGTGCGCTACCTCGAGGGCTTCGCCCACACCACGGCTCTGATGCAAACACGCGACCAACTTGAGCGGGTGGCGGCCGAGAGCGCCATCGATCTCGCGCGCGACGGCATTGTCTACGCCGAAGTGCGCTTCGCACCCGAGTTACACCTCGACGGTGGTCTCACCTTGCACGAAGTTGTCCGCTCCGTGCTCGACGGTTTCGCTCTAGGGATGAAAGAGGCGGCCAACGAAGGCCACCGCATCGTCGTTCGCACGTTGCTCTCCGCCATGCGCCAAGCGACGCTCAGCGAGACCATCGCGCAGCTGGCCGTCGACTTTCGCGACGAAGGCGTCTGCGGCTTTGACATTGCCGGACCCGAGGACGGATTCCCACCGACCAAGCACCTGCGCGCATTTCACCTCATCCAGCGCGAAGACTTTCATCTCTCGATTCACGCGGGCGAAGACTTCGGTCTCCCTTCGATCTGGGAAGCCGTGCAATTCTGCAACGCCGAGCGCCTGGGTCACGGGGTACGCATTGCCGACGACATTCACGAGGAGAACGGCCACTACCGACTAGGCCGACTCGCCAACTACATTCGCGACCGACGCATTCCCTTGGAAGTGTGTCCCACGTCCAACGTCCACACCGGCGCTGCAGCGTCGATCGCAACCCACCCCATCGGTCTCTTGAAGCAACTGCGCTTTCGTGTCACCCTCAACACCGACAACCGTCTCATGAGCGGGATCACCCTGAGCGGCGAGATTGACACCTGCGCCACCACATTCGGGTGGGACCTCGCCGATATGGAGTGGCTCACCTTGAATGCCGCAAAGAGTACGTTCTACGAGTTCGACCAGCGTCTCACCATGATCAACACGGTGATCAAGCCGGGATACGCCGCTCTTCGCGCGCTAGACACTGAGTAGTTCGCGAAGGCTCTCTAGAACGCGCTCGGTAATTTCGCCCGCCCGGGTTCGCTGCTCGCTGAGCGTTCCTTCGCGCGGCGGGGTCACTTCGAGATAAGCCTTCACCTTCGCCTCGGTGCCGGACGGTCGCACGACGACGCGACCCAACTCGCCGAGTCCTAGCCACACCGCGTCGGTCGACGAGAGTCCGCGAAATCCCACCGACAGGTCGTTCGATTCAGAGACGTCGATGCCGCCGAGTGTGGTGGGCGGATGATCCGTCACGTCCCACACCTTCTGATGCAGTTGAGCGAGACCTTCGGGTCCTTCTGCGCGGATCGCCAACTGGGTCGTGGCGTGAACGCCGTACGTGGACTCGAGCTCATCGAGACGTTCGTGCAGCGATGAACCGCTCGAGGCGAGTTCGTCGGCCAACGTCACGAGTGCGAGCGCCGCCGACATCCCGTCCTTGTCGGCGACGTTCGCGTCCACGGCGAATCCAAGCGCCTCCTCATAGGCGAAGCCCAGAACTCCCTCGCCCGCCGACCGCGCCAACCATTTAAAGCCCGTCAGCGTGGTCTCGCAGCGCACGTCATGAGCCTGAGCCATCTTCTCGAGCAGGCTCGAGGACACAATCGTCGTCGCGACACTCTCGCCGCGATCGTGAATGCCGTTCATCAACGACGAGGCGAGAAGCCATCCAATCTCGTCGCCGCGCAACACCCGCCAGGTAGATCCGTCGCGAACCGCAGCGCCCAGCCGATCGGCGTCGGGATCGTTGGCGATGATGATCGACGATGTTTCGGCGTTGGCTGTTTCGATCGCGAGGTCGAGCGCACCGGGCTCTTCGGGGTTCGGAAACACCAGCGTCGGAAACGAACCGTCAGGCTCGAACTGGCGAATCACCGTCGTGACTCTGGAGAAACCGGCCTCGGCGAAGAGATGCATCATTGTTGCACCACCGACTCCGTGCAGTGGCGTGTAGGTGATCGCCAGTTCGCTGGCGCTCGGCGCGTGAAAGCGTGAGACGACGTGACGCCGGTAGTCCTCTAGGAGAGTCTCCGGCACGTAGCAGTGCGACGGACTGGTGCGATCGCCGAGAGTTGCCGCGCCCGCGCGCTGGGCGTGACGCTCAACGATCTCGTCGTCCGGAGGGACGATCTGTGCCCCGTCACTTGCGTAGAGCTTGTATCCGTTGTCCTCGGGCGGATTGTGACTCGCCGTGATCATGATGCCCGCCGCCGCGTGCAGCGCCTTCACGCCGTACGCCACGAGTGGTGTCGGGAGGGCCGCGGGCATCTCGTAGACCACGGCGCCACCGCCCAGGAGAACGGTGACCACTTCGTCATTGAACTTCTCCGAGCCGCGCCGTCCGTCACGGCCCACCACGACGCCGCGACTGCTATCGACGCCGATCTCCTGCATCCACGCGAGAACACCGAGGGTCGCTCGTCGCACCGTCGCTCGATTCATTCCGGAGGGACCCGCCATCTCCGGACCGCGCAGTCCCGCGGTGCCGAAGGTCAGCGGCGCGCTAAAGCGTCGTTCGAGTTCCGCCTGGTCGTCGCTGGCGAGGAGCGCGGACAACGTGTTGCGGTCGTCCTCGTCGGGGTCGAGTGCGATCCACGCTTCAACTTGATCGCGTAGTTCGTCGTTCATATCGCGCGCAGCACGTCGGACAACAGCGCGCCCAGCGAGGCGGCAGCATCCTGGCCGGCTTCGAGAACCTCTTGGTGACTCAAAGATCCGGCGCCTACGCCGGCGGCGAAGTTCGACACGAGACTGAGCCCCAGGACTTCCGCGTCCAGGTGGCGCGCGGCGATCGCCTCGAGCACTGTCGACATACCCACCAGAGACGCGCCAAGCGTCGCCGCCATGGCGATCTCCGCTGGGGTCTCGTAGTGCGGGCCACGAAAACCCATGTAGACGCCCTCGGTGAGTTCCGGACGTGCGATGAGTAGCTCCGCGCGCAGTCGCGCGCTATAGAGATCAGTCAGGTCGACAAAGCGCGCCGCGTATCCCGCGGGGGGCGCATCACCTTCCAGTGGCGAGGTAGCGGTGAAGTTGAGGTGGTCGCGAATGACCACGACGTGTCCGGGAGAAATCGCGGGATCGAGTCCTCCCGCGGCATTCGTGAGTACGACCTTCTTCGCGCCTGCCGCAATGATCGTGCGCACCGGGTGCACCACCTCGTGGGCGCTGTGGCCCTCGTAGAGATGTACGCGCCCGGCGATGAGGGCCACGTTTGTGCCGCCAATCGTGACCGAGAGGATCTCACTGCCGTGCCCGGCAACAGTCGGTGCGAAGAAGCCACTGAGCGACGAGGCTTCGATGACGCTTACCGGCTCTCCGAGTGCCGCGGCGCCCTCTTTCCACCCCGACCCCAGCACGACCGCGACGTCGTAGGAGTCGACGCCGCTTCGCTCGCGAAGTTCGTTCGCCGCGCGTTCAGCGAGTTCGTAGGGGTTGGTCACTATTGGCCGATCGTGTGCCAGACGGTGGACGTCTCCACGAAAGCGCGGAGACGTCGAAGCGGGTTCGTTCGCTCGCTCGGTCGCAAGACCCGCTTGATCGAGCCGGCAGCGAGCAGCGCGAGTTCATCGCCAAAGGGCTCGTCGACTCCCGCGAGGTCGATGCCGTCAACATCTTCGTGCGCGGCGAGGACCGGAGCCAGTTCTCCGGTGAACCCGGTCACGATGTTCAATACGCCGCCGGGAAAGTCGGCGGTCGCCGTCATCTCTCCGAGCAATACCGCCGGCGTCGGACGCAACTCGCTCGCGACGGCGACTACAGCATTGCCGACGCAGATCGGCGCCAGCACCGCGTCAACGAAACCTTCGAGCGAGGAGTCCTGCACGCACAGGACAGCCACGACGCCGCTCGGCACCGGGACGGAGAAGTTGAAAAACGGCCCCGCCACCGGGTTGGAGGACCCGAGGATCTGGGCGATCTTGTCGGTCCACCCCGCGTACCAGACCATGCGATCGATCGCGCGCGCGACGCTCTGCTGGGCGGGCTTCGGTTTCAGTCCTTCGGCGAGAGCGACGTGTTCGGCGAGTTCGTCGCGTCGCGACTCGGCCATCTCCGCGAGGCGATAGATCACTTGGCCACGGTTGTAGGCACTCTGGCCCCACCATTTCGACTGCGCGGTCCGCGCGGCGACGACCGCGTCGCGCAGGTCCTTGCGCGAACCCTGGGCAACGTTGGCGAGGAACTCGCCCGAGGCCGACGTGACTTCGTAGCTTCGTCCCGACTCCGAACGCGGAAAGGCACCGTTGACGAGAAGCTTGTAGGTCTTTCGTACGTCGAGACGATCAGACATCGAGGTACGCCTCCAGGCCGTGGCGACCACCCTCACGACCGAAGCCCGATTCGCGAACGCCACCGAAGGGACTCGTGGGATCGAACCGGTTATAGGTGTTGGCCCAGATCACTCCGGCGCGCAGGCGCTCCGCCACCCAGAGCGTGCGACTGCCCTTTTCGCTCCAGACCCCACAGGCCAGCCCGTAGTTGCTGTTATTGGCTTTAGCGACAGCTTCTTCGGGTGTGCGAAACGTCAGCACCGAAAGTACGGGACCGAAGATCTCTTCGCGCGCGATGCGGTGCGACTGGGAAACGTCGGCGAAGATCGTCGGTGCGAACCAGTACCCCTTATCGGGCAGAACACACGAGCTCGTGTAGCGCGTCGCGCCTTCCGACTCGCCGTACTGAGTGAGCTCTTCGATGCGCGCGAGCTGCGCGGCCGAGTTGATGGCTCCCACGTCGGTGTTCTTATCCATGGGATCGCCCACGCGCAGTTGGTCGACGCGACGTACGAGTCGCCGCAGCACTTCGTCGGCAATGGTCTCTTGGACCAAGAGGCGCGAACCGGCACAGCAGACGTGACCCTGGTTAAAGAAGATCCCGTCGATGATGCCTTCGATCATCTCGTCGACGGGAGCGTCCTCGAACACAATGTTCGCTCCCTTGCCGCCGAGCTCTAGCGTCAGGTGCTTGTGCGAGCCCGCGACGCGCTGCTGGATGAGTCGGCCCACTTCGGTCGAACCAGTAAACGCGATCTTGTTGACGTCAGGGTGCTCGACGAGTGCGGCGCCCACTGTGCCGTCACCCGTCACGATGTTCACGACGCCTGGCGGGAGTTCGGCCTGTTGGAGAATCTCCGCGAGAACGAGAGCCGTGAGCGGTGTCGTCTCCGCGGGTTTCAACACGCACGTGTTCCCGGCCGCGAGGGCGGGCGCCAACTTCCACGCCGCCATCAACAGGGGAAAGTTCCACGGAATGATTTGGCCGGCCACACCCAGCGGTTGGGGATTTGCGCCAAATCCGGCGTAGTTGAGCTTGTCCGCCCACCCGGCGTAGTAGAAGAAGTGAGCCGCGGCTAGAGGAATATCAATGTCGCGCGACTCGCGGATGGCCTTGCCGTTGTCCAACGTTTCGACGACGGCTAGTTCGCGCGCGCGCTCTTGAATCAGTCGTGCGATGCGAAAGAGATACTTCGCACGCTCGGCGCCGGACGTCTTGGACCAGACCTTCTCGTACGCGTGACGAGCGGATGCGACGGCACGGTCGACATCCTCGCTCGACGCCTGAGCTACGCGCGCGAGCGGCTCTTCGGTGGCGGGATTCACCGTTTCGAACGAGGTGTGACTGTCGGGATCGGTGAACTCGCCGTCGATAAAGAGGCCGTAGCTGGGGCGAAGGTGCGCGACGCTCGCCGATTCGGGCGCGGGGTCGTAGACCATCGAGCCGAGCGGCGAGGTTACGTCTTCACTCATCAGTCGCCACTGAATTCGTCGGGACGTACGTAGGCGCCCGTGCGTTGCTTGCGCCGCTGCATCAAGAGATCGTTCAATAGCGACGACGCGCCGAAGCGGAAGAGATCCGCGGTGAGCCAGCTCTCGCCCACGGTTTCGTTCACCAGCACGAGATAACGCAACGCGTCTTTCGAGGTGCGAATGCCGCCGGCCACTTTCACGCCGACGAGATCTCCGGACACTTCGGCGAAATCGCGCACGGCTTCGAGCATGACGAGCGCGTTGGGCAGCGTCGCGGACACGCCCGCCTTGCCCGTTGAGGTCTTAATGAAGTCGGCGCCGCCCAACATGGCGATCCAACTGGCACGCCGCACGTTGTCGTAAGTGGCGAGCTCCACCGTTTCGAGGATGACTTTCAGGTGCGCCGGACCGCAGTTCGCCTTCACCGCGACGATCTCATCGAAGACCTGACCGATTCGTCCCGAGAGAAAGGCGCCTCGGTCGATCACCATGTCGATCTCGTCGGCGCCCGCACTGACCGCATCTCGGACGTCCAACAGCTTGACGTTCAACGACGCGCGGCCCGAAGGAAACGCCGTGGCGACGGACGCAACTTTCACGCCCGAGCCCTCGAGGACGTGTTTGGCGTGTTCGACCAGGTCGGGGTAGACGCAGACCGCGGCCGCGCTCGGCGCGCTGTCGTCGGAGGGATCAGGACGCCGAGCCTTGGTGCAGAGCGAGGTCACCCGCCCGGGGGTGTCCGCCCCTTCGAGAGTCGTGAGGTCCACCATGGAAATGGCGAGGTTGAGTGCGGCAAGTTTCGTCGACCTCTTGAGAGATCGCGTGGCCAGTTTCGCCGCGCGCGCTTCGGCGCCAACCGCGTCAACCCCGGAGAGTCCGCCGAGCAGGGCGCGGAGCTGGGTTTCGGACTCCACGACCGGGCGTGAAGCGCTGGCCGGCACGCGTACCCCACGTTCGTCAGCGGTGACGAGGCGAAGAGGGGCGATACTCACGAGGTCAGGCTACCAACCGGGTACCGCGGGAGTCTCAGACGGAAGTGCCGTCAAACTTCGGTAGTTGCCCTGCCCACAGACGCTGCATCAGCGTGGGTGCCTTCGCGTCCTTTTCACTCGTAATGGCGTCTCCCGACAGCGGCCACGGAATGTTCAACACCTTGTCAAAGGGGTTGACCTCAAGCTCCATCTCCGCGTTGAACGGCGACGACAACAGGTACGTCAACGCCCCGATCTCGCTCGTCACGCAGAACCCGTGCGCCACACCGGCCGGTATCAGAACGGACCGCTCTTCGTCCGCCGATAGGTGCACCACTTCAACGCGACCGTAGACCGATGACCCCATGCGCACGTCAACGAGGACGTCGTCGAGTTCGCCGTAGGCGCAGGTCACGAGTTTCGCCTGTCCCTCGGGGGCCAACGAGTAGTGAAGACCTCGAACGACATTGCGCTTGGACATCGAGAGGTTGGCCTGCTGGATCGGAAAGTCGACCCCCGCAGCTTCCAAATCACCGAGCTTGAACCACTCGCGAAAAAACCCGCGATCGTCTTCCCAGACCGACGACTCCAACACGAAGGCGCCCGGGATGGGCAGTTCGATCAACTTCACGAGATCGAGTCCTTGATTGGTCGCCACCACGATTCGTTCTCGCGGTACCACTTGACGGTGCGCGCCAGTCCATCCGTGAAGTCGACTTCAGGGCGATAGCCCAACTCGTCGTGGACCTTCGTCCAGTCGACGCTGTAGCGACGGTCGTGACCGAGACGATCGTCGACCGGCTCGATCATCGTCACATCCGCACCGCAGAGTTCCAAGAGATAGTGCGTGATCTCGTAGTTCGTCATCTCGGTGCCCCCACCGATGTTGTAGATCTCACCGGCGCGTCCGCCTTCGAGGACGCGCAAGATTCCCCGGCAGTGATCGTCGACGAAGAGCCAGTCGCGCACATTGAGCCCGTCGCCGTACAGGGGCACCTTCAACCCGTCGAAGAGATTCGTGACGAAGAGGGGAATCAGCTTCTCGGGAAACTGGCGCGGCCCGTAGTTGTTCGAGCAGCGCGTCACCATCACGTTGAGCCCGTACGTGCGTTGGTACGCGAGCGCCGCCAAGTCCGAGCCCGCCTTGCTTGAGGAGTACGGCGAGTTCGGTTCGAGCAAGTGGTCTTCTTGCCACGCGCCCTCGTCGATCGATCCGTACACCTCGTCGGTCGACACGTGCACGAAGCGCTCAACGCCCGCACGTCGTGCGCTCTCGAGCAGTTGCTGCGTGCCGAGAACGTTCGTCTCGTAAAAGATGCGCGCGCCGGTGATCGATCGATCGACGTGACTCTCGGCGGCGAGGTGCAGCACCGCGTGCGCACCCTTCAGGACTTCGTCGACCACGAGTTCGTCAGTGATCGATCCGCGCACGAACGTGGCGCGCGGATCGCGCAACGCAACTTCCAAATTCTCGAGTCGACCGGAGTAGGTCAGCGCGTCGAGAAAGACGACATCGTTATAGCCAAGACGCTCCGCGTCGGCGAGAAGTATCTCACTCAGTCGCGATCCGATGAACCCCGCTGCCCCAGTAATCACAACGCGCATGAGCGAACCTGGCCTTTAGAAAGGGTGAAGTGGACTCCTATACTAATGGAGTGAAGGGAATCATCCTGGCTGGTGGTACCGGCACTCGACTGCACCCGATCACCCGCGCGGTCTCGAAACAACTGCTTCCCATCTACGACAAGCCGATGATTTTCTATCCGCTGAGCACGCTGATGTTGAGTGGACTGCGCGAAATTCTTCTCATCACCACCCCTCACGACCAGGACGCGTTCACTCGCCTCCTCGGCGATGGCACCCAATTTGGTATTCGCATTACATATGTCGTGCAGGACAAGCCGAACGGCCTGGCCGAAGCGCTCATTCTCGGCGAAAAGTTCCTCGACGGCGAAAAATGCGCACTCATCCTCGGCGACAACCTCTTCTACGGACCGGGACTGGGCACTCACCTCCAAGAGAACACCGACGTCAACGGAGCGCTCATCTTCGCGTACCAAGTCTCAGACCCGTCGGCGTACGGTGTCGTTGAGTTTGACGACACCGGCGCGGTGATATCAATCGAAGAGAAGCCCGCCGTGCCGAAGAGCAGCTACGCCGTTCCCGGCATCTACTTCTACGACGAGCGAGCGTCGGAGTTCGCACATCACTTACAGCCCAGTGCGCGCGGTGAACTCGAGATCACCGCGCTCAACAACGCCTACCTCGAGCGCGGCGAGTTACGTGTCGAAGTGCTGTCGCGCGCGACCACGTGGCTCGATACCGGCACGCATGAGTCGCTCTACGAAGCCGGCGGGCTCATTCGTACACTGCAGCACCGCAGCGGCATGCGCATTGGTGACGTCGATCAGATCGCCCGCGATAAGGGTTGGATTTAGTTACCGCAAGGTAAATCTCTCAGCGAAGGCCTCTCGCGAGATGACATAAAGTGACCGTAACGCAGAGCCGAGGAGTTTCTATGTCCGCCATCGCTATCCCCCAGCCACGCCGCGTGCTGGCCGATCTCCTGCCGCGCACGGTGGTCGCGAACGTGGCGCTCGTCGTTGGTGCGGCGATGCTGATGGGCGCGCTCGCGCAGATCTCGATCCCACTCGGTTTTACGCCCGTTCCACTCACCGGCCAGACGCTGGGCGTCATGCTCATCGGAACGGCGCTCGGGTGGCGTCGCGCGTTTGCCGCGATGGGTCTCTACGTCGCGGTCGGCGTCGCTGGCGTGCCGTGGTTCGCCGACCACGCGAGTGGATACCCGGCTTCCAACTTCGGCTATTTGATCGGCTTCATCGTCGCGGGTGCCGCGCTCGGCTGGGTGGCCTCACGAGGCGCCGACCGCAATATCGCGTGGGCTTTCATTGCCATGGCCGTCGGTGACGCCATCGTGTTTCTCATCGGCGTGACGTGGTTGAAGTACGACCTTCACGTATCCGTCGCGACCGCTATCGCTTACGGCCTCACGCCTTTCGTCTGGGGAGAGCTGATCAAGGCGGGAGTCGCCGGCGTGGCGCTGCCCTCGTCGTGGCGTCTCGTCGATCGCGCGACCAAAGAGTCGTAACGGCCGTTTACCTCGTATAACCGAGGTACGCGGCTTCGTCACCGTGCGCGAGCACTTTGTGACGCGCGAGAATCTTCCGGTCGAGGTTTGCGCAACTTTCGGCGACGTCAATGGCGTGAGTCAACACCTCGGCGTCGGCGGCAGTCGCGTCGATAATGCCAGCCGTCAATGCTTCGGGAGCGCCGTAACGGTGAGCGGTGAGTGCAGCGCGCGTCGCGGTCGCCATGGGGAGGCGATGACGCATGATCGACCAGAGACCTTCATCGAGCGCGAGACCGATCTCCACCTCATTCATGCACCAGTAGCCGCGGTCTTCACGCATCACGCGGTAGTCGAAGGCGCAACTAATCAGTGCCCCGGCGGCGAACGCGTGGCCGTTGATCGCGGCCACGCTGTAGGCGGGCAAGAGAAAGAGGCGCCCGATCGTGCGCTTGGCCTCTTCGAAGGTGCTGGCCATCTCCGTAGGGTTCGAGCCAAAGCGTTCCAGGTCGAGCCCGTTCGAGAAGAACTTGCCCGTGCCCGTGAGCACGATCGCGAGAGGACCCGAGCGTCCCTCGAGCTCTTCGGCAATTTCGTTGAGCCGGGCGAGCGAGTCGGCGTTGACCCGATTTTCCCCGTCGTTCCAGGTAATGACGGCGACGGATCCTTCGTCGCGAAGCGTGATGTCCATGAAAGTGACTCTAGGCGCGGAGCAACGCCGGGACTAGTTTGAGGGTATGAGTGACGACGCAGAAATCCCTGAACCCGACGTCTCGGAAGAGCACCCGGTCTCTGAGAACTGGGTCTGGGTAGGTGCGCATCGACCACCAAGTCCACGCATCTTGTTCGAACACATGACAACAAATTGGGCGGTGGCTGACGCACCCACCGACGTGCATCCGGGCGCGAGTTACTCGGCCGCACGACGTCTTCGTCTCGCCGAGCGCTTCGCCGACAAGACCATCGTCGTTCCGACGGGCAACTACAAGGTTCGCGCTAACGACACGGACTATCCCTTTCGCGCGGGCACTGACTTCTTTTACCTAACGGGTTGCGACGAGCCCGACGCCGTGCTCGTCATCTCGCCCGGCGACAGCCCCCGTTCCACGCTCTACGTCCCGCATCGTCGCGACTCCTCCACGCACGAGTACTACACGGACGCTCGTTACGGCGAACTGTGGGTCGGAACCCGGCGTGGCGTCGTCGAAGCCGCCATCTACTACGACATCGAGACCGCGCCCCTTGACTCCCTCGAGAAGGATCTGGTCGCACTCGGTGGCGCGGACGTCGTGACCCTGCGCGGATTCGACGAGAGTGTCGACGCTCTGCACGAAGAGTCGGAACTCGACAACGAACTCGCCGTTGCTCTGAGCGAACTGCGACTCGCGAAGGATGAGTTCGAAATCGCTCAGCTGCAGCTAGCCGTCGACGCCACCGTTCAAGGATTCCGTGATGTGGTGCGCGCACTGCCGACCGCCATCAAACGCGGCGAGCGGGTCATCGAAGGCGTCTTCAACCTCCGCGCACGCGTGGAGGGCAACGACATTGGCTACGGGACCATCGCGGCGAGTGGTCCTCACGCGACGACCTTGCACTGGCAACGCAACACCGGCGACGTGCACAGCGGTGATCTGTTGCTGCTCGACGCGGGCGTCGAGGGTCACGAGCTCTACACGGCCGACGTCACGCGAACGATGCCCGTCAACGGCAAGTTCTCCCCCGCGCAGCGACGCATCTACGACCTCGTCTACCAGGCGCAAAGTGCGGGCATCGCGGCCGTGAAGCCCGGAGCGAAGTTTATGGATCCTCACGAAGCGGCCATGAAGGTTCTCGCCCAGGGTCTCTACGATCTCGGAATACTGAAAGAGGAGCCGGAGTACGCACTGCGCAAGGATCGCCAGTTGCACCGCCGCTACACGCTGCACGGCACCAGCCACATGCTCGGCATCGACGTGCACGACTGCGCGAACGCGCGCGAGGAGTTCTACCACGGCGATCTGGAAGAGGGCTACGTCCTCACCGTGGAGCCGGGCCTCTACTTTCAGTCGAACGACCTCAGCGTGCCCGAGGAGTATCGCGGCATTGGCGTGCGCATCGAAGATGACGTGCTCGTCACCGCCGATGGATCACGAAACCTTTCCGCGGGATTGCCTCGAGCGGCCGACGATGTCGAAGCCTGGATGGCAGAACTCTGGAGCGAACCCGCACCCAACCTCGGCCTTTAGAAGTCGAGTCGCCCGACTTAGGGTGACATCAGGGTTCGCCCCCATATCCCTCATGTCACGACATTTCTAGGATCGTGGCATGAAGCCACCATCAGCGCAGCACGGAAACATTCAATGAGCGGTGCGGTTTTGGAATCCACCGGCACCGCGGACGAGTCGTTGGCGGTCGAGACTCGCGGATTGACCAAACGATTCGGAAACAGCAACGCCGTCGATGGCGTGGACCTTCGCGTTCCTCGAGGTAGTGCCTTCGGATACCTCGGACCCAATGGCGCCGGCAAGACGACGCTCATCCGCGTTCTGCTCGGACTGACCCACGCCAATGGTGGAACGATGTCGCTCCTTGGCTTTCCCGTTCCTCACGACCGAGACAAAGCGCTGGTGCGGGTCGGCGCAATCGTCGATGAGCCGCGATTCCACGGACATCTCACGGGGCGCCAGAATCTTCGAATCCTCGCCGCCGCTCGCGAACCAGAAGCTATGGGTCGCGTCGACGCCTCCCTCGAACGGGTTGGTCTCAGCCAACGGGCGAACGACAAGGTCTCGAAGTACTCCATGGGTATGCGCCAACGTCTCGGGGTCGCATGCTGTCTGCTGGGAGATCCACAGCTCCTCATCCTCGATGAGCCGATGAACGGCCTCGATCCCGCGGGCATGCAGGACATGCGTGAGATGATCCGTTCATTTGTCGCTGAGGGTCGAACCGTGATGCTCTCCTCACACTTGCTAGACGAGATTGAACGCACCTGTGACGCCGTGGCCATCGTCGATCACGGCAAGGTCATTCGCCAGGGCTCGATCAGCGAACTGCTCTCGGGAACTGCCTTTGAACTGAAGGTCGAGTGCTCCACCCCGAGCGTCGCTCGCGACATCCTCGCGAAGACGAACTTCAGAGAGACGCAGTTCGCCGTCTCCGATGAGGGTCTGCGACTGAGTCTCCCTGCTGACACAAAACGAGACGTCATCGCCGAAATCAATCGAAAATTGGTGGAGGGAGGCATCGCGGTCTATCGCCTAGAAGCCAATCAGGCCTCGCTCGAATCGTGGTTCCTTGAAGTAACGAGCCGGCTAGGAGAGAGCGAATGACCGTGTCGCCGACAACTCAGACCAATGCCTCGTCGAAGCGTGGCTCCGGTTCGCTTGATCATCGCGGATCGCCCATTCCTAACGGGGCCATGATCTCGACGCGATTGATGGAACTGAGGAAGCGCCGAGGATTGATGGTGGCGCTCATCGTCGTCTTCATCGGCCTGCCGACAATCTTCCTCGCCATTCGCCTCATCTTGCACGCCACGGACCCGCACTCGTACTCTGCCGCCGGCGGCTACGGCATCTTCAACAACGTGGTCGACGGGGTCCTCTTCATTTTTGGTTTCATCGTCGCGGCCACTCTCGGGTGCTTCGCCGGATCGGTCGACCTCACTGAAGGCGTCTTTCGCCACTTGGTGGTGACCGGCAGGTCTCGCGTCGCGCTGTACCTGGCCCGCATCCCGGCGGGACTCGCGATACTCGTCCCACTGGTCGCGGTAGGGTTCACCATTTTGTGCGCGGTCTGTGTCTTCGCCGCACCACCAAAGACGAACTACAACGGCGTCAACGTTCCCGCGGGTTTGAGTCGCACGGCGTTCGTGCAATGGGCGGAAAACGACTACAACCACGTGTTGTGTGCCTTCCCCTCGCGAAACATTCCCTACAACTTTCCTTGCACGTCAACCGGAATCCCGTCGGGCAGGAATCTGCCACCCGGCGCGAAACTTCCCCCCAAGGCGCATCTGCAAGAACTCGCCGCCAAGGTCGCCGACCAGAATTACGTCGCCTACAAAGACACGTTCCGAGTTCCTCCGGTGTCGCTGATGATCGAAACCGGACTATGGATCGAGCTGGAAGCCACGCTCGGCTTCGTCATCGGACTCGGCCTCTCGTCGCTCATGGGTCAACGGACGGTCCCGGTCGTGATCCTGATCGTGTTTGAACTGATCTTGACGCCCCTGCTCGCCAACCATACGATTCCACACCTCATCAACGCCCAGCGCGGCTTGGTGGGAGTGGCCATGGCCCGAATTCAACCGAGCTCGTTGACACCCGTGTTCGGAGGTCAAAACGGTCCCGGTGGCATGAGGGGTCTCCCAATCTCCCTCACTGCGTCGGTCTGCGTCATCGTGGCCTGGATCGTCGGATGGACCGCCCTCGGCGCGTGGCGAATGGCGAGACGCGACGTCTAATCTTCTGACGCGCGAGGCGTCAACTTTTCATGAGGGTCCCCAGAAGAACCCAACACGCCGCGATCAACGCCGCAAGCAACGGCTCCCACCACTTCACACTCAATTTGAGAACGTACCGAACTGCGTCTGCTAATACGGCAATTGCCAAAATCGTCGCTAACTTAGCGATGCCAGGTGAAATTACTTGTCCGGATCGTAAGCCCCATATCGTTCCGAACGCGACCACGGCGAGACCCAGAACGACAAAACCGCGCTGCCAGTGCCGCAGCAGATCCCTGTCGTCCTGAGAGCTCTCGACTGCCGGTATGGCGACCGTTCGAAGAGTTTCCAACTCTGCAGAAAGTTCGTCAATCCGGAAGGAGCTTTCTGCTCTCTCTACCTCGAGCAACCGTTTTGCATTTACCTCTGCCCTTGCCGCCCGTGCATCCCTCATTGCGGACCTTCTGCGAACAAGTTCCGCGCCAACGAGCGCCATCCGGCCGTTTGCATCAAGTTCATCCTGTCCACTGAGAAATGCCGCGACGTCGAACTGAACCGCTCTCCTCGTATCTTCAAGAGAGAGTTGATTGTCCTCTACGAGATACTCCGACAGCATGAGAGCTTCTTCAAGCGTGTACGCAGTGGCCAATCCGAAGAAGCTCTCTCGAAAGGCAGCGTCCGAGAGAACCTCGGCCAGCCTCACGCGTTCGTCTGGATCATCGGTTACTAAGGAAACCGCCAACATCAAAAGCGCACTCGGACGAACAGTCAACGGAAGTTCGTCCAGCGGATACGCCCGCTTATATGCAATTCCAGTCAGGTGCTCGGTGCTCACAAAGTATGCACTACACGTATCAATTTCGTACTTTCGCCTCCAGCGCGCGATCATCGCTGCTGACTGAGCGTCCGCCTCAGCTCCCGCCTTAGATCTAAATCCAAAGACAGTGCCATCGGAAGTGATCTCGGCGAAGGCGGCGACCATCTTGTCCACAACGCGTCGATCCTCGACATCGTCGTTACCGTTCGTGCGCACTTCCACATGCATGGCTTCGAGCAGCCTTGCGACCGAGGAATGTTGACGCTTGAAATTTTCCCAAGTCAGAGAGGGAGCTGTCTCTCTAGCCCTTATGAATTGAGCTACGAATGGATTCGTTCGACTCGACTCCGTAAGTCGATCAAAGTGCCTCGGAACTTGCCTTTCATCCAATACCCAAGATTCTTCAGTCTCAGCCGCAGCCCAGAGCCTCTCCCACTCCTCAATGGTGTGATTAGCGACCACTACTTTCGCGCCCAGATTGACAGTTTTCTCGATGAGGCTCGTCATCACCTTCGCTGCCGACGTTCCTGCGTCCACCAGATCGAGTAGTAATGGAGTATCTAACAGGAACCGAGCACCATCGAGGCGCGGCGCGGCCTCAAGATCTCGCTTGCTCACCAATCCTTGAAGGACACTCCCGACGATCAAAAGATGGATGATCTCGTTCGCGAACGGATCGTCAGGATCCAACGCCGAGGCCAGTAAGTCACTCACCAGATCGCGAACGGACTTAGGCTCAATCGACTGCACCGACACCTTGACGCGCTCGGCAGTGAAACCAACGGGCCGCAGAAAGTCGGCGCCTGCAATCGGTAGCGAAGACTCAACGTGGCATCCGTCGGCTAGCGAATTCATGAGCAACGTAGACACTCGTTTCCGAGTTGCGGGATCGACATCACTCTCTCGCAACTCAAATTTCTCGCGAACACTCGTTTCGAAGCTTTCAAGCGCCCTTCTCGCCCATTCACTATCAGTAGCAGCATCCGCCACAATCGCCGATGTGGCTTCCCACTTGATCGAGCCACTTGAGTCATCAACGGAGACGACGAAGCCAATGACACGAGCTAGTTCCAGTGACGATTCGACTTCAGTTTCAATAATCGCTTGGGTGTGCCAAATCTGCTTGAGGGCTCGCACGATGGAACGTGTGGACTGTCGACCATGAGTAGCCAGATATTCGACCACCGCGCTAAGGAGGATGTCCGAGCGAAGCTCTCGTCGCTTTGGATCTAGGGCCGCACGTGTCGCCGCTAATCGTTGAACTTCACGATCGATCACAATTTTTTGGCCCGCGCTGTTTAACTCATTGTTTGGAACTGCGCCCATCTTCAATCCAACTTTCATGAGGACTCCAGTGATTTCAATTTCACCGACCCCGATGTGCCGACAAGATCGAACGAGCAGTCATTCGTTACCCCTGTGTAATTACGCCAGTGTCATTAAAATATTGGAAACTAATTGTGCATTTCAAGTGGAACAACGTGGGGATATAGCTGTGGATAACTCTCCACGTCATCTGTTTTCCAAGCGGCAATTGGCCGAATTACTGGCTACGTGAGACCTAATTAGAGAATTCGCAGTGGAATCGCGCGCGGGCCGCGGACCTGGCCCGGTGCCCACGTGACCGCGCTGGGGTCAGAGAGTTCAAAGCGGGGGTAGCGAGAGACGAACTCTTCGATGGCGATGCGTAGCTCCATGCGCGCGAGGTTCGACCCGACGCAGCGATGGATGCCGAGACCGAAGGCGGCGTGGCGGTTGAGGGCGCGGTCGATGATGAACTTGTCCGCGTCTTCGAAGGCCTCGGGGTCGCGATTGGCGGCCGGAAATCCCAGCAGCACCCAGTCGTCCTTCTTCATCGGACAGCCGTAGAAGTCCATGTCTTCTTTGACCATGCGGGCCATCGTCACTGGCGCGTAAAAGCGAAGGAACTCCTCCACCGCGACGGGCAGAAGGTCGGGCTCATTGACCAGCCGCGCGAGATCGTCCGGGTTTTGAGCGAGGTGCCAGATGGCCGAGCCGATGGCCGACCACGTGGTGTCGATCCCCGCGACAAGAGTGAGGACCATAGTGCCGCGCACGTGCTCGGGGGCGAGCTTCTGACCGGCCACTTCCACGTTGAGGAGGTAGCTCGTGAAGTCGTCGCGTGGGTTCGCCAGGTGGTCCTCGATCTGGGTATCGAAGTACTCGGCCATGGGCAGGAACATCGGTCCGCGCACTTCGGGCGAGAGGTCGACCAGGTCGAGCACGAGGTGCACGAAGTCGCGAAAGATGTCGCCGTCCTCCTCGGGAAAGCCGAGCATCGTGGCGATGACTCCGGGCGAGATGAACTGGGCGTAGTCGGCGCCAGCGTCAATCTCGTCTCGACCGACCAGGGTGTCGAGATGTTTCGCGCAGAGAGCCCTCACTTGGGGCTCCATCGCGTTGACCGGTCCGGGTGCGAAGGCGGGAAGAATCAGTCGGCGCGCGATCTGATGAAAGGGCGGATCGGACGTGATGGGCGGAGCTCCACCGATGGGTGCGACGGCGTTCGGCGGAAACTTGTTGTTCGAGATCACGACCGAGCGACTGGTGAAGTGCTCAGTGTCGTTGGCGACGCTCGAGACCATTTCGTGGGTCGTGGGGAACCATCCCCCGGCGTAGCGATCAGTGTGCGCTACCGGGCAACGCTCGCGCAGGTCCTGCCAGATCGGATAGGGGTCGTTCACCCACGCGGGGTCCGTGTGATCCCAGTCGGTCGCGAAATCGACCACGTCGCGCTTGGCGTCAAAATCGGTGGTCACTCAAGAATCCGTAGCGGCAGTTGACGAGGACCTCGAATCTGACCCGGCGCCCAGGTGACGGCCGACGGCTCGGCGAGCTCGAAGCGCGGGTAGCGCGCGATGAACTCTTCGATGGCGACGCGCAGCTCGAGACGAGCCAGGTTCGATCCGATGCAGCGATGAATTCCCAGTCCGAAGGCCACGTGGCGATTCTCGGCCCGGTCGATGATGAACTGGTCGGCGTCTTTGAAGACGACCGGATCGCGGTTCGCCGCCGGAAAGCCCAGCAGGATCCAGTCGTACTCCTTCATGGGACAGCCCAAATACTCCATGTCCTCTTTCACGAGGCGCGCCATCGTGACGGGTGCGTAAAAGCGCAGGAACTCCTCGACGGCGACGGGCATGAGGTCGGGTTCATTGACCAGTCGCGCGAGATCCTCGGGGTGGTGCGCGAGATGCCAGAGAGACGCGCCGACGGCGCCCCAGGTGGTGTCGATGCCCGCGACCAAGATCAGCACGATCGTGCCAAAGACGTGCTCCATCGAGAGCTTCTGGCCCTCGATCTCGGCGTTCAACAGGAACGAGGTGAGATCGTCGCGGGGATTGGCCAGGTGGTCTTCCATCTGCTGGGTGAAATACGCCTCAATCGGCTCGAACTCGGCGATGCGCTGCTCTTCGGAGTTGTCGACGGACTCGGTGATCATGTGAACGATCTCAATGAAGCGCTCGGTGTCCTCTTCGGGAAAGCCGAGCATCTGGCGAATCACCGACGGTGGAATGAGCCGCGCATAATCCCACGACGCGTTCACCTCTTCGTCGTCACCGAATCGCTCGAGCAGATCGCGACAGACTTCTCGAATCTGCGGCTCGAGCTCGTTGATGACCCCCGGCGCGAAGGCGGGCAGGATGAGCTTGCGCGCGATCTGATGAAAGGGCGGGTCCGACGTGATGGGCGGCGCGACACCAATCGGCGCGGGTAGCGCCTCTTCGCCGGGGCGGCCCACTTCCATGATCACGGCGCGGCTCGTGAAGTGCTCAGTGTCTTTCGCGATCGTCGACACGCCGGCGTGAGTTGCCGGAAACCACGCGCCGCCGTAGCGATCGGTGTGCGCGACCGGGCAACGCTCACGGAGGTCTTGCCAGATTGGATACGGATCACTCACCCAGGCGGGATCGGTGTGGTCGAAATCCGTCGCGAAATCTTGAACTGGGGGCTTCTCAGCCATCGTCGCCCTCGATGAAGATGGCGTGCTCCGGGCAGTTCGCCTGGGCCAAACGGGCCAGTTCCAGCGTCTCTTCGGTGAGTGTGCCGTCGCCCAAGACGACGCCATTACCGAGATCGTCGAAGCCGAAAATACTCGGCGCAATTGAGAAGCAACGACCCTGTCCTTGACAGAGATCGTCGTCAATGACCACCTTCACGGTTCCCCCTCCGTCGTACTATCGCTGACCTTACTACCAGGTAACGATTGTTCCGCATACGGGGCGTGACACTTAGGACGCCTCGATCTCCTCGCGACTGATCCCGAGGAAATAGAGAACCGCGTCCAGGTAGGGCACCGAGAGCGCGGTGTCGGCGTGGGCCTGCACGACCGCCTTGGCGTTAAAGGCAATGCCCAGTCCGGCGAGTGAAATCATGTCGATGTCGTTCGCCCCGTCGCCGACCGCGACGGTCTGTTCGAGTGGCACGCCCACCTCGGCCGCGAAGCGCTCGAGAGCGTGGGCCTTGCCGGCGCGGTCCACAATCTCGCCGAGCACTCGCCCGGTCAGGACGCCGTCGTCGATCTCCAGACGATTGGCGGCGACGTGGGTGACGTCGAGCTCCTTCAGCAGTGGTCCTAGCACCTCGAGAAATCCACCCGAGACCACGGCGGGCACGTAGCCAAGTCGCTGCAAGGTTCGTATCAACGTCCGTGCTCCCGGGGCCAAGCGCAGCGACGCGCGCACGTCGTCGAGCACACTGGCGGGAAGACCCTTGAGTAGGGCGACGCGCTGGCGAAGAGCCTCCGCAAAGTCGATCTCGCCATTCATCGAGGCGTGGGTGATCGCGGTGACTTCCTCGGCCCGACCTGACGCCGCGCCGAGCAGATCGATCACTTCGTCTTGGAGAAGCGTCGAGTCGGCGTCCATCACCACGAGGTGCTTCGAACGCCGGTGCAGCCCGGCACGCTGGACCGCCAGATCAAGACCACACGCATCGGCGACGTTCGTGAGCGCCTCACGAAGCTTGGCGTGATCGGGTCCGATCACAATCAACTCATAGCAGTCAACGGGATAACTCGCGAGGTGGACAATGCGCTCGCAGGTCGCGTCGCTCTCGGCGATGGCGTGAAATATGTCTTCGAGCTGACCGGCCGAGATGTTGGGCGCGAGCATGGTCACGAGCAAACGCCGGCCCTCGACGTCGTCGCTCGGCGTCACGGCCACAACCGTCGCCGTCATTCCGTCGTGGGCGATGGGACGTTTCGCGAGCGCCGCCACGAGCGCGTCGTGCGTCAGCGCAGACTCCGCGCTCACCTCGGCGCAGAGCACGAGGGTCCCACGTATGGTGATCTGCGCGACGTCCATGAGATGAACGTCCTCGCCTTCCAGATCGCGCAGCGCACCGAAAAGCTCCGCCCCGACGCCGTGGCGGTCCGGCCCGCTGACCGTGACGAGAAAAGTGGAACGAGACATAGAGAGAGCGTAGAGGCTGACTACATCCGTCTAGGACGAGGCGTCACCCTCGCGAAGGACGCGCACTTCGGCCACGTGCGCGTCAGTGCGCGCATCAAAGCTCCAGAGCGACGGCAGCGCGGCCGCGACCACGCCGACGGAGCCGGTGCAGGCGAGCCCGCCAAAGGTGAGAGAGAAGCGCAGCGTCGTCCACGCGGCCATGACGCCGGCGCGGAACTGACCGGCCGTGGGACCGAGCGAGTAGGAGATCATCTCAATGCCCGCCATGCGACCGCGAACGTCGGGCGGGATGGACTCGTTCCACATGGTGCTACGAAAGATGCCGCTGATCGAGTCCGCGGCACCCGCCACGGCCAGTCCGAGGACCACGAGCCAGAGCGTCGAGGAATCACCAAACAGCGCAATGCCGAGTCCCCACACGGCCGCGGCCACGACAATGGCTCGACCGTAGCGATGGATGCGGCGGGTCCAGCGCGAGGTCAATGTCGCGATCAATGCTCCAACGGGCAGCCCGCAGTAGAGGATGGCCAGCGCGTACGACTCGTGAAAACGTGCCGCCACGAAGGGCAGCATCACGATCGGGAACGCCAGGATCATGGCCAGCAGATCGACAATGTAGGTACCCACAATGTCGGGACGACTCTTGGCGTAGCGGATCCCCTCTCGCATCGACTCCATCACGCCTTCGCCTGACAGCTCGGGCGGTGGTGTCGCGTGAAGGCGATACAGCAGATAGAGCGACACACTGAAGGTCACGACGTTCAACGTGTAGACCGATCCGGGACCAAAGGCCACGGCCAAAAGACCGCCCAGAGCCGGACCGATGATGGATGCCGTGGTGCCGCTCACGTTGGCGAGGACCGAGGATGATCGTTGCAGATCCGGCGACACAAAGATTTGATTCATGGCCGACACGCTCGGACTCTGCAGGCTCGAGGCCGCTGCGACGATAGCGGCGTCGAAGTAGAGGATCCAGGTAATGGGGTGAGCCAGCAGCGCATTCGCCAGCAGCAGCGCCGTGGAGACCATCAACACGAGTTCCATGGCGAGAATGAGGTGCCGGCGATTCATGCGGTCGGCGAGGACCCCGCCGTAGAGTCCGAAGACAACGAGCGGCACCAACTCGACGAGACCAATGGAGCCGACCGCGAGGGTGGAGTGCGTCAGCAGACGCAGCTGAAACGGCACGGCGACGTAGGTCGCCTGGGAACCGAGCATCGAGATGAAGCCCGCCGTGTAGAGACGGCGGTACTGCGCCGACTGACGAAGCGGCGTGAGATCGAGACCGAAAAAACCTTGGCTCACAGCGGACCGGCCACCCAGCCCTCGTCTTCGTCGTAGTGGCGCAACACCTTCGCCGGGACGCCACCGAGAACGACGTGGTCGGGAAACGTGCCGCGCACCACGGCGCCGGCGGCCACGGTCGTGTTCTTGCCAAGTGTGGTTCCCGGGAGGATGACGACGTTGGCCCCGAGCCAACTGCCCGAACCGATCTTCACCGCCGACTCACTCGGCTTCTGCCAGCCCACGGGCGTACCCGTGTCTTCGTATGAGTGGTTCTGGTCGGTGATGTACACGTAAGGGCCGGTTTGGATCTCGTCGCCGAGTTCGATCGACCAGTGTCCAATGATGTGCGAACCGCGACCGATCACGCAGCGCCGACCAATGGAGACCGTCGGAGTCGCGAGCATCTCCTGCTCGCCGTTGATACCCGCGGTCAAACAGACGTTGGGGCCGATCAGCGTCTCATCGCCAATGGAGAGATAGCGCTCGTTGTAGATGACGCCCTGGGGGGCCATCAGTGCGGCGCGGTGGCCAAAGTAATGAAACGTCCTGGCGTAGTCATCACTAGGACCGACGGTGGCGACTTCGTTGGCGTATCGGCGCCACTGGCGAATGCGCGCGCCCAGGTACCGGCGTAATTGAAGTCGCAAACTCACCTGAGTCACGCTACATCGCGAAGAATTGTTGAGACCTGGCTATCGTCGGGCCATGGTGGATGTCGCGATCATCGGTTCCGGTTTCGGTGGCCTCGGCGCGGCTATTCGACTCCGCCAACGTGGCATACGTGACATCGAGATTTTCGAACGAGCGGACGACCTCGGCGGCACGTGGCGCGACAACGTCTATCCAGGGTGCCGCTGCGATGTGGCGAGCGACCTCTACTCGTTCTCATTCGCGCCGAATCCGGGGTGGACGAATACCTACAGCTATCAGCCCGAAATTCGTCAATATCTTCACGACGTCGCCGATCGGTACGAACTTCGAGAGCTCATTAGATTCGACCACGAGATCATGGACGTCACATTCGACCAGACGCTCCGTCAGTGGCGTCTCACGACGAATCACGGGGAGTCCCTCGCCAAGTGCGTCATCCTCGCGACGGGAGGCCTCGCTGAAGCGAAGATGCCAGACATTCCCGGGCTCAGCGACTTCACTGGACCGGTAATGCACACGGCTCGCTGGGACGACTCGATCGAACTGAGTGGGCGGCGCGTCGGCGTCATCGGCACCGGCGCGAGTTCCATCCAGGTCGTTCCTCAGATCGCGCCGCTCGTTGGGTCGCTCGAAGTCTTTCAGCGAACACCATCGTGGGTCCTTCCGCACCAGGGGCACCCAGTGCTCGAACGCACGAAGCAGATCTTCGCCAGGCTTCCCTTCGCTCAGCGCGCGGTACGGACTTATCGCTATTGGCGCAATGAGTTAATGGTTCTCGGCTTCGTGAAAGACCCGAATCGAATGACCACGGCAGAGACGATGTCCCGTGACCACCTTGAACGTCAGATCGCCGATCCCACTCTGCGCGAGCGCTTGACACCGCAGTATCGACTCGGCTGCAAACGCGTACTTATTAGCAACGACTTCTATCCGGCGTTCGAGCGCGACAACGTCACTCTCGTCACCGAACCAATCAGCGGCATCGAAGAAAGGGGGGTGCGAACTGCGGACGGGCAGTTGCACGAACTCGACGTACTCGTCGCCGCGACCGGCTTTTACGTCACCGACAATCCGATGGCCGATAAGGTTCACGGATTCGGGGGCGTTGCTTTGGCCGACGCGTTCCGTCATGGACTTGTCAACTACAAGGGGACATCGTTCCCCGGGTTTCCCAACTTCTTCATGCTCGGCGGACCAAACACCGCGCTGGGCCACTCGTCAATCATCTTCATGCACGAGAGCCAACTCAACTACGCCACTCACGCAATCCGAATCGCGTTGAAGAGCGATTCACTTATCGAGCCGAAACAACACATTGCGCGGCGTTGGACTCGTGACGTGCAGGCGAAGTTGCCGAGCACCGTTTGGGGAACGGGATGTTCCAGTTGGTATCTCAACAGCGAGGGCCACAACACAACCATCTGGCCCGATTTCACCTTTGCGTATCGACGAGCGACACGGCGCTTCAGTCGACGAGATCATTCGATCTCACCACAGCAAGTGGCTAGTCGAGACTGAGAGGTGTGTCGATGTCGATTCCGGCGTCGGCGCCTACCACGTCAGGGATCAGCGCCTCGGCGAGGTGCGCGCGTACGCGCTCATCGATCTCCGCCATGGTCTGAGGGTTCTCGCGTAGGAACGTCTTCACGTTTTCTCGACCCTGGCCCATCTGCTCACCTTCGTAGGTGAACCACGCACCGGCCTTCTTCACGAAGCCCAACTCCACGCCAACGTCGAGGACGGAACCTTCGCGGCTGATGCCTTGGCCGTACATGATGTCGAACTCTGCCTGTCGAAACGGTGCAGCGCACTTGTTCTTTACGACCTTGACGCGGGTACGGTTGCCCACCACGTCGGTGCCGTCCTTGATGGATTCGATGCGACGAATGTCGAGACGCACCGACGAGTAGAACTTCAGCGCTCGTCCGCCAGGGGTGACCTCGGGGCTCCCGTACATCACGCCGATTTTTTCTCTCAATTGGTTAATGAATATTGCGACCGTGTTGGACTTGGAAAGACCACCAGTCAACTTGCGAAGAGCCTGGCTCATGAGACGAGCTTGGAGTCCGACGTGGGTGTCGCCCATGTCGCCTTCAATCTCGGCGCGAGGAGTCAACGCAGCCACCGAGTCGATGACGATGACGTCAAGGGCACCCGAACGAATCAACATGTCACAGATTTCGAGCGCCTGTTCTCCCGTGTCGGGTTGGCTGATGAGGAGATCGTCGACGTTGACGCCGATGGCGCGCGCGTAGACGGGGTCCATGGCGTGCTCGGCGTCGATGTAAGCGCACACCCCGCCATTGCGCTGGGCTTCAGCCACCACGTGCATGGCGAGGGTTGACTTACCCGATGACTCGGGACCGTAGAGCTCGACAATGCGTCCGCGCGGCAGACCGCCGATACCGAGCGCCATGTCGAGAGCGAGAGCGCCGGTGGGGATCGACTCGATGTTGAAGTGCATGTTCTCACCCATGCGCATGATCGAGCCCTTACCGAACTGCTTTTCGATTTGGCTAAGCGCAGCGTCGAGAGCCTTCGAACGATCGTCGGTTGCCATTGATATCTCCTTGTTCTTTGTCACCGCAGGAACGCTAGGTACCTGCTGTCACATCGGTCGGTCTCCGTTAGGCCCACAGTACTACGAACACTTGTTCGTAGTGAGGATTTGGCTTTGTGTGCGCAAAAAACCGCCACACTTCTCACTCACAACCCGAAACCTACCCCCCATTAAGCTGGCAACCACGGCAAAGCCCGACGAGCACGACCCAGACGAACTGGTGGGTCTTGATATAGAACCAGAACAGGCGATTAAGGGCGTTTTGGACGGTGCTGGGGCGGAGGACGAAGAGGTCGAGATGGATGAGCCTGTGGAGTCAGAAGCGGAGGAATAACCTCTGGCCATGTCCGAGCGATTCAGCCAAGCATACGAATGGTTGCGAAAGCATCCGATCGTGATGTGGCTGGCGTTGTTATTGCCCGGAGGCTTTATATACGGAGTGGCCGACGCCATTCTTCGCAACGTCTGGAATCTCAGTTGGGGCTACGTGCTTCCCATCGCGCTGTGCCCGTCGCTCTTGGTCATCGTTTTGTTTTATGTATGGGTTGCCTCGCGGCCGCATCCACCGGAACTCCCGCGCGTAAAGCTCGTTCTAGAAGCAGGAACCCCTTGCCTCATTCCTACTAATCTTCCTGCCCCGATTATGTCGTGTCGGTTTAGCGTCACTAATAATTCCGATCGAGAAGTACGCATTCTCCATGCTCGTTTACAAGAAGCGGAAGTGTTCGGGATAACGGGAATGTTCGACGGTGCGGTGCGACGTGGCGATCCGGCAACCTATTTCAAAAGTCCGCCCCAAATCAGCGAGATAGTAAAAGGCCACACCGAAATGGTCTTCTGCACGTTTTCGGGACTAGAGGTAAATGAGTTTACGAAGCGGGACCACTACGAGGACGTTGTCGAGTTATACGATCACGATGGGAATTGCTACACCGACACCGTGCTATTCCTGCCTGCGGCCACTGCGCCTGTTGATCTTCCGGCGCCTCCCAACGACGACAAAGAACCCGCGGAAGCCCCTACGCCTTGACCATCTCGTAGGACAGGCGACCTTTTGAGCCGAGTTCCAAGGTCACTCAAACGCTCAATGTCGTTCATGTTGCACGTGCTGAATCGGTAGTCGAATTCGCCCAAGCAACGGTGAAGGTGTTCGAGGCTGACGTGAATGTGCGTTCCTTTCAGTCCGCGCTTCAACTGTGCGAAGTAGTTCTCGCAAAGGTTCGTACCGTTCGTCTTATCCGTGCCGTAGATATCGGCCTTGTGGTCAACGGCGTAGTGTGACGTCGTTTCATCTGATGAACGAACAGTTGTTCGTCAAAAGGCTAGGCGGAGGCTAGCTCCGGATGATTGTCCATCTCTTGGACAGTTCGGGCCTTTATCCAGTCAATTTGCCACCCTGGAGTGTGAGCCCCAGCGGCGTGAAAAGCAGAGCGGATTATCGCGCTACCGGCTTCTTGCGCTTCAAGCAACTCTTCTCTTTCGAGAGATACCGAGACAGTGATTTCATGTGTTTTGAGGTTTGTCGACACATCGATGTCCTCGCCACGGTGCTCTTCCAACTCGCCTGCGAAAAGATCGACAAAGGTCTCAACGTCTTCGCTTATTAGTACCGCGTCCGAATCAGTCAGAACTAGGACTCCATCAAAAATCACTTCGTACCGTGTCACTCTGCCTCCTTCCAGCAAGTCTTTTTCATATGCCCAAGTTTATTTTTCACGTAGTGCGCTCCAGACGGCGTGGAATGGATGTGCTCCAGGTGAGCCCCACAAAAACACTTGGCTTTGTAGATATTGCTCTTCCCTTTTGGAGGCTCAATCGACCAACCTCCTTTTCGCACATCCTCAAGGAGTTTCCCGATCTCCTTATCTGACTGCTTCCGCTCCGACACAACGGCCTACGTTAACGAACTTAGGCCACTTGGTCAAAAAGTACTTAAGAATTGGCCAAGCCGCAGTACATAATTGTGAAGTTTTGCCTTCTCAAAGGTTAGCAGTGAGCCAAAGTGTCGTTTTCCCTGGTCAAGCAGGCTTGGGAAGAGTCTTTAATGAAACCGTACCCTGTACGAACCACTCCGCAATTAGCGTTTTGGGTCTAGAGAAACTGGAAGGACCAGAAAGGGGGAGTCATGAGCAAAGACAAAAGTCAAAAGGCCGGTGCGTTGGCAACGGGGATAGCCACCATTATTGGGGTGTTTGCACATGCCAACAAGTCGAAGAAATGGGAAGATTTTCATACGTTTTTAGTCTTAATTGGGGCTGGCATGACGATCTACGGAGCCACCTAGAAACTTCGCCTGGTTTTTTGCGCACACATCGCCGAGGATTTAAAAACCCGGATCGACTGAATTCATGCCTCAGATTTCGGCTCCTCTTTGTCCTCATCGTCCTCTTCATCAAGCACTTCCTTGATCGCTTGCTCGGGCTCAATATCGAGCTCGGCCAGCTCGTCTGGGTCGTTATCTTTCTTTGACATGTTTTCTCCTTCGTCAGTCGGACAGCGCTTGATACACGCAACGCTCAAGATCGCGACGTATCGGGTACGTGCCACTCGGTAGCAGTTGGGTGTAAAAGCCAACCGTGAGATCCTTCGCCGGATCCACCCAAAAAGATGTGGACGCCGCCCCACCCCAAAAGAAAGATCCGTCGTTCGGCCCGTACGCATGTTGTTCAGTTACGACGGCCATTGAGAATCCAAAGCCAAGGCCCGCGTAGCCACTCTCGCTGTAGGAATCGAGCGCGACGTCGGTCAAATTCAGTCCACCGGGCAGATGATTCTGGGTCATCAACTCCAACGTGCTCTGAGAGAGCAGTCGCTGTCCGTCGAGCTCGCCGCCACGCAACAACATCGCCATGAACCGTTCGTAGTCGTAGGCCGTTGAAAGTAGACCGCCCCCGCCGCCCATGATGCGCGGAGAGTGCAGTGACGCCTTCGCCAATTCCTCATAGGGCAGCGAGTCGCCGCCCGACGGCACGTAGAGCATCGCCAGGCGGTCGACCTTTTCGGGTGGGCACCACCACTCGGTGTCGGGCATGCCGAGCGGATCGAAGATGCGCTCCTGTAGAAACACGTCGAGTGGTTGGCCACTCCAGATCTCGATCAGCCGACCGAGGACGTCGAAGCTGACTGAGTAGTTCCACTGGGTACCGGGCTGAAAGAGGAGCGGGCTCGACCCCCAGTCGCGAATCGCCTGGTCCAGGTCGGCGCCTTTGGCGAAGCCAAAGTTGTAGCCCTTGTGTCGGTAGATGGCATCGACGACGTGGCGATACTGAAAGCCGTAGGTCAGTCCGCTGGTGTGCGTGAGGAGGTGGTGGACCCGGATTGGTTCATTCGCCGCCACCGTTTGCGGATCCGCTTCGGTGCCCCCAGCCCAGACGCGCGGTTCGGCGAGCGCCTCAATCCACTGGCCGACGTCGTCGCTCAACGCGAAGCGCCCTTCTTCGTAGAGCATCATGACCGCCACGGCGATGACGGGCTTGGTCATTGAGTAGATGCGCCAGATGGTGTCGTCGGTCACTTCGAGATCGTGCTCGCGATCGCGGTGTCCGCCCTTGTCGGTCCAGATGAGGTGACCACCGCGCGAGATCGTCATGAGCCATCCGGCGAGACGTCGATCGGCAACGTACTCGTCGAAAGTTGGCTTAATTCGTGCCAGGTTTGCCGGCGAAAAACCCCAGTCGCCGGGATCAACGCCTACGACAAGTTTCGACATGTGAACCTCCTCTTTCGACACTAGAGGGAGTTGTTCTCTTAGCTGGAGCTTTGAAGTGCTCGTCGGAGAACGTCGAGGGCGCTGATGGCGGCGTACGAGCGAACGCGTGCGCGATCGCCCGGCAGTCGCAGAGCCGCGTGCGTCGTGCCCTCTCCGAGTGACAGTCCGACGTACACGGTGCCCGGAGCTTGACCGTCTTGTTCGTCGGGTCCCGCCACTCCCGTCACGCTGAGCCCTACGTCGCTGTTGAGCAACTTGCGCACCCCGAGCGCCATCGCCTCGGCGGCGTCACCGCTCACGACGGGCCCCTCGGGCACGCCGAGCAGATCGAACTTCACTTGTGAGGCGTAGCTCACAATCCCGCCGCGAAACCACGTCGAGGCTCCCGCCACGTTGACCAGTCGACTCGCGATGAGTCCCCCGGTCAACGACTCGGCGACCGACAGTGTCGTGTGGCGAGAACTAAGAAGGGCGGCGACAACTTCTTCCATCGATTCGTCATGGTCGCTGAAGATGATGTCGCCGAGCTTCTCTTTGATGAGAGCGCTGACCGTACGTTCCTCAACGCTGAGTAGCGCCGTGGCGTCGGCGTCGTCGTTCCCCTTCGCGGTAAGGCGCACCTTGATGCCTTCGATACCCGAGGCGAGAAACGCAATCGTGACGCGCCCGCCGAGCTCTAACTCATCGAATCGCTCACCGACCGCTTCGGCCAGCCCCGACTCACTGGCGCCCCAGGTGCGAAGGACACGACTCTTGATGACCCCGGTCTCGCCGGCCAGGCGCTGGCGCTCAAGCAGGTCGGGCAGGATGGCGCGATCAAACATGTCGCTCATCTCGTAGGGCACACCCGGCACGGCGTAGATGACCTTCAGTCCGAGCGGGCAGATGAGACCAGGCGCGGTCCCGCGAGTCTGGGGAATGATCGTCGCCCCATGCGGCACGTCAGCTTGGAGCAGGTTGTTGTCGGGCATGGAGCGCCCGCGTGAATTGAACGCCGCGCGAATGACCTCGACGATCTCCTCGTGACGCTCGAGCGGCACGTTCATCACTTCGGCGAGGGCGGCGCGCGTGATGTCGTCTTGGGTCGGCCCGAGTCCCCCGCAGACGATCAGCGCATCGCTACGCGCTAATGCGGTGCGAAAGGCGAGCACGATGCGATCGTGGTTGTCGCCGACGTGCTGGTGAAAGTGCGAGGCGATCCCGTTCGCGGCGAGACGCTCACCGAGCCACTGCGAGTTGGTGTCGGGAATCTGGCCGAGGAGCAACTCGGTCCCGACGGCGACAATCTCAACGCGCACCGGCGACGACCCTCTTTCCGACGTGGTAGTACTGCCAGCCCGTGTAGACAGTGAGTACAACGGCGACCCAGATCGTCACGAAGGCGAAAGCCAAGTGGTGCCCGGTGATGGGAAGGACGCAGAAGCCGATTCCCCAGTCCTGTACGAAGGTCTTCCACTTCGCGAGCCGACTGGCGGGGATCGAGATGCCCTGTCGCGCGGCGCGCGCACGAAAGACGCTCATCCAGATTTCGCGCAGAGTGATGATGATGGCGGGAATCACGAAGAACGTGATGCCGTGCGGGCGCGAGATGATGATGGCGTAGAGCCCCCCGAGCACGATGACTTTGTCGGCGAGGGGGTCGAGAAATGCCCCCGAGGTCGTGGTGCCATGACGACGCGCCACGATCCCGTCGAAGTAGTCCGACGCCGCGACCGAGAGGCCCACCAGCGTCGTCCACCACGAGATGCGATCGAAGATGATCAGGTAGATGAAGAACGGCGCGACGATGAGGCGAAAGCCCGTCATCATGTTCGCTGGCGTCAATAGCGCGGTCGGACCGTAGGTGCGTTCGACGCTCACGCCACGACCGCCTCGAGGTCCGTGCCCCGACTCGCCGTGATCTCGCCCTTGACCATGGAACCCACCATAAGTGCCGGGTCCACGTGCACAACCCCGTCGATCTCGGGACACTCGCGCACGCTTCGCGCAACACCTGGCGCATCGATCAGAAGTTCTTGGCTGGTGCCCACGAGAGCGTCGCGCTTCTTCGCGGTGATGGCGTCTTGGAGTTCGGAGACTTCGCGCAGTCGCTCGAGGGCCAACTCGTGAGCGACCGGGGCGTCGAGGTCGTTGGCGTAGGTGCCAACCTCGGAGGAGAACGTGAAGAACCCCGCCCAGTCGAGCTGCGCACCTTCGATGAAGTCGAGCAGCGCGCGCTGGTCGTCTTCCGTTTCGCCCGGGTAGCCGAGAATGAACGACGAGCGAAAGGTGGCGTCTGGTTCCACCGCGCGAATAGCGGCGATGCGCTCGAGAAAGCGCGCGCCGTCGCCCCAGCGGCGCATCCCGCGCAGCAACGGGCGCGACGCGTGCTGCAGCGAGAGGTCGAAGTAGGGAACCTTCGTGGCGAGAATGGTGTCGATCAAACCTTCAGTAAGACCGGACGGGTAGAGGTACAGCAACCGCACGCGATCGACCTCGCTGGTGAGAGCCTTCGTGAGTTCAATGAGGGGCTGCGTGCCGCCCTCGTCCAGAACTTCGATCGCTTCACCGGCGTTGGCGCGGCGGCGGTCGTGTCCCCAGCTCGCGAGGTCTTGGGCAATCAAGACAATCTCGCGCACGCCACCCTCAACGAGGGAGCGCGCTTCGGTAAGAATCTCCGCCGTCGAACGCGAACGTTGGTCACCGCGAAAGGTGGGTATGGCGCAGAAGCCACAGCGGCGATCGCAACCTTCGGCGATCTTCACGTACGCCCAGGGTGCCTTCTGCGCGGGCCTAGGCAAGTTCAGCAAATCAAACGAAGGGATCGGTCTGGCACGAAGGGTGACCGGTGTCGACGCCGTCAAACTCTCGCCGAATCCGGCCACGAGGTCTACTTCGGGCAGGGCCGCGGCGAGTTCGTCGCCGTAGCGTTCGGCCATGCAACCCGTCACGACGAGTCGGGCGTCTTTGCGCTTCACGTCCGCGAGATCCAGCACGGTTTCGATCGACTCTTCGCGAGCGGCTTCAATGAAGGCGCAGGTGTTGGCCACCACGAGGTCGGCGTTCTTCGGGCTCGTCGCCACGAGGTATCCCTGGGACTCCAGCAGTCCCGCCAACTTGTCGGAGTCCACTTGATTCTTGGGACAACCGAGCGTCTCGATCCAGTACCGCACCGCGCATCCCTTTCACGTAGCAACACCGAGCGCGCTGCGCTCGGTGTTTAGTGGCGGAGAGGGAGGGATTTGAACCCTCGGGCCCACTTTCGCAGGCCGCATTCTTAGCAGGAATGTGGTTTAAACCGAACTCACCCACCTCTCCCTAACGCTCCAGCCTACTCAACAACCGGGTCTCACTGTCAGGGCGACGGACTCTCATTACCCTCGACGAGCTGGCCGTTTGTCATCGTGAGGTCCCTTGTGAACGCGAGCGCTTGGAGCAGTCGGCGATCGTGACTGGTAACGAGCAATGTTCCTGAAAAGTTCGCGAGCGCTTGCTCCAATTGTTCAATCGCCGGCAGGTCCAGGTGGTTGGTTGGTTCATCGAGCACGAGAAAATTCACCCCTTGCGCCTGGAAGATCGCCAACTCCACCCGCGTTCGCTGTCCCGGTGACAACGTGCTCGCCGGTCGCGAGACTTCCGCCGCGCCCAGGCCGAACTTCGCGAGTAGTGAACGGATCATTGACAGCGTGAGCGAGCAGCGATCGCTGACGTACCTCACGAGGTCCTGGTCAGAGTTCAAGGCGCGCCGATCCTGCCCTAAGACTCCCGTGACGACGCCCGGGCCGATCACGCGTGAGCCGTGCGAAAGATCACGCGTGCCGATAATCGCTTGTATCAACGTGGACTTGCCCGAGCCGTTCTCGCCGGTCAGTACGACGCGTTCTCCCCAGGCAATCTCGAGCGTGAGGGGACCGACACGAAGGGCCGGCCACTCGACGACCGCGCCGTCGAGGCGCGACACCACATCGCCCGCACGATGAACTTCATCGATGCGAAAACGTAGGTCCCACCCTTCGAACGGTTTCGACACCTCCTCGAGCCGCTCCAGCGCGCGCTCACTTTGGCGAGCCTTTTGTGCCAGCTTCTCCGTGCGATTGATCCGAAAGTCTCGCTGGGCGGTGTCGTGATCCGTAGCCTTCTTCTTTTCGCTCTTCACGCCCTCCGTTGCCCACTGTCGCTGGCGTTGTGCGCGCGAGGTGAGTTGATCTTTGCGCTGTTGAAAGACCTCGAACGCCTCTTTCGCCAAGCGAAGGGCATTCGCTCGCTCCGCTTCGTAGCCGGACCACCCCCCTCCGTACTCTCGCGCCGAGTGTGAGCGCTCATCGATCTCGAGCACCGACGTCACCGTTCGCTCGAGAAAGTCGCGGTCGTGTGAGACGACGACGAGTCCGCCCGGTCGTCGGCGAATCCACTCCCCTAAACGGGCGAGGCCGTTGAAGTCGAGATCGTTGGTTGGCTCGTCGAGAAGGACCACGTCGTACTGCGAGAGTTCGATGCTCGCGAGCGCCACTTTCGCCTCTTGGCCGCCCGACAGCGCTGACGTTGGCCAGTCGGCGACGTTCGCGACTCCGAGATCTGCGAGCACCGTTTCGAGTCGCGCGTCAAAGGTGCTCGACCCCAGCGATTCAAAGCGCGCGAGAACGGCGTCGTAGCGCTCATTCGCCTCTGAAGTGTTGAGCGAGAGTTCGCTGGCGGCGACGCGCAATTGGTCTTCGGCGGCCGCGACACCCGTTCGCCGGGCAAGCGCGTCGCGCACGCTCTCCTCAGAGGGCCGTTCGTGCTCTTGAGTGAGGTATCCCACGGTCGCGTTCGGTGGATTGACGCGACGAGACCCCGAATCGGGAGCAACAAGTCCCGCCAGGATCTGCAACAGCGTGGATTTCCCCGCGCCGTTCGGCCCAACGACCCCGACGCGGCTCCGCGGGCCGACTGTCAGCGACACATCGTCGAGAACGGTCGCGCCACTGCGCTCGAAGGTCACGTGAGCGCACACGAGCACGGCGCTGTCGGCGTGCGATGAGTAGGGGAGGTGCGAAACGGGCATCTGAGGTCTCCTTGAACGATAAATACGGATTCATTCGAGAAACTTCAGATGTCAACGCACGAAGAAATCGTAGTGCAGCGTGCTCGGGCGCGATGGAGATATTTGTGCTCGAACGTGAGAGAGCCCCCGGCGGGGCGACGCCGGGGGCTCTCGGGGTAAGGACTACTTAACTGGTGAAGCCGTGCGCGTTCTCGATCGCCGTAATGATGCCGGTTGACGAGAAGTACGTGTCCGTCACTTTGCCCCAACCACCCAGCGACGCGATGGTTGCGAGACGCTTGGGGTGGTAGAAGAGATTGGCTTTCAGGCTCTGCACGCCGGGCGAGGTGGCTCGAAAGCCCTCGTTGACCCAGATGGTCTGGCCCGCACGCGAGAACAGAAAGTTGAGGAAGTTGACCGCGTACGGATTCGAAGTTCCGGCCACCGTCAAAGCCGCCGGGTTTTGAATCAGCAAGTTCTGCGCCGGGTCAACGATCTGGATCTTCTGGCCGGCGGCGAGGGCTGCCTTGGCGTCAGCTTCGTAGGCGAGCAGCACGTTGCCGGTGCCGTCTTCAAAAGCCGTGAGGGCCTTGCTCGCGCTCGAAGGCTCTGAGACGACGTTGGCCACGAGCGAGTTGGTGAAGTTCTTCGCCTGGGTCTTGGACTTGCCCTGTTGAATCTGGGACTCGTAGGCCGCGAGAAGGTTCCATCGCGCGCTTCCGGAACTGATGGGGTCCGGCGTCACGATCTGAACGCCGCTCTTTGTGAGGTCGTTCCATCCGGTGATGTTGAGCGGGTTGCCCGCGCGCGTCACAAGTACCACGACGGAGTCGGTCACGAAGCCTTTTTCGGCGTACGCGGCGGGAACCGAAGCCCATCCCTTGGAGACGAGACCGGCCGCCACTAAGAGGTTCAGGTCCGGTACCGCGGAAAAGACCGTGACGTCAGCGGGCTGGCCGGCGACAACGTCTTCGGCCTGGGTCGTTGACGGGCCAAAGGAGTTGGTGAAGGTGACGCCGTTACCGAGTTGCGTTTTCGCGTACGCCGCTTCGAGAGCCGTAAAGGCGCTCGACACGACCGAGTATCCAACGACACTGACGGTCGTATTAGACGCCGCTGAAGAAGGACTCGTCAGGGCGAGAAGGCTCAGGGGCAGAAGGGCAGCTGCGGCCGCTAAAACCCGTTTTGTCGTGGACTTTTTCATGGTTTTCCTTTATATCCACCAATTACGATGGATTTAGTAGAGATTAAGTGACGAGGCTAACCGATGGTGTTGGACGAGTCAAGTCACTGTGACGTCAATGTGAAGGAATTAGAGCGGAAAATCAGGAGAAACGTTGAACTCGCTTAGGAGGCGAGGACTCGAATCTCAGGAAGTTGCAACACCATGTCGAAGAGTTCTTGGTCCCGGTCCCAGGTCAAGTGGGGACGAACTTGCTCGAGAGGCAGCCACACCAGCACGTCCACTTCGTCGTTGGGTTGGAACTCGCCCACCTCGGCAGTCATGAGGTAATAGGCGACGATCTTCGGCTTTCCCTTGCGGTGCGTGTAGTTCGTCGTTCCCACGAATCGTACGACGCGACACTGCAGTCCGATCTCTTCGAACACTTCACGCAGCGCACCCTGCTCGAAGGTCTCGCCCGCTTCGAGTTTTCCCTTGGGAAACGTCCAGTCACCACGCGCTTCGCGGTAGATGCAGGCAACTTCGACTCGCCCACCGGCTACGTAGCGGATGACGATTCCCCCAGCCGCACGAATGAGATCATCCGGGGCGTCCTTGGGGATGATGAGCTCACCAGTCAAGAGGTACACGTCGCTAACGGTATATGACGGCGTCGTCGAACTGGCGGATTACTCGCGCCCATTTGCAAAAAAGCCATCGTACGTAGAGTAGTGACAATGTTTGTCGGCGCCCTTGCACTGTGGTGGCGCCTGAGTATCGTCTTCGTCGCCGGAGTCGCCGCGGGCGTCGCGAACGGCGTCGCGGGCGGCGGTACCTTCATCACGTTTCCGACGCTCCTTGCACTGGGGGTTCCGGCTCTCCAAGCCAACCTCTCGACGACGGTTGGCGTACTTCCAAGTTATCTCGGATCGCTACGTATCTTTCGTACACAACTCGCGCCGCACCGCAGACTCATTACGTCACTACTGCCGTCGTGCGTCCTCGGCGCGGCCGCCGGAGCAGCGCTGTTACTCGCGGGGTCCCCCTCCACGTTTCGACTCGTCGTGCCGTGGCTCATCGGCGCGGGGACAGCTCTCTTTGCGATCTCGCCGATCATCACACGTCGCCTCGCGCACATCGAACACGACCACCCGTCGCGACGGTGGGCACTCTTCGTCGGGATCTTCTTCGTGTCGATCTATGGCGGCTACTTCGGCGCGGGACTCGGCATCTTGTTGCTCGCCGTCATGGCGATCGCGCTGCCACTCGACATCAAAGAGCTGCAGGGACTGCGTAACGCAATCTCTATCGTCATCAATGCCGTCGCAGCGGTGATCTTCATCTTCCACGGCCATCTCGCCACTTCGGACGTCTTCATGCTGCTCGCGGGCACCCTGATCGGTGGTTACCTCGGTGCGCTGCTCATCCTGCGTCTCTCACCAGTCGTTGTGCGCGTCCTCGTCATCACCATTGGCGTGATCACGACGATCAAACTAGCGATCGGGGCATAATCGTGACTATTTCTATAAGGTAACTCTGTGAAGAGATTCTTCTCCTTCCCGAACCCCGTCAACGACGCCGCGGCGCGCAGCGTCGCACTGGGAGTCATCACGCTCAGCGTGGTGACGTTCGTGACGGGATGGGCGTGGCTCCTAATTCTCTTGACCTACGGATTCGCCGCGCGCGTGGCGGCCGGTCCCAAGATCTCGCCACTCGGATGGTTCGCGGTGCACGTGAGCGGGCCACGACTGAAGAGTTGGGAGAAATTTGTTCCTGGTCCCCCCAAGCGTTTCGCGCAAGCAATGGGACTCGCCTTCTCATCAGCCGCGCTCATCACGTGGCTCAGCGCCGGTTGGCTGGACGCGCGCTGGATTCTTCTACCACTGATCGGCGCCGCATCACTCGAAGGGTTTCTCGGCTTTTGCCTGGGTTGCACCGTCTTTGGATGGCTCATTCGCGGCGGGCTCATTCCCGAATCGGTGTGCGTCGAATGTGGTGATCTGTCCGCGAGGTATCGCCGCGCGGGCTACAACGTTAATTAGTTGTCATATAAGAATTCGCTAGGGCTCAGTTCCCGCACCACGGCCACCTCTCTAGGCTGAGACCTATGCGAAAATCCCGTGTCGGTTCCCGCGGCGCACTGGTAGCCGTCGCGGCGTCACTGGTCGCGCTCGCACTTCCCCTCACGTCACTGTCCGCGAACGCCAGCGAAGCGCGCGTGGTGGTCGCGGGACTGGCTCCCGTGCCCACCCGCGACACGGTCGTCAACAAAGTCATTACGACGTCGTTCGATCTGGCGTTAACCCAGCAACACCAAAGCGCACTGAGTGCGTACATCGCAAGTCTCTCGAATACGGGATCGGCGAACTACCACCGTTACCTCACCCCCGCGCAGTACGCGCAGAGATATGGCGCCTCGGCGTCGGCCGTGCGCGCGGTTCAATCATATTTCACGAGCTACAGGCTACGCGTCGGAGCCCTGAGCGCCGGCCACGACATCGTGCGGGTCACGGGCTCGACAACGGAGATCGCCAAGGCATTCGACGCGCCACTCGAAACAGTGCGATTGAGCAACGGCGCGCTCGACGCACACTTCACGAGTAGCGCATCACTGCCGCACGCACTCGCCAACGATGTCACTGCCGTCGCGGGACTCGACACCACCGCGCCTCTGACGACGAACCTTGAGATCAGTCATGACGTGGACTCGGTCGCCACCACCTGTCCCGCCGCGGGAAGCTCGACGGGAACGACCCCGAACAGCTTCGGCGGCTACACCGTGCAGCAACAAGCGGCCCTTTACGGATTTAGCGCGGCGTGGACCGCCGGCGCCACGGGCGTCGGTCAGACCATTGGTGTCTACGAGCTCGCTACCTACGACGCGAGCGACGCCGCCGCGTACTTCTCTTGTTACGGTCTCACGCCAACCATCTCCTCGATCAACGTCGACGGAGGGCCAACCTCCTCGGACAACGCCGACAACGCGCCCGACGAAGCGACGCTCGACGTCGAAGAGTCGGCCGCACTCGCGCCCGGCGCGAAGCTCGAGGTCTATCAGGGGACCAATAACTCGTCGGGTCCGACCGACATCTACACCCAGATGGCGAGTGACGACACCGCCACCATCGTCACGACATCGTGGGGCATCTGCGAAGCGCAAACCGACGGCGCCGCTCAAGCCGAACAGACGATCTTCCAGGAGATGGCGGCTCAGGGCCAGACGATCGTCGCGGCCGCCGGCGACGACGGCTCGTCGGACTGCGAAGACACGAGTAGTCCCTCGTCGGCGCTCGCCGTGGACGACCCCGCATCCCAGCCTTACGTCACCGGCGTGGGTGGCCTGACGGTTTCAAACCTCGATCCCCTGAGCGAGTCTGTCTGGAATGACGACTGCACCCAGGCCGACTGCGGCGCTGGCGGCGGCGGCGAGTCCTCACTCTGGAGTCGTCCCTCGTGGCAGGTCGCGACCGGCATCAACACCGCGGCGGACACGATGCGCATGGTGCCCGATCTCTCGGTGATGGGCAACCCCTCCACGGGCTTCATCCAGTACTACACGGGCGCCGGGACGGGCTTTTGTCACCACTCGTGTTCGGGTGGCTGGGGAGCGATCGGTGGGACGTCCATCGGTGCACCACTGGTAAGCGCGTTGATCGCGGTCGCAGCCCAAGCGTGCGACGCGCCCGGAGGCCGACTCGGTTTCGTGAACCCCTCCCTCTACTCCATGGCCTCGACCGGCTACAACGACGTGACGACCGGCAACAACGATCTCTACAACATCGGCGAGTACAGCGCCGGCGTCGGCTACGACATGGCCTCGGGACTCGGTAGTCCCGACGGCGCGGCCTTCCTCGCCGGACTCTGCGCCACGGGGGTGTCGCCCACCGAAAGTTCTTTTAGCGAGTCGAGCACGGTGGGTGTGGCCCAGACCGCGGGACCGACCGTGACCGCGACGCTGCGCAGTGCGAGCGGCGCCGTCATCCCGAACGCGCAGGTTGACGTCACGGCGTCGGCTACCGGCGGACTACTCAGCATCAACAACGTCTACGACCAAGCGGCCGGCGCGGGCGCTGCGTCGAGCACGTTGACCAGCAACGCGTCGGGCATCGTGTCCTTCACCGTGGGATCATCGATCGCTCAAAGCGTCGCCGTCACACTGAGCTACGCCGGTACCACGATCTACTCGACGACGCTGACCTTCAACGTCGCGGCCGCCACCACGAGACCAGGTCCTCCGACCATTGTCACCCTCGCGCCGCTCGTCGGTGGATTCACGCTCGTTCTGCGCGCGCCGAGCACATCGGGAGGGAGCGCGGTGACCGCGTATCAGTACTCGATCAACGGCGGTCGATCTTGGAGCGCATTTAAAAAAGGTTCGCGCACCATCAAAGTCGAGAGATTGGCCAAGGATCGCGCGTATAGCGTGACCGCGCGGGCGCTCAATAAGTTAGGCCCTTCGGTCTCATCACACGCGCGACGAGTCGTAACACGTTCTTAGTAATTAATAAGTCAACACTGAACCAGGTTCGACGAAGGCCCCCCTCTAAACTTTGTTCGGTGAGGGTCCTCTGATAGGGCGTACCGCCCACGTAAGGACGCCAGTGAAGTTCGCACGACTAGCACTGATGACGGCCGCGTTGGTCGCGAGCACCGTTCTCGTGGCCACGCAGTCGCACGCCGCGACGACGGCCGCGCCGACGACCGGGCTGCCTCTGTACCAGTTCGCCGAAACGGGCACCGGCCCGTTGCCGTGGAACGCTGCGTCACTCGAAGCGAAGCTCGCCTCCACCACCATGCTCGGCGGCCCTCACGGGGCGACGGACGCCACTCAGGGCGTCCTCGCCTATCGCACGAATACCAACGAGCTCGCGCTCTACGCGCAGACCTCGACTGGCACGACGGGGTGGCGCAACTACACGACCGGCAACGACGTGCCGGCACCGGGTGCTGACCCCATTCCCTTCTTTGACCCCTCGGGCAACGCGGGCTTGATCTACGTCGACACGTCCGGGCACGTCATTCTCGTGAGTAACAACGAAGCCGACACGGCGCAGTGGGCACGTCAGCACTACGGCACGCCGTGGCGCAAGTACGTGTCGACGGATCTCAGCGCACTGACGGGTGTTGACGCGTCGAATGGACTGCCGAGCATTCAAGTCGCTGGTTCGAACGCCACGGTGGCGTATCGCACGACCAACAATGAGATCGAAGTGCTCACGCTCACCTGGGGAACGGGCGACCCGATTCCTATCTACAACCAGTCCGCCGCGACGGTCAACTATCAAGGGGTGGCGACTTCAACATCGACTCCGAAGGTGGAGACCTCAAAGGCCGGGACCACAACTACGACGTCAACCACCACGACGACCAAGCCCACCACCACAACAACGAAGGCCACCACGACGACTTCGACCAGCACCACCACGACGACCAAGCCCCCGACGGTCGCCAGCGCTTTCGCGAGTGACCCGGTCGTCGTGCCCGGGGCGACGCCCACGTTTGCCGCAATATTGAACAACGGGGATCTGGTGGTCGACACCAACGAGAGCACGACGACCTTGAGCGCCTGGGCCAGTCAGAATCTGACCACGCTGGTGGGTGCGTCGATCGTCTCGGGAACAGTCGCCCTCGGCGCGAACACCACGCAGGTCGAAATCGCGGCCCTCACTACCGGCGGCAGCGTTGAGCTATTTTCAACGGGATACCTCGCAAGCGGCGCGCTGGTGAGTCACGTGAAGAGCAACCAGATCGCTTCGCCGGGCGTATGGAATGAGTCCAACATCACCACCTTGGCCTCAGGAGCACCGCCGCTAAGTGGCGCACTCTCAGTGCAAGTGACCCCAACGCAGGTTGCCGTAGCGGGTCAGGCCGCCAACTGGGGCGACCTCTTCGTTCTCACCAGTCCCACCGGTTCGTCCGCGTGGACCGCCACCAACGTCTCGGTGACCGCTGGCAGCTCCGCTCGAACCGTCGGCAACATCATCACCGGTCTGCAGATCAACGGCGATCTCACGCTCTACGCGGCGGGCGTCAATTCACCCCCGCCCGAAGGCGTCGGCGTGTACGCCATCCCGAGTGCCAAGTGGTCGGCCGCCATCACCAATGGGTGGCCGATCATCTCCGAGACCGGCGGCCTCGGCACGCGCGCCGCTCCGTGGGTCGGCTTCACCGGTTCCTCCAACGTCGACGAGTCGCCAGACTTTCTCCTCGGCCAAGCCATCTACAACTCGCATAAGCGCGTCACGTGGCTCTCCTTTTGGACCGTCAGCGGTCCGCTCGCGGGTCAACCACTGACCACAACGAACTTCTACAACCACGGCTTCGCCGCTGGGGTATGGGTCGCCACCCAAATCGACTCGTACCGCAGCCTCGGCGTCGGTTTGAAGCCCGACTGGGTCATCTTCGACCCCGAGGGCTATCCGGACAACCATTCGGGCATGGACGCGCCCGCCGGCGCTACGGCGGCCACTCTCGCCACCTACGCGACGTATTGGACCGCGATGCTCCAGGGCTGGTCGGCGGGCATTGCGTCAGTTGACCCGTCACTGAACGCCGCGGTCTACGCGTCGCAGTCCGAGTATCGCAACTACCAGCTGTCGACGTTACCCATGCCGGTCTTCGTCGCGATCGCCTTCGGTGGCGGCGGTCCGGTTCCGGTCACCGGCGCAACGGGAAGCAACGTGCGCGGGTACATCTCCTTCAACGCGGTCTGCACTCCGGCCACCACTTTGCAAAACGAAGCGACGACGCTCGAGAACCCGCCGTGGGCTGGACAGTTCAACACCCTGCAGTTCAACGCTGGCGTGTATTGCTCACCGCCCTCCACGTAGTCTGGGCCTATGAGCGACACTTCGAACGACGACAGCAGCGGCTTCAACGCCCACGATCTAAAAGCTCGTCTGAAGCAGATCACTCAGCCCATTGTCGACTCGCTCGACTCGCGCCTCAGTGCTCAGGTCGACAAGCGGGTCGATCAACGAGTGGACGAAACGATGAAGGACCGCCTTTCGGTCATCGAGCGCGCCATCGCGGACCTCGATAGGGCCATCCACGAGCTGCAAGATCGTCTGAAGGACGAGGGCAAGGACAAGAAAGAGGACTAGCGCCGTCGAGCGCGGTCACGCTGGATCGCCCAGCGCACGGTCAGCACCGCCAGTACCACGATGGCGACGATGAAGACGGAAAAGACAGCGAGGAACCACACGCTGTCACGCTATCCGTCTGTCACACGGGGTAGCCACACTCGTTATATGACTTCATTGCTGGACGCTCCCCCCGCCAGCGTGATGGACGTCCTGCGCGGCGAGCGCACGACGAGGCCATCCGCGAACAACACCGCCGCCGCAGGACTGCGCGCCATGCTCGAGGACGCGATCTACGAACTGCTCGGACCGAACCTCCGCGACGTCGCGGTCACGGTGCGTGCGTCATCACTACGTCGCGGTCCGATTGTCAGCACCAACTCCGCTCCGCTCGCGCAGGTTCGCGGCATCTTGATCAATCAGGCACTGCGTCTCCTCTGCGCTGGCGTGACCGTCGAGGACGTGTGTCGTGAAGCGTTGCTCGCGTGGCGCGCTGAGGCCGGCGAGAACGATCTCACCTTGTACGTCGATCAACTCGTTGACGATGACTCTGCCCGTCTCGCGGCGGACGTCGAAGCGCATTGGGTGACCCTGAAACGCTCGCTCGGTCCACTCTCGAACCGGTGGCTGCCGCGCACGTCACTGCGCGCCTATCAACGACTTGGCGGAGGCAACGTGATCTTGCGCGACGTGATCGATCTCATGGTGGGCACAACGTCGAGCGACGTCGCTTCGGTCGTGCTGCTCGACGTGACGACGTCCCCACTCGACGAAGGCGCCGAACGAGTCATGCGTTACCACGCGCTCGTGCAGACCTTGCGCACGTCCATCGTGCCCTTACGCACTTCAATGTTCTCGACCGCCACCGGCGAACTGTGGAGCAGCGATGTGAACGACGAGACCCTCACTCGAGCGCTCGGCGACGTGCTTGACGTGATTGGTGGTCTCGCCACGTGACAACCCTGACGCACCGTCGCCTGTCGCAACACGTCATGAATCGCTTGATCGACGAATCGCCCGACGAGCCGGCCGTTCTCACGGACGATCACCGTCGCGCCCTCAGCGCACGCTTTCGCGCGGTGGCGAGCGTCCAGCACCGACGCCTCGATGCGTGGATGGTCGAACGGGCCGGCCGAGCCGACGGCGTCTTTCGCTGGTCACCCGCGACCGCCCGGCGAGTACTCGGCAACGCCGCGTTGCGACGGAGCATCCTTGAACCCCAGCTCACCCGGGTCGACGCCGTCGACGTCGAACTGACCGATCAGCTGCTGCGCCACAACGCCGGCTACGCGCGGCCCGGTTCACTCGCGTGGTATCTGGCGTCGTGCTCGGGCGCCGAGCTCGGTCTCGTGAGCGCCGAAGCGACGAATTGGACAACGCAGTTGGCCGAGGCGGCGGAGTGCCTCGCGGACTCCTGGCAGGTCGCCACCAGCGACGCCTACTACGACGTGGCTCGCGCTCGCACCACATTGCGCGGTCGACGTGACCTCGTCGTCACGCGAGGCTCACGTCGTGTTCTCGTACGCGTGCGAATGGGTGCGCCCGGCAAGAGCGCGGGTCCGGGACTGCGGGCCGACCTCACCATTGACGCTCTCGCGGAGCCAAATGGACTCGCCGCGGCGCGCATCATCGGTCTCTGGCCGGAGGCCGGCGTCGTTCTGAGTGTCGACGGCACGATGGACGACCTTCGCGCCGGAGCGCGCGACCTCGTGCGCACCGCTGTCACGCGACAGCGACAACACCTGCACCTCGCGGCCTAATGATTTAAAGGGTCTCCATTGCTAGTAGCGTTGATTGGTCATGTCGCTACGCTCATCCCTTCGAAATATCGCCATCATCGCCCACGTGGACCACGGAAAGACCACGTTGGTGGACAAGATGCTGCGCCAGACTGGCTCTTTCACGGCCCACGAAGAGATCACCGACCGGGTTATGGACTCGGGGGACCTCGAGCGCGAAAAGGGCATCACCATCCTCGCGAAGAACACGGCCGTCAAGTGGAACGGCCTGACGATCAACATCATCGACACCCCCGGTCACGCCGACTTCGGTGGCGAAGTAGAGCGCGGACTCGCCATGGTGGACGCCGTGGTGCTCCTCGTGGACGCCGCCGAGGGCCCCCTGCCCCAGACCCGATTCGTGCTGCGCAAGACCCTCGAGAAGCGGCTGCCCGTCGTTCTCGTCATAAATAAGGTGGATCGGCCCGACGCGCGAGTGGCCGAAGTCGTCGAAGAAGTAGAGAACCTCTTTCTCGACCTCGACGCCGACGAGCACCAGATCTCCTTCCCGATTCTCTACGCGAGCGCCCGCCAAGGCTGGGCCTCACTCGACCCGACGGCGACTTCCGGTGACCTCACGCCCCTCTTCCAGACAATCGTCGACTTCGTCCCCGCGCCCGAATACGAAGAAGGTCACGGTCTCCAAGCGCTCGTCTGCAACCTCGACGCCTCCCCCTACTTGGGCCGTCTCGCACTCTGTCGGGTTATCAACGGCAACCTCGAACGCGGACAGCGCGTTGCGTGGTGTCGCATCGACGGCACCGTGGAGCACGCCAAAATCACTGAGCTCTTCATCACCGAAGCGCTGGAGCGCATCCCGGCCCAGAGTGCGGGTCCCGGCGACATTGTCGCGGTTGCGGGCTTCGAAGACATCACAATTGGTGAGACGCTCGCCGACGCGGAGAACCCCATTCCGCTCGAGCCTCTGCACGTCGACGAGCCAAGCCTCTCGATGACGATCGGCATCAACACCTCGCCGCTCGCCGGCACCGAAGGCAAACTCCTCACCGCGCGCATGGTGAAGGATCGCCTCGACAAGGAACTCGTTGGCAACGTGGCGCTGCGCGTGCTGCCCACCGACCGTCCCGACGCCTGGGAAGTACAGGGCCGCGGCGAACTGCAACTCGCGGTCTTGATCGAGACCATGCGGCGCGAGGGCTTCGAGCTCACCGTTGGCAAGCCCCAGGTCGTCACACGCATGGTCAACGGCAAGGTGCACGAGCCCATGGAGCACGTCACGATTGACGCGCCGGACGACTTCGTTGGACCGATCAACACGCTTCTCGCCACCCGCAAGGGCACGATGGTCGACCTCGTCAACCACGGCACCGGCTGGGTGCGCATGGAGTGGAGAATTCCGGCCCGCGGACTGGTCGGAATTCGCACTGAGTTCATGACCGAGACACGCGGCGCAGGCATGATGCACACCATGTCCGACGGCTACGAGCCGTGGTTCGGCGACATTCGACTGCGCCAAAAGGGCACGCTCGTGGCGGACCGCCGTGGTGACACCACGGCCAACGCACTGCTCGACCTTGAACAGCGCGGCGTCTTGTTCGTCGGTCCCGGCGTCGAGGTCTACGAGGGAATGATCGTTGGCGAGAACGCGCGCTCCGACGAAATGAACGTGAACCCCACCAAGGAAAAGAAGCTGACCAACATGCGCGCTTCGGGCAGCGACAACACGGAAAAGATCGCGCCGCCGACGATCTTCTCGCTGGAGCAGGCTCTGGAGTTCATCGCCGACGACGAAGCCGTCGAAGTCACCCCCAAGTCAGTTCGCTTGCGCAAGGTCGTGCTCGACGTCGCCGCTCGCCACCGTCTCAACAAAAAGGGCGCTTCCGTCTCCAACTAGTGTTGTCCCCGGAGGGATGACAGAGCGGCCGAATGTACCGGTCTTGAAAACCGGCGTGGGCTTGCCCACCGTGGGTTCAAATCCCACTCCCTCCGCGGAGTCCGTGATTCGATCGTCAACTTCTTTGACAGAGAATCTAGGAAATACGGCTGAATACTTTGACGCCTCGGAACCTCGGTGGCTCCGGCGATTCACCGTGTATGGCGTTTTTAATATCTCGCTGTGAGTGCTATGTGAAATGCCTGCCAGAGATGCCTCAAGCGCGCGGGTGTCCCGGAGTGCTGCGCTGAATTGTTTAAAGTTGTAATGCGGCGCATTCGATGTCCGCGTGATCATACGAGCGGCCCCCGACCGGGAGGAGGGGCCGCCAGCGACGGAGGAATAGTGGCGCGCAGTACAAAATACCCGGTGACCGTGATCGTGACGCTCGCTCTCATTGCTGCAGCATTCTTTATCGGACGAAGCAGTGGACCACCGACCGCCAGCGCAGCGTCACCGATCGCGTCCACCACTCCGGTGAAATTTACGGCGTTCTATCTCGATATTGGAGCCTCGGAGTCCCTCGGCTTTCAACCGACGGGCATTGTAGGACACAACGGCATTCGCACCGACACTGGCTACTCCGACGACCTGGTCCTTCGCGAAGGGCTCAAAGGGGTGTCCCTCGACCTCGAAGAGGTGGGATGTCCCGGTGACACCGTCCAGAAGATTCTCGACACCACGAAAGACGACGCCTGTTATCACACGCCTAATACTCAGCTCACAAAGGCCATCGCCTACCTAAAAGCCGAGACCGGCCCCGGTCTCGTCACCGTCGACCTCGGATTTAACGACGTGCGCCCGTGTCTTGAGGCCGATCCTGTCAATCAAACGTGCCTCGCCGCCGGCATCGCCGCCGTCACGGTAGATCTCCCCAAGATCATGAGCCAGTTGAAGGCCGCGGCCGGACCCCAGGTGCACTTCGTCGGCCTCGAGTACTCCGATCCCTACCTGGGCTACTACGAGATAAAGGGGGCCGGCGGTCCGGCCGAAGCCACCGCGACCCTCGTGGGAATGGACCAGCTCGACACCGTCCTTGGCCACATCTACTCAAACGAGGGTGCGCAGGTGGCGAACGTGCCGGGTGTCTTTCAGATCAACAACAACGCGCCCGCGACCATTGGCAACGTGGGCACCGTTCCGGTCAACGTTGAAGAGGCGTGCGAGCTGACGTGGTTTTGTACCCCCGCGCCCTTTGGACCCGACGATCATCCCAACGACGCGGGCTACTCGTTGATCGCCTCAGCCATTGAGGCAGTCCTGCCCAAGTCCTGGTAGTTCTGTACACTGTCGCCACGTCGCCGAGTTAGACGCGACGACAGGGAGGCTCGAATGCGCGTGGCGCTCAGGGTTCCAATTGCTGCCGGTGCGCTGATCCTTGCATCAAACGGACTCTTTCTCGCAGTTGCGAGTGCTTCATCGTGGCACGTCGACGCGAGCGCACACGCCACGGGCAATTATGCCGTCGCGGAGACCAATGCAGAAGCGACCAAGCCGTCCAAAGCGGAAATAAAGGTCACAGGGCCCGCGGCGTTGAGCGGCCTCGTGCAGTGGTCGATTGAGTGCAACACGAACTCGGGCGCGGCGGGCACGACGAAGACCGGCAAGGTCACTCTGAAGTTCCCCGGCACTGAGCTCCTCAAGGTGCCCGCGAAATCATCCTTATGCGAGATCGCCGCGAACGTTCAGATTCAAGGGTCGGGAAAAGTGGCGATTTCCATCGAGTCGAAATGAATCTGCCCGAACTCGCCTGAGAACGCCGAGGCCCCTCTGTAGTTGACGCTGGGCGAAGAGATGAGAAAATGCGACCTGTGAGGAATCTGGACTTTCTGCTCGGCTCATGGAGCGTGGAGCGGTCGATCAACGACGCGATGAGCGGCGATGTCGGAACATTCCATGGAACGGCCACCTTCGTCCGCGACGCCGACGACGACTCGCGAGTCCGGTTTGACGAAACGGGCGTCGTACGGTTTGGCGAGTATTCGGGTCGCGCGAACCGACACCTTTACTTCGCTTTCGGTTCAGACTCGGTCATTGACGTGAGTTTCGCCGATGGTCATCACTTCATCGATCTCGATCTCCGTGACGACGTGTCCACCGATCATCACCAGTGTCACAGCGACGGGTACGACATCATGACGCTGGTGCGATCCGACGATCTCATTGAGGAACGATGGCGAGTCACCGGACCCGCGAAGGACTACGAGGCGGTGACGTTCATGACGCGCATCACAGCCACCTCGGAGTAACACCCGGCGTAGCCGCGTTCCCAAGAGTTACTCCGACTGAAAGTATGCCTTCATCGGATCGAAGTAGCTCTTCTGCCAGCCACCGTCTTCGTAGCCCGGCTGATCTTCGGGAACATTCAAGTGTCGAACAATGACGCGAGTCCCGCCGTCATCGCCGTCGAAGAGCACTTCAATGGTCGAGTCGGCATGCTCCTCGGTGAAGTTCGCCGTTCGCCACGACTGCACGATGCGCGTAAAGGGCTGCAGCGTCAGCGTGGTGCCATGAATGTATCCATCCCACGCGTCGAAGTCGCCGCCTTCGCGCGGATCGACGTGCGCCTCGCTGCCGGTCATGGCGGAATGCTCGGCGCTGGAGATCCAGGCGCCGTAGACGACGTCGGGAGGAGCGGGAATGAAATCGGAAACTTCAAAGTCGTAGGCCACGGATCCCTCTTCGTCGTCCAATCACCGTCAGCATACGGACGCCGATCCGCCCCCGCGCGTGAACTATCTCACGACGCCGGAAGCACGCGATCGCGAATAGCGTCAATCCACTCAGTCGCCGCGAGACGCGCCGCGGCGACTTCTTCGCGTCGGTCGCTTGATCCTTCGCCGGTCACGGGATAAGAGCCGAGAAACTTCACGCGCGCGAGATGAGCCTGAAGATCGGCGAGGCAGTCGGCAACGACTTGGTCCGCGACATGTCCTTCGAACTCAATGACGAAGCAGTAATCACCGAGTCCCTTCTTCGTCGGACGACTTTCGAGTTTGGTTAGGTTGATGTCGCGCGCGGCGAATCGACCCAGCATGGCGTAAAGCGATCCGGGACGGTCGGCGTCTTGGAAGCACACAATCGTCGTTCGGTCGTGTCCCGTGGGAGCGGCAACGACGTCACGACCCACCAACACGAACCGAGTGGCGTTTTCAGGGTGATCTTCGATGTCCGCCGCGACAACGTCGAGCCCAAAGAGTTGAGCCGCGAGCGCGGAGCCAACGGCGGCCCACGGTTCGCTCGACCCGGCCACGTCAGAGGCGGCTTGGGACGTGGAGGTCGTCTGGACCGTCTCGAACCCGTGCTCGTGCACGAAACCGCGGACCTGTCCGAGAGCGTGCACGTAGCTGCGCACGCTCGCAACGGCCTCCAGTGTGACGCCGGTACGGGCCAGCAGATGCAGGTGGATCGGTAGGACGATCTCTTGAAGGATCACCAGGTCGTAGGCGAAGACGAGTCCGTCGATCGTGGCCGACACGGTCCCCTCGAGGGCATTTTCGATGGGCACCAGACCCTGGTCAAGGGTGCCGTCGGCCACGGCCCCGAGCAGATCCTCCAGCGAGGGGTAGGCGAGCGCGTCGACGTTCTTTAGAGTGGTCACGGCCTCGTGAGAAAAAGAGCCTTCGGGCCCGAGATAGCCCACACGGTCGCTTGCCATGACGGGATATTACTTGCTGTGCCATCAGGCTCTTAACGCACAACCGTGCGGCATCGTTTGAGCCCGTACGATAGTCAGGGACCAATTTCAAGAAGGAGTGCAATGGGGCACCAGATGTTTGACTACGACGCGAAGCTCACCGAGGCCGTCTTCGCGTACTGCCGCGAGCGACTTTCGATGGACCCGGTGCCGCTCGATTACGGAAGTCAGATGGCGATCCCGAGCGACAAGCTCGCCGGTCTGATCCGTCCCGAAGGTCGTGACCCCCAAGAGATTCTCGATTTCTTCGAGACCACGCTCGCGCCCGCCGTCGTGTCCATTGACTCTCCCGGCTTCTTAGCGTTCATTCCGAACGCGCCGACAAAGAACTCATTGCTCTTCGACATGGTGGTGGCGTGCTCGGGCCTAAACGGCACGAGCTGGTTGGAGTCGAGCGGCGTCGTCGTCGCCGAGAACCAAGCGCTCTCGTTTCTCGCCGACACCGCGGGACTTCCCGAGAGTTCCGGCGGCGCCTTCGTCTCTGGCGGCTCCATCGGCAACCTCTCGAGCCTGACCGTCGGACGCGACGTGGGTCGCGCAAAACGCCCTGATCTCAACCCGCGCGACGTACGCTTCGCCATCTCGAGCGACGCACACTCGAGCATCGGCAAGGCGCTGCACGTACTGGACGTGGACACGCTCGTCGTGGAAACCGACGATCACCGCTTCACGCTTCAGGCCCTTGAGGCCGCACTTGCGAACGATCCGCACCCCGAGAACGTGATCGGCGTCGTCGCCACCGCTGGCACCACCAACGCCGGCATCGTCGATGACTTAGAGGGACTCGGCAGCTACGCGCGCGAGCACGACCTGTGGTTCCACATCGATGGTGCCTACGGCGGGGCGGCGATCTTCTCCGCGACGCACAAGCATCTCTTCGAGGGTATTCGCCACGCCGACAGTTTCATCGTGGATCCGCACAAGTGGCTGTTCGCACCCCTCGACTGCTGTGCGCTGATCTATCGCAACCCCACCGTCGCGCGCAAGGTCCTCGCTCAACAGGCGAGCTACCTCGATGTCCTGCACGACAGCTCCGACGACGAGTACGAGTGGAATCCCTCGGACTTCGGCATTCATCTCTCGCGCCGTGCACGAGGTCTGCCCTTTTGGTTCTCGCTCGTCACGAACGGACCGGCCGCCTACGAGTCGGGCGTCCAGGTCGCCATCGACCTCGCCCAGCGCACCCAGGAGCTCATTGGTGAGAGCGATCACCTCGAGATGGTGCGCCCCTCGAGCCTTTCGATCGTGCTCTTTCGTCGCCGCGGCTGGGAAGCCGAACAGTACAACGAGTGGAGCCAGGAACTGCTGCGTAAGCAGATCGCCTTCGTCACGCCTACCAAGTGGGAAGGCGAGACCGTTGGGCGAATCGCATTCCTGCATCCCAATACCACCGAAGAGATGGTTGTTCAGATCCTGAACTCGATGCGCGACTAGATCTGCGGGGTTGCGTGCTCGTCCATCCGGCGATACACGAACGTGGTCGCGGCGACGAGCATCGCCATAGTGACGCCCGCTGCAAACACCGGCTGGGGCAGCGCGCTCGACGCCACGATGAGTGCGGCCGTTACCGGCGCCGCGAACGTCCGCCATTTGCCCGGTGGTTTGTAGCGTCGGTGCACGAGCCAAACGGCGACGAGATAGATCGCGATGGGGACTGTCTCCGCAAACCCAGCCTCGAGGGACGTGAGTGCGGTATGGCTTGTTGCTTGGCGAATCGCCACCGTGAGACCGGCGCCGGTCGCTGCCGCCCCAGCGAAGACGAAGTAGTGACCGTATCCCCACGCGAACGCGCCGTTCAGGCGCTTTGAGAACTGCTCTCGCACGTTCTTGACAATTCGCTCTGAGTCCAAGTCAAAATACATCCACCACATTGAAAAAACCGCCAACAACCCGCCGATAAGCGGCCAAAGAAGTTCGCGTAGCGTGGCTTTTCCGACCAACGCCGTGTGCACGCCGAGTGACGAGGCGAGCACGACTTCGCCCAGCACAATGATCGTGAAGAGACCGTAGCGCTCAGCGATGTGACCCGGGTGCCACGACGTGCGTCCCGCAGCTTCGGCGAAAATCGGCACCGCTAGTTCTCCGACCACCAGCACGCCGAAGACGAGAGTTCGCCCGTCGAGCGGCAGCGCGAGAGCCGCTACCCAGCCCACCTGAATCGCGGTGATGCCAACGGCGTAGCGCACGGCGCAGCGTCGACCTCTCGCGTCGGAGACGGCGGCACGAATCCAGAGCGAGACCATGCCGAGGCGCATGACCACGTAGCCCACCACCATGAGATCGAAGTTCCAATGCTCGAGAGCGCGGATAATGCCCGCCGCCAGAATCAAGACACCGGTCATCTGCACCAGAACGGCGACGCGGTACGCCACGTCGTCCACGTCATATGCCGAAGCGAACCAGGTGAAGTTCATCCACGCCCACCAGATCGCGAAGAACACCAAAGGAAAGACAATGAGCACGTGGCGGGCGTCGCCACCGACGAGGCCTTCTTCTAGCCCGGTCCCCGCTGACGCGACGGCAGCGACGAAAGTCAGATCAAAGAACAGCTCTAACGGAGTCGATGCACGGTGAGCTTCACTCGGATCTCGCGGCACCATCCGCGCTCGCAAGCGACTCACGCCTCGACGCTACCTAAGGGTGGGACTCCGATGCGGCGCCCGGCGCTGCGGCGCGTCTAGCGATCAAGGAGCGGGTCGCTTGGCTGACGAGTTCTCTGTCCGAGCGCTTCGCGAGCACGCCACGCAATACCGCCGAGTGTTTCGAGAACCACGCGATTCGCGAGATACGCCGTGATCTCGGCGTAGTCGTAGGGCGGAGCGACCTCGACGAGGTCGACGCCCGCGATCGGCACACTCATGGCGATACGCCGGACAGCATCGAGAAGCTGTCGACTCGTGAGGCCTCCTGGTTCGGGCGTACCCGTTCCCGGCGCCGATCCCGGATCGACGACGTCGACGTCGATCGAGAGAAAGACGGCGTCGCAGTCGTCCATGGCCAGTTCCAGCGACTCGTCCAGCACGTCGTCTAATCCGCGCGCGACGATCTCGCTCATCTCGAACGAACGCATTCCTTGTTTGGCCATCCAGTCGAGCGTTTCGGGCTCGGGCCAGTATCCGCGAAGTCCAATCTGCAGGAATCGATCGCCGCGACAAGCGCCCGATTCGATGAGGCGACGCATGGGCGTTCCATGTCCGTAGAGCGATCCCATCTGACTCTGGCCGGTGTCGGCGTGAGCGTCGAAATGGATCACGGAGACGCGACCGAAGCCGACGTGGTGCGCCACGCCCGTCACGTCCGGCAAGGCAATCGTGTGATCACCGCCGAGGATGATCGGAATGACGCCCTGGCGAGCCACCATGGCGACACGATCCTCGAGCAGCGCGAGAGATCTCTCGGTTTCACCCGACGGCATCTCCACGTCGCCCAGATCAACCACCCGAAGGTCAACCAGAGGGTCGACGCCGAGGGCGAGCGAAGGGCGCATCCCGTCGTGGGGTAGATAGTCCGTGGTTCGAATGGCCTGGGGACCGAACCGCGCACCCGGGCGGTGCGACGTACCACCGTCGAAGGGCGCTCCGATAATGACGGCCGCAGACGATGACCACTCGTCGATCACGTCGGGATCGGCGGCGGGGACGCCGAGAAAGGTGGCGTCGGCGCCGTAGAGGTTGCCGAGGCGAGTCACGGTGCTCTCACGACGCTTGCAGGGCGGCTGCGACGTCGTCGAGGTGGTTCGTGAAGATCGAGATGTGACCTTCCTCGGGAAGATGACACGGTGTCGCGCCGGGCACGTGTGTCGACAGCCACTTGCCGTGCGGCGGAGGGACCATCAGGTCCTCGTCACCGTAGAAGAGATGAACCGGGATGGCGATGTCGCCGACGTCAAAGCCCCACGGCGACATCATCGCGACGTTGTCGTCGAAGTAGCCCCGCCACCCGTTGACGAATGCGTAGCGCGTGGCCTCGACGAAGAGCTCGCGCGCATGGTCGTCGGCGAGGGCGTCGCGATCGGGTTGACTGAGCAGCCCGCCGATCAACTCGATGATGTTGTCAGTGGTGGCGGCACCCAGAATCTCTCCCGTCGCGGCCATGTACTCCTCGTAGGCCGGGCCACCTTCTGTCGCCATGGTGAACTCCTGCACGTTCTCGGGGCCCATGCCCTCGGTCCAGTCGAAATCCACGTCGGCGGGCGCCACGCTGGCGAGCGTGACCGCGGCGCGACAGTGCTCGTCGAGCGCGGCAGACGCCAGGGCGTGCGGTCCACCTCCCGACCAACCAAGCGCGACGTAGTCATCGCGGCCGACGTGCGCAAGAACGGACGATACGTCATCGATCACTGAAGCAATGGACCGATCGGCACGTCGCGACGACTGGCCGTACCCGGGACGCGACGTCGTGATCAGGTAGAAGTCACCGAAGTCGAGCAGCCCTTCGATTGACTTCATCGTGCGCGTAGTGCCCGGAGTGCCGTGATGGAAAAAAATCGTCGCACCACTCGGGCTGCCCGCGGTCGCGAGTTCGAGTGTTCGTCCGTCGGTGAGTTCAATGATTTCTTCGTGGTACGTCATAGATCTCCGTTCGAGGTACCTCCGTACGATACGCCGCAGCGATCGCTCCGGCGACTACCGCGTGATGCTGAGCGCCGTGCCGTCGTTGAGCAGTTCAACCCAGGTTTGACCCGGGGTGAGGCGAATCGGGGCACCGCTCGACGTGAGGTACTGAATGATGTCGGCTTTCGAGGAACCGCGCGACCACGTGCCCACGATCTCTTTTCCTCCGCTGAAGACCATCACCGTGCCCGAACCTTGCAAGTCGGCGTAGGAGTTCTCGGTCCCGATGCCGTTCACGTAGTTGACGTACATGACAATGACGTTCTTCGGAGACTCGCGCTGCCCGGTACCCGTGACGTCGGGTTGGCCGAAGAGAGTGCGGTCCCACGAGTTCGTCGCGCTGTCCCACGTCCAGGTGACGGGATAGATGCTCGGAAACGGCACCACGAACTTCGTCACGGGTGCGCCCACAGGTTTGGCGCTCGCCGTGCGGTAGCTAAAAAGCGCCGGCGGCGGTGTGGGAGTTCCCTTGAATGCAAAGAGTGCCGGAGCACTCGCGAAGAGGTTGTGCGGGGCCTCTAGGTCGGGATCGCGAAACATGGCCGCTCCCGCCGCATCCTCGTCAATCAGCTTCACCGGCGCCGTTTCAATGCTGTCAATGGCGTACGGGGCGCCGCCAGAAAAGGCGAAAATGCCGCCGATCGGCCAGACGACCTGGGTGTCGGTCGGACGGACTGAGCGAACGGGACCGACCTTGGTCGGTGCGTGGGAGTTGAAGATCGCGGCGAGGCGGGTGATGCCGCCGTTCACGATCTCCTCGTAGACAACATCGGCCTCGCTGATCCCCCACTGGGGCAGAGCTTCGGGAGTGTTCTCAATCTTGACCGTGAGTGCGGGCCGCGTCAGCGACACGCCCGTGGGGTCGGGCAGTCCCGTCAGCGGAGCGGTCGGGTACGTCGGTGCGGTGGTGGTCGTCGTGGACGTCGTGGACGTCGTCGCGGCTCCGTCGGATCTCTTCGTATGGGCATAGGCCACGACTGCCGCGGCGATGAGGACGATGGCCACGACCATAAGTACGTATTTGCGCATTTATACAAACCTAGTAAACGTAGGTTGATCAGCCGGACGCTGCGTTGGCCTCGTGTATAAGAAGTTTGACAATCTTGTGGTGAGGCAGTTGCGTCTCTCCGCTGATGTGCGCCGACTCGGGCAACGTCTCCCAACCCGTCGCCGTGTAGAAGCCGAGTGCCGTATCTCTCGCGTTCGCCCACAGTTGCTCGACGCCCACGTTGCGCAACGCATCCTCTGCCACCGTGAGCACTTCGGCTCCATAGCCATGTCCCTGTTCGTCGGCGTCAACGGCCATGAAGCGAAGTTGGTAACTCACAAGGTTCGCGCGCACGGGAGCTTCCGTCGGATAAAAGGAGGCGCTCACCACAACCCGATCACCGAGCAGTCCCGCAAAGTGCACAGACGTCGATTCGTGGTCCCGCGGTTCATCGACGATCGCCTCTGGATCGTTTTTGCGAAGGATTCGTCGACGCAGTTCGTAGAGTCGGCTGGCGTCAACGCGCTCGACGCGAAAGTCGTTGGTGATCGATTTCTTCATGGTGTACATGGTTACGTTAGGGTCCCTCTCCATGGTGAACGGCTCCCCGGTCAACGTGAATCCGCTCTTCTCGTAGAAGGCGCGAGCTCGCCGGGCACCCGAGGCCACGTGCAGATATAGCTCATCGCCGCCGTCCTCACGAGCCCACTCCACAATCCCCCTGACCAGTAGTTTTGCCGCGTCACTGCCGCGTGCGTGTGGCGTCACGTACATGCCGTAGAGCCAATGAGTTCCCGGGTACTGGTCGTTGAACCCACCCGACACCATGCCGATGACCTCGCCGTCGCGTTCGGCCAAGAGGTAGTAAGTGGTGGTCGCTTTGGCGCGCCACTGGCGAGCCGAGAGCCGTAGTGCGCCGTCCAACGTGGAGCCGAAGGCCTCCGGCGCATCGGTGAGCGCTTCGAGTCGAATCGTACGCAACGCCGCCCAATCCGTGCGATCGATTCGTCGAACGCGCAGCGGCCTGTCCGCCGTGAGATCGGTGCGTCGTTGGACCGTCATAGGTCCATTCTTCCATCCGTCACTGCGCGCGAGCAGTCGCTAGGTTTCGTGGGCGGGCTCGCGCTCGGGCAGTCGAGCCGAGTAGATGGAATATCCGTCAATCTGGCGCACCAGAAATGTCGCGATGACCGTGGCGGCCATCATCGGGATACTGATATTGAATCCCCCGTGTGTCAGTTCGAGCACCAGCACCAGGCCAGCCAGCGGGGCCTGCATTGCGGCGCCAATCATCGCGGCCGCTCCTACCAGCGCGAACGCCCCTATTGGCGTACCGGGCCAGAGGTGCACCCACGCTGCCCCGAGGAAGGCACCCAACATTGCGCCGGTCGCCAGAAACGGCGTGAAGAGTCCCCCGGCGGCTCCACTGCCCAGGGTGAGAGACGTGAGGAGTGGCTTGAGAGCGAAGAGCGCGAAGAACAGACCGATTCCCCCGACCCCGAGGAAGGCCTCGTGCGCCATGTCCTTGCCGTTGCCAAAGAGCTGGGGGTACCAGATTCCCACCACCCCGACCAGAAAAAAGGCCAGCGGCATCATCCAAAAGATGTTGGTGCCCTTGGCGCGATGAAACGACACCCAGCCAATGAGCCGCACGTACCCGAGCGCCAGAACACCGATCACGACGCCCGCGAGGAGTGACCACACCATGAGAGACGCACTGAAGCGATAGTTCGGAATGTCGACGTACGTGGCGTGACTGGGCAGATATATCCATGACACGACCGTCGCGATCAACGACGTCGCGAGTGCGGGGAACACCACCGGCAACGCGAAGCTTCCGTAGAGAACTTCAGCGGTAAAGAGAGCGCCGCCGAGGGGCACGTTGTACACCGCGGCAAGGCCCGCACCGCCACCGCAGGCCACGAGGAGTCGCTTTTGGGCGCTGGTCAAATTGAACCATCGCGCGATCAACGAACCCGACGCGCCACCCATTAACTTTGGCGCCGCTTCTCTACCAATGGAGGCGCCGGCGCCGACGACCACCTCGGACACCAACGAGGTGAGAAGACTGCGCCGCATCGAGAGCTCACCGTCGCCGGTCCACACGGCTTCGTCGATCTCCGAGTGCTCCTTCTTCAAGTAGCGACGAATGAGATACCACGAGACCGCTCCGAAGACGCCGGCGGCGACCAGTGAGAGAACGCGACGGAGCCCCGAGACCGCGGCCACCGCGGCCTGGTAGCTGCCCGAGTGATAGTTGAAGGCCGCGCGCTCGACCAGAGCGAGGATCCACATCAACAAGTCACCGAACAGGCCGGCCGCGATGCCGGTGAGCAGTACCGCGAGCCAGAACTTCGGGGTGAGGCGAGCCTCCCCGTCGTGGGTGACGTTGGGCTGTTCCATGGCGCCACGACCCGAGGCAATGCGATGCTTGATGAGCGGCGGCGGCACCCGTTGGCGCTCGCTGTCGCCGCCCTTTGACTTAGGCACTCTCGTCACCTTGCATTGAGGGAATCGTTACGCCGAGCCTCGCACGTTTGGTCGTGGGCAAAAGTCGACATACCCACTAGAAGAAGTGCCTACTCGTCAGTGAGATTCAGCGGGCCTTCACCAAAATCGGGTTCGGACGTAACCGTGGCGGTGGCCGCCATCGGGTGTGGCCAGAATGTGTTCCACGGCACCTGCGCCCGTCCGACCAGCGGACGCGCCAACGGCGTTCGCGCGGCGAGCGCACTGAACAGCCAGCCCATGAGATACGTGATGACGAGTGCACTCAGCATTAACGCGAGCCACGGGACGCGGTGGTACAGGTTGAAGTGCGTGGCCCACTGCTGCTCAATGATGATCCACACCATCTGCGAGACGTAGATGCCATACGCCGCCTCGGAGCCTGACGCGGTGATGGCTCGCGTGCGGGCGCTCCGTCGAGGACTGACGAGGTAGACGCCCAGAAGATAGACGACGAATATTGCACCGACGTCGTAGGGAATGACGAGAGCGGCGAAGGGGTTAGCTCCGGGGACGATGGCGCCATTCAATCTGATGCCGTGCTTGGACATGTAGTCGACAACGATGGGTACTACCGCGAACAACACCGTTGATACGACGATCCACTTTCGATAACGCACTATCCAGTCGTGAAATCTCTCGAGATAAAAGGCGCAGATGACGCCGCCGAGAAGATAGAGAGGATACGAGATCACCAGTCGGGTCTCGATCTTGGGCGACATGATGACGCCGATCCAGTCGCGGCGAATGATGATCGGCCAGAAGACCTGCCAGATGATCGATCCCACCAGCACCGGGAGATGCGACGCCGGATGGCGCTTTAGAAACTTGAAGACGTAGGGAAAGACCACGTAGAACTCGAGCAGTACGAGCAAGAAGTAGAGGTGGTAATAGCCGGTGACGAGATTGAAGAGGAAGTTGTGAACTCCCGTCGAGCTGAAGATCGCTGACCCCGGGATGCTCAGATACGGAAATGTTGAACCGCCACGGATCGCCGAGATGGGCCAGTAGATGACCGTCCACACGAGATACACCAAGCCCACGGCGACGAACCGGCGTTTCCAATACGGGGCCAGTGCGACCTTGTCACTATTGCGATAGCTGTACGCGAGCATGCACGCCGACACAAAAAGGAAAGCGTCGCGCGAAAAGTGCGTGAGAACGAGCATGCTCGCGGCCGCAAAGCTCGTGGCCAACGGGGAAAAGTAAATCAGCGCGTGCGTCGAGATGACGGCCGTCTGCTTGATCGGACGCATGGCGTCGACGTGGTCTAGGCGCTGACGTGTGCCTCGTGGCGTCTCGGTTGCTGAACTCATGTATTCCTGTTGTAGTCGGGTAAATCGGACGAAATTACAGACGCTCTTCGTAGACGACTACGACGTCATCTTGGCGCAGAATCGACTTCTGTATCTTGCCGGTCGCGTGTTGGGGAAACTCGCGCACCACTTCAACGAGCGTCGGTCGATGAGTAGAGGGAAGCCGCTCGCTCGCGTAGTGGCGCACACGTGACACCAGCGCAGCGAGTTCTTCCAACGAACGCAAGTCCACGCCCTCGGCCGCCTTGACGAACGCCACGGGCACCTGTCCGAACACGTCGTCGTCGCGAGCAATCACGGCGACGCCGGCGACGCCTTCGACAGCGGCGAGGACCTGCTCGATCTCGAGGGGATAGATCTTCTCTCCGCCGCGATTGATGACGTCGTCGTCGCGACCCACGATAAAGAGGTAGTGGTCGTCGTCGAAGTAGCCCAGATCTCCCGTGCGAAGCCATCCTTCGGCGTCGAAGCGTCCTTCATATCCGGGACTCTCGTAGTGCGTGATGACGGTCGGACCCTTGATCTCGATGGGGCCAATCTCCGATGCGTCCGCGCGCACTCGAACATCGACGCCGGCCGCCATACCGACCGATCCAGCCTTGCGACGACCGTCAATGGGCGACACGCAGATCTGGCTCGCCGCCTCGGTCATGCCGTACGACTGAATGATCGGCACGCCAACCTCAGCCTCGAAGCGTTCGAACAACGCCGGCGCGAGTGGCGCGGAAGCCGAGCGCACGAAGCGAATGGTCCGTGACGGTGTTTCTCCGTCTTGAAGTGTCGCGAGCCGCGAGATGATCGCGGGCACCGCATTGATCCAGGTCACGTTGAAGTCGTTGACCAGTGCCCAGAAACCCGTACGGTGAAAGCGCTGGTCGAGCACGAGCGATGAACCCGCAACCAATGTCGCCAGCAGACCGACCACTTCGGCATTGACGTGCCACAGCGGTAGAGGATTAAACCCTCGGTCGCCCTCCTCGAATCGGTGATGCTGCACAATCAAAGAGGCCGTGGCGAGGAGCTGTTCGACGCCGAGGGCCATCACCTTGGGCGTGCCGGTCGTTCCTGACGACGAAAGGATCATTCCGCCCAGAGGAGTGTCTTCTTCCTGGTCCGGAGCGGAGGGGGCATCCTCGCGCGAGGTACTGGCCGCCATCCACTTCGCGGTCGTGATGGCTGGCGCCGACTGGTCGCTCACTACAAAGGTGACGCCGAGGGCCGTGGCGCGCGCGCCCGACGCCTCAACGCTCGAGGGCGTGGGGTCGAGAGGGGCCACCCAGGCGCCACTCGCGATGCCCGCGAGAAACCACGACGCAAAGGTCAAGGGATCGGCCACGACCAGACCGAATCGATCACCGGGCGACAGTCCCCACGCTCGAAGCTGGCGCGCGTGTTGCGCGACCTCGTCAGCTAACTCGTGAAACGTGAGAATGCGTGCGCTTCGCGCGTCCAAGAGATAGGGCGCGCCAGCACGCTCTCGCGACTGGCGATGGATTACGGCGCGGAGAGGCTCGACACGTCGAGAAGAAGGTGGCTCCATCGACGAGTCACTTAGTACATCATGCGAGGGTCAACGTAATGCTTGAATTCGATGAGGTTGTCAGAAGGGTCACACGCCACGAACGTCTGATGAACTTCAACGCGACCTTCGAATCGAAGACTGACGTCACTGAAGAGTGGAATCCCGCGCTGTTGGCAGAGTTGGTAGAGAGCGTCGAAATCGCTCTGCTCACGAAACGTCACGCCGAAGTGGCGTGGATACATCGGCAACTCGGTCATGGGAACTCGATGCTCCGGCGCTTCGCTCAAGTGACAAACCAACTGGTCACCAAAAAAATCGAAGGTCACGCGATCGTCGTATCGCCTCGCTAGTTTGCATCCCATCTTCGTGACGTAGAACTCCACGGTGTCGTCGAGGTCGTACGCCGGAATGGCGAGGTGAAAGACATCATGACTCTCTCGCATACTTAATCGAGGTCGCGATAACCGAGCTCGAAATCGAGCAGGGTCTCGCTGCGTAGACCCAGACGGATCGTTTCGAGAGGTATCACGTCCGACACCGCGATATTGCCCAGATTGACATCGGGGCCGACGCGGCGTACGAAATACGTTTGCAACTCGGTGGAAGGTGCCTCAAACAGCAGATCCCCGTGGTTGATTTTGGACGACAGGATCTCTTCGATCAGCCCGTAGCGGAGTTCACCGTTTGAGCGGCAAATACCGCCTTTTCCGCCCTCTCGGGTCTCCAGGGTGACGAGAGCGGCGCCCGCGTCGAGGTCGGCTTGGATATAACTCACCCACTGACTCGGGGCCATGATGTCGGACGTAGCCTGATCCTTCGAGCCCACCTCGGAGATCACGAGGAAGTCTTCCGCCAGGCTCTTGACGTAGTTGGCCTTCTCATCGTTCGAGATATCGATGGTCCCATTGGACACTTCGACGAAACTGCAACCGTACCCTTCGCACAGTGAGCGGAACTCGGGAAGAAGATCCTGCGCCACGTACTTCTCGAACAATGTGCCGCCGAGATAGAAATCGACACCCGCGTTTCGCACGATGTCGAGCTTCCTCTGAAAGTTCTTCGTCACTACCGACGTACCCCAACCGAACTTCACGAAGTCGATGTGCTCGCCGTGACTCTCGATGACGTCCTCGAACTGTCGGGTAGGAATACCCTTGTCGATCATCATGGTCAGACCACCCGATCGAGGCTTGGAACTTCTCTGGGGCAAGGTCAAAGACACGAAGCAATCGTATCGGCGTCTTTTTTAATTTCCTCTAAGCGCTTCCTGAATTACGTCGTGATACGTCGATATTCGCTTTGAAATTCCTGTGAATAGTCGCGGCGACGGTGATGGCACGTGGTGAGGACAACTTTCTCTAGACGATTCGTCACGAGTGGACCGGCACGATTGACTCACTAATCTGGTCGGCGTGAGCACACCCCAGCGCGAAGGTTCCATCACTTTGGTGCGTCATGGCGAAAGTACGTGGAATGTGCGTCGACTCATTCAAGGCCACAACAACGCCGCTCAATTGACGGAGTTAGGTCGCGAGCAAGCGCGCGAAGTCGCGGAGTCCTTGAAATCATTAGCGTTTGACCGACTGATTACGAGCGATCTCGCTCGCGCGCGTGAGACCGCCGAGATCATCGGAGCCGAACTCAACCTCGCTCCGGCTGCTGATTCTCTTTTGCGCGAGCGATGCTTTGGTGTGCTCGAAGGCGAGCCATCGAAGATGCTCGATGCTGCGAGCAGCGGAATCCTCAACGACGTACTCGTCGATCCCGACGCTCGCCCCGAGGGCGGTGAGTCGTTTCGCGATGTCGTAACTCGTGCGGGAGTTTTCTTTGAGTCCGTGCGGGACTCACTGGGCAGCGAGCGGATTCTCGTGGTCACCCACGGCGGCACGATACGGGCGCTACGTGCCTACGTCGAAGCCCAACCGCTCGAGGGACTCGACGCGTTCGAAGTCACGAACTGCAGCGTCTGGAACCTCTTTCCCAGCCCAGTGGACTGAAGCTAGATCAACGCCAGAGAACACGCCAGAGACCCAAGGGCGATCACAGTACCTACGACGAAGAACGTGACGATCGATGGTCGAGCGTCGTTCTGACGTGAGATGCGCAGCCACAAGAGTGACGAGAGAGCCCCGGTGACGAAAATATTCGGGCCGAGATCGAGCCCGAGAAGTAATGCAATCGGGTGCGAGACTCCGCGCGCGGCAAAGAGCGACGCCGCCGGGAGGTTATTAATGACGAGCGCGGTGCCCGCCGCGACCACGGCGGTGACGAGCGTGCTCGCGTGATGCAAGAGGTGCGAACTCAGCGTCGTGGCACGAGCCACGGTGCCGATCACCACAGCGACGACGAAGAGGGATCCAAGAGTTCCCGGACTGGCTGCGCGCAGCGAACTTGCAACTGAGACGCGACTGCGAGCTAGGGCAATTCCTTCAACGATCACCCCGACCGCGAAGACCCACGGGGCCGGTTGGGCGAGAGCCACCATGGCGACGACCGCCAACATCACGGCAATAAGTCCCGGGCCGAACTCGAATGAGCCATCCAACGCCGCCGGGCGCACGGGTTGCGCCAGCGCGCGCCATCGCCACCAACCCACGACGATCGTCGTCACCGATATCGAGGCAAGCCACGGCCAAATCATGTGACTCGCGAAGGCCGCGCCCGAACCCTCTCGATGAGACCAGACGAGCAGGTTAGTGAGGTTCGATCCCGGAAGTAACAGCGACGCGGAGTTCGACATGAAGATCGTTCCGAAAACGAAGGCTGTCTCGTCAGCCCCTTCCGCGCGAGCCGCCTGAAGAGCTACCGGAGTCATGAAGACAACCGATGTGTCGAGATTGAGGACGGCCGTAACCAGAGCGACTGCGCCCATCGTCACGACGAACGTCCCGCGAGCGCCGCCGGGGGCGCCGGCGCACCAAGCTCCGAGACGTCGAAAGAGCCCTTCACCGGACGCCGCGTGTCCAATGAGGAGCAGTCCCGCGACCAAGACGAAGGGCGGCCACGTCGCCTGGAGTGCCGAGGCCACCGAATGCATCACGCCACGTTAGGTGTCGCTACTGCAACGGCGCTGATGACGGCGTTATCGCTGAGTGAACCACGGTGGCGGAGCAACCTCAATCCGTGGAAGCGGCGAGGCCACGCGAGCGAAGCGAGGGTCGCGCTTGACCCAACTCTCGTACGCCAGAGCGATCTCTTCCTGGGTGCGCGCGACGAAATTCCACCACATCACGATGGTCTCATCGAACGGAAGCCCGCCGATGAGTAGTGCGCGACAACTCTCTCTCACTTCAATACGACATTCGTCGCGACCTCGCCCGAGGTAGCAGAGTCGTCCCGGACCAATCGGTGTCTCGTCGATCAAAAGTTCTCCTTCGGTGACGACGAGCGCATACTCAAAGGTTGGATCGAGTGCCTCTTCACTGACTCCTCGTGCCAAGCGCAGTTCCACACCGACGAGTTCACTGTCTCGGCGCGCCGGTGACTCTTCGCCCGCGAACTCACCGATAATGACGGTGCCCATGCCATGGTCCATCTCAAACTCGGGCATCATCGCGTGGTGTTCGAACGCGGGTGCCTTTTGACGCGTCGTTGAGGGCAGGGCCACCCAGAGCTGGACGCCGTGCAGTTGCCCCGACGTCACTCCGGGATTCTCTTCAGAGTGAGCGAGGCCCTTACCCGACGTCATGAGGTTCAACTGACCGGGTCGGATCTGTTGTTCGGAACCGAGACCGTCGCGATGCAAGAGCGCGCCGTCGAAGAGCCACGTCACGGTCTGAAGTCCAATGTGGGGATGTGGCGCAATGTCGAAACGATTCTCGAGACTGAACGACGCCGGTCCCATGTGATCGAAGAAACACCACGCACCCACCGTGCGCCGACCGCGAGTCGGTAGAGCCCGACGCACCCCCAACTCACCGACGTGAGTCGATCGCGAATCAGTGACGACGAGCTCACTCACAGATGGAACCTCGTAAGAACGCCACGCCTTGAGTCTGCACCTCCTGCGACGTCGCGTACAGAAGAATACGGCGAACATGTTTACGTTGGCGAGTCGCGAAACTCCAGCACAACTGCGGAGAAGGCCGTAAAGTCGCAACGTGAGCTGGCCCCACGCGGAATTACGCGTTGACGAGGAACTGGTGCGCCATCTTCTACGAAGCCAGTTTCCCCTGATCGCTGATCAGGAGTGCTGGCACATTGGTGAAGGCTTCGACAACTTCCTCTGGCGGCTCGGTGACGACCTCGTCGTTCGACTCCCGCGACGCGAAATCGCGGTGACGCCACTGACGAATGAGATCAAGTGGCTTAATCTCTTGGCCTCGAATCTCAGCGTGCGCACCCCGGCCCCGTTGCTCGCCGGAGTTCCGAGCGAACGCTTCCCTTGGCCCTGGCTGATTGGCCGATGGATCGATGGCGTGCCCGGCGACGAGATCGACGTCGAGGCTGACGGTCACGCTGCTCGCGTGCTGGCCACGTTTCTGCGCGAGTTCCACGGCGAAGCTCCGCCGGATGCGCCACATAACCCGTGGCGAGGTGTCCCACTGGTCAACCGCACGAGCGATTTCGAACTGCGCGCTCGCGAATTAGAAGGGGAGATCGACCTCACGTCGGTCCTCGCCAATTGGCAGATGGCCTGCGACGCGCCACGGTGGGATCACGCACCACTCTGGCTTCACGGCGACCTTCATCCGGGCAACCTGGTGTATCGGGACGACGAACTAGTTGGCGTCGTCGACTTTGGCGATCTATGTGCCGGTGACCCGGCGACGGATCTCTCGGGAGCGCTGATGTCACTGCCGTACGATCATCTCGACGAGTTCTTTACGACCTATGGAACACCCGATCACGCCACGTTGCAGCGCAGCGTTGGATGGGCTCTCTTTTTTGGCCTCTTCATGACATCGCTCGGTCTGCGCGATCGTCATAGTTACCTGGAGGTCGGGCGGCGCGCTCTGGCGAACGGTACCGCGCTCGCGGAAGCGCTTGAGTAACTCAACTGGTAAAACTGAGCGCGCGTAAGCGTCGACCGAGTGCGTTCGCTACGGGGTCGCCGTGTATGTCAACGCGCGAGTAGAGCCACAGAAGAATGTCGCTGCTCGAGGCGCTGAGCGTTGGCACGTCCGTTTCGACGCCGCTGCAAAACGTAACAGTCCCACGGGCTCGCCCGTCGTGCACCGACCAACCCGTGTTCAGGTCTTCGCACCACAGTCCGAGAGTTCCCGCCAACGGAGCGCGTGGCGGATCGGCGGGGTCAGACCAACTTGAGACAGAAAAGGAGAGGAACTCTTCGATTGCGTCGTTGGCCACCTCTCCCTCGATATCAATCTTCTCTCCGGCCGCGTGCGCGATGTCCCAATGGTGCACCGCGACTTCTTGCACTTGATGACGCGTGATGAAGGCAACATCCTTTTGTAGCGGCGCCCAGGTCCACACATGATCGCTTTGGCGCGCTCGATCGAGCACGTCGACGAGGTGCGTGGCGCCATCGATGAACCTCTGCACCACGTCGTCAGTCGGGATGTCCGTTGGTCGACCTTCGTCTGGCGGTGCACTGAGTTGACGTTCGACAATGGTGGACCAGAACCAATGCGTCTCAATGAGATGGCGCATCAGATCTTCGACTGTCCAACCGGGACAGTGTTCGATGGGACGTTCGAAAGTGTTCGAGGCGAGTTCGGCGAGCGCCTCGCTGTGCTTTTGAATGGAAGCGGTGTATGCGCCAACGGAAAGCGTCACGTAGCCCACGTTAACTTCGTGATTGCAAATGATCAACGGGAATGTGCGACATTCCCTTGGGTCGACACGCACGACGCTGAGAATCGTCGCCGCCCTCGGCGCACCGGCCGCGGAGTGGCTCCTCCAGAGCGAATCAGCTGAATACACCGACACGGTGTCACACTTTTTATTCACGATTCGCACCACGAAAGCACCGAGACTCATTCGTCCGGCGACGCTCAACTGGGAACGACTAACTTACGTCGAAGAGGAGGATTGTGGCGACGTCTCGCGTCTATTTGGAACAGGGCAAGCATTCGGTGTTCGCTGTCTCACTCGATTGGCCCGGTTGGTGTCGTCGCGCCAAGACCCCAGATCTTGCTTTGGAAGCGCTCGAGGGTTACCGATCGCGTTACGCGAAGATCGTTTCCGTCTCATTTGATCCTGGAACGCTCAGCGTCATCGGCACCACACCCGGCAACGTGACCACCGACTTTGGCGCTCCCGATGCGCGAGGACCGTGGGACGACGTTTCGCTGACACCGAAGGAGCTGTCGCGCCAACTCTCTGTCCTGCAAGACTGCTGGAACTATTTCGACGATGTCGTTGACCACGCGCCGGCCGTCTTGCAGCGCGGGCCCCGCGGCGGAGGACGCGACCGCGACGCGATCGCCGATCACGTTCGCGAGGCCGAACGCCACTACTGCTCGCGTGTGGGGTTTCGGGTCCCTCCGCGAACACCGTGGGATGAACAACGTGACGTCGTCCTGACGACAATGAGAGCCGAAACTCAGCACGCGAAATGGACCACCGCGTACGCGATTCGTCGCTGCGCGTGGCACATCGTCGATCACGCGTGGGAGATCGAAGACAAAAGCGAAGCGAACTAGAACCGAAGCTCCAGGGTGCGATCGGGATTGGCGAAACCGAGCCGCTCATAAAAGGTCGCTGACGCCTCGGAAGGATGAACGCTGAGATAGTCCAGGTCCATCGCGCGCGCTTCTTCGATGACGAGTCGCACGAGATCCGAGCCAACGCCAACGTTGCGCTGTGGCTGGCGCACGTAGACACTTTGCAATACACCGGCACGACGTACGAACTGGGCCGGGCTGGGAATCCGATCAGTGACGCAGAGCCACGCGCACCCGACGGCAACTGCGTCCTGCGTGGCGAGGTAGCCCAGATGAGTGTCTCGGTGCCGTTCTATCCACCCGCGCATCTGAGACTCGAACTCTTCTGCGTCGAGTCCCTGCTCGCCCAACTCGTCGGTGCGCCATGAGTAGCGCAGCTGTATCAGATCCTCCACGTCGTCGGGGCCGGCGCGGCGACACTTCGTCTCGCTCATAACGTCACCAACTCACTTCGCGAGAGTTCCAGGTGCATCGCACCCTCACCCAAAACCTCACTTCGGAGCTCGTAGCCCAAAGGCCAGATTCCTACTGTCTCGAGAAGTCGTTCACCGCCGCCCAGACGAACGGGAACGAGGGCCAAGCGCAGGTCGTCAACGAGTTGCGCGTCCAGCAGTGTGCGAATCGTCGAAACGCCGCCACTGACGCGAATATCGTGTTCGCCCGCGACGCCACGGGCGCGCGCGAGCGCTTCGTCCATTCCGCCCGTGACGAAATGAAACGTTGTTTCACCGAGGACGAGATCAGGACGCTCGTAGTGGGTCAGCACAAAAACCGGTTGGTGGAATGGTGGATCGTCGCCCCACCAGCCGCGCCACTCGAACGTTTTCCACGGTCCGCGCACCGGCCCGAACATGTTGCGCCCCATAATGACCGGGCCGTTGGATTCGAAGTTCCGTTTGAATGCCGCGTCGTCCGTTCCTTCGGTGCCGCCTATCTCACCAATCATCTCTCGACCGGTCTTCGTTGCGAAGATCCATTCGTGCAGCGCTCGGCCACCTACGCCGAGTGGATTGCTCTCAGTTTGGTCTGGACCCGCGCCGTACCCATCGAGCGACACGCTAAATGAATCGACGCAGATTTTTGACACCGTGCACCCACTCTCTCCACGTTGGGCCCACGATATCCCTCGGTTGGTTGTCGCGGCAATCTCTGGTGACCCTCAAGCGTCGATCACGGTTCCGTGTGATCGACCGAGTTATACGCCCTAATTCAGCTCCCGAATCAAGAAACGAGGAGATCCGAGTTGACCGACGAGGCGCGACACTGACTCATCAACCGTGAGACCGGACGTATCGAACACGTGCCGCTCGATGTCGCCCAAGTCACAGTAGGACTCGTAGAGACCTCGAATCACCGTTTCGTCACTCAGAGCGCTCTGGTGCTGCGGAGAATCTTGACGCTCAAGGCAGTTCGCCAAGCAGATGTCCAGACGTGGACGCAAAACGACGTACGCGACTGGCCCCGACAGATAGGCGAGCTCGTCGTGCACGAGTCCGAGAGATCTCGGACCCACGTGGCCCGAGAGAACTGTCGCGTATCCGGTGCTCGCGAGGCGCGCCGCTGCCGCCAGCGACGCTCGCACGAGGGCCGCGTTCTGGCTGTCGGCGCCGTCTTCCCAAGGCTCGATGAAGCCGCGCACCACGTGTGCCCAGAGCGCGTCGGCCTCTATGACCACTGACGGAGTGAAGTGCTCAGCCACGAGGGGCGCTACGGTCGTCTTCCCAGAGCCTGGTGGGCCGGTGAGAATTAGTAAGAACGGAGCATTCACCAGGAAAATCTATATCGTTGTCGCAGGTGTCCGACTCACTTACACTCCATCGGATGACACGCGTGACAACTCCCTTCGACCGCAACTCCACCGCCCAAGATGTGCTCGCCGACGTTGACCTTTCGGGCAAGCGCATCATCGTCACCGGAGCGTCCTCGGGCATCGGCGTGGAGACCGCACGCGCCCTCGCCCACGCCGGGGCGGAGGTCACACTCGCGGTGCGCGATGTGGAAGCAGGTGGCATCGCCGCGCGCGACATTCTGCTCTCGTCGGGGAACAACAGTGTTCAGGTCGCGCGACTCGATCTCTCCGACGTCGTATCGATCCGTAGCTTCGTCGCGACGTGGCTCGGCCCCGTCGACGTGTTGGTCAATAACGCCGGCGTCATGGCCCTGCCGGAACTAGAACTTTCCTTCGAGGGACACGAGCGTCAGTTCGCGACCAATCACCTCGGCCACTTCGCCCTGACGGTCGCGCTACATCAGGCTCTTTTGGCGGCGACTGACGGTGCGCGAGTCGTCAATGTCAGTTCGAGCGCGCACCATCTCTCACCGGTGGTGTTCTCCGATATCGATTTCGAGAACCGACCCTACGACCCGTGGGCCGCGTACGGCCAGTCGAAAACGGCCAACGTCTTGCACGCGGTCGAGCTCACGCGACGTTGGGGAGATGACGGAATCGTCGCCAATGCCCTAAACCCCGGAGCCATCGCCACCAATCTTCAACGTCACGTCGGTGGAATGCAGACCCCGGAAAACTTGCGCAAGACGGTAGAACAAGGTGCCGCGACGTCGGCGCTGCTCGCGGGTTCACCCCTGGTCGCAGGCGTCGGGGGTCGCTACTTCGAGGACTGCCGCGAAGCCGAGGTTGTCAGCGAACCCGAACCCTTCGGCGGCGGGGTCAACCCCTTCGCACTCGACCCCGACAGCGCCCGAGAACTCTGGGATCTCTCGCTCTCGATGCTGGACGAAACCTAGATCGCCAGCGCGGCCGCGAGATCGTCGAGAAGATCGTCGAGGTCCTCGATACCCACACTGAGTCGCACGAGATTTGCGGGCGGTTCCAGCGTGGACCCCGCCGTCGAAAGATGGGTCATCACCGAGGGCAACTCAATCAGGCTCTCTACTCCCCCGAGAGATTCGGCGAGCGTAAAGACCGTCGTTGACTCGCACACTTTGCGCGCCACGTCGACACCACCGCGCACGGTGAAACTCACCATGCCGCCAAAGTCGCTCATCTGGGTGCGCGCCACTTCGTGCCCGGGATGTCCCGCCAGTCCGGGAAAGTAGACATCCTCAACCGCATCGTGATTCACGAGAAATGCCGCGATCGCGCGGGCGTTGTCGCAGTGGCGCTCCATGCGTATCCCGAGTGTCTTCAGACCGCGCAGCAGCAGGTAACAGTCGAGCGGTCCAGGCACCGCGCCAATGGCGTACTGGTGAAACTTCAGCTGTGACGCCAGCTCGTCATTGTTCGTCGCAACAAAGCCTCCGATCACGTCGGAGTGTCCGCCGACGTACTTCGTCGTTGAGTGCACGACGACGTCCGCGCCCAGAGTTAGAGGTCGCTGGAGATACGGCGTCGCGAAGGTGTTGTCGACGACCAACAGCGCACCGTGGGAATGGGCGTGCGTCGCGAGCGCCTCAATGGACACCACCGTCAACATTGGGTTGCTCGGCGTCTCGACCCAGACCATCTTGGTGGTATCGGTGAAGGCGGCATCGAGTGCGTCGGGGTCACCGAGGTCAACCGTCGAGACGCTCACTCCCCACGCACCAAAGATGCGCGTCAGCAGGCGGTAGGTTCCACCGTAGGCGTCGGCGCCCATAATGACGTGATCACCCGGCGCGAGAGTCCGCAGCAGCGCGTCCTCACCGGCCAGACCCGAGGCGAAGGCGACGCCGTAGCGCGCCTCTTCGAGATCGGCGAGACATGCTTCCAGCGCCGCGCGCGTTGGATTGTCGCCTCTCGCGTAGTCGGAGAACCGGATAACGCCGACGGCGTCCTGGGCGTAGGTCGACGTCAGATAGACCGGCGGGTTCACCGCGCCGGTTACGGGGTCGGGTTCGGATCCAACGTGGATGGCGCGGGTGTTGAAACCTTTCACTTCTCGCTCCTCTGCTCGAGGTAGCTGAGCAGGTCACTGCGCGTCAGCACTCCAACGGGATGTCCACCGTCGAGGACGAGCACGCCGGCCGTGGTGCCGAGACGACGTGTCAACTCACTCACGCTCATCCCAACACCCACCATGGGCATCGACGGGTCCGCGATGTCTTTCACGCGAAGGTCCAGCACTGATTCGTCGCGCATCGTGGCTTCAAGAAGGCCCAGTTCGCTCAGCGATCCTGAGACTTCCTTCGCGGCCAGCGGGAGCTCCGCCGTCACAGTAACCAACAGCTGTGAGACATCCTTCTCGCGCATCAAGGTAATGGCGTCACGTACCAGCACGTCCTCAGTGACGAGCACCAAGTCTGCGAGCGTGCTGGCCTGGCGATCGATCTTGGCGGCCAGAACGTCGCCGACATCCAGCTCGTCGCGCGGGCGCAGAAAACCGTAATCCGTCATCCAAGTGTCGTTGAAGATCTTCGACAAGTAGCCCCGTCCCGAATCGGGAATCAGGACGACGACGACCGCCTCTTCGGGCAGATCGCGCGCCACGCGAAGGGCCGCCGCGACCGCCGTTCCGCCCGAGCCGCCGATCAACAGTCCTTCGCGCTGAGTCATCTCGCGTGCCATCGCGAACGCGTCGGCGTCACTGACGGCAACGACTTCATCGACGAGCGACGGGTCATAGTTCTCGGGCCAGAAGTCTTCGCCAACTCCTTCGGTCAGGTACGGTCGACCGGACCCCCCTGAGTAAACCGAGCCTTCGGGGTCGGCCGCGATCACTCGGATCGCGGGGTTCTGTTCCTTCAGGAATTTTCCGACGCCAGAAATCGTTCCGCCGGGTCCCGCGCCGGCGACGAAGTGGGTGATGTGGCCGTTGGTCTGCGCCCAGATCTCGGGGCCGGTCGTTTCGTAGTGGGCGCGAGGATTGTTCGGGTTGGAATATTGATCGGGCCGAAAGGAGTTGGGGGTCTCCTTGGTGAGACGTTCGGCCGTTGAGTAGTACGAGTCCGGGTGCTCGGGCGCCACGGCCGTGGGGCAGACCACGACTTGCGCTCCATATGCCCGCAACACATCGATCTTCTCGGGGGCCATTTTGTCGCTCATCACAAAGATGCACTTGTAGCCGCGCTGGGCCGCCACGATGGCGAGGCCGACGCCAGTGTTGCCGCTCGTTGGCTCAATGATCGTGGAACCAGGTCCGAGCAGGCCGTCTCGCTCGGCCGCGAGCACCATCGTGAGAGCCGGGCGATCCTTTGAGCTGCCCCCGGGATTCGTCGTCTCGAGTTTGGCGAGCACGTCACAGCTGATGCCCTTGGCGATGTTGCCGAGGCGCACCATGGGGGTATTGCCGATGAGTTCAAGGGGGCTCGCGGCGACGTCCATGTCGGGGTAGCGCATACCTGTCGTTTCTACTAGCCGTGTGAGTCACTCGCGAGACTCGCGCAGTACGCCATCACTCTATGGGATTTTGCCCTTGCGCTACGCCGGCAAATGTCCGTCGCCCTCAAAGGTGAACAGGCGAATGTCCTCTTCAAAGGGATCAGGCACTCGTTGCAACTGGTGTGTGCCCACCGTGAAAAGAAAGTCGCGTGGCGCGAAGAATTCGATCTCGGCAAATCCTGATTCAAGAAACATCGCGCGAATCACGTTCGTCAGATCAGGCGCGCGTCGATGGCGTGTCCAAATCACGCGAGCCGACAGATTGCAGAGCGACGGGAGGAGAAAAATGGTGCGCGCGACGTCGACGTCGCTGAGGTTGCCAAAGACGCCACAGACCATGACGATGTCGGCCGGAACGACGTCGACGTAGGTGGAGGTAACCGACGCGTCGCCGTTCACGATCTCCACGTTCTCCAGTCCGAGATCACGCGCCGACGCCGCGGCGGCTGCGGCGAGACCCTCATCGAGCTCGACGAGCGTGGCGCGAACATTCTGACCGCGAGGATGAGTGGCGAGCACGTCGATGACGTCGCGACCTTGGCCGGCGCACATCGAGATCAACCGAGGCGAGCCGATCGTGGAGTGATCAAGCACGTCGCGAAGTTGACGGCGCACCTCATGCAAGCGAGCGCTCAGGGGGGAAGAAGGATCTTCGTACGCGTCGTGCCACTGCGCCCAGTGCGATGTCGCCACGCGTCGATCGTACGGCGACACCGCCCAGAATCGTTGTCATCGTCGCGGTTAGCCTGTCGCGGTGCGCGTCATCTTCACCTCGACGTCCGGCCAGGGGCACTTCCAACGGCTCGTTCCCTTCATTCAGACGTGTCAAGAGCGCGGAGATGACGTTCTCGCGGTGGTGCCGGCAAAGCTCACGGCGACCGTCGAGCCACTCATGATCGAGTTTCGCGTCAGCGACGAACCTGACCCGGTCGCCGCCGACGAGTTGTGGTCCCAGTTCGCCTCACTCCCGCGCGCCGCCGCGTCCGCGCTCGTGGAACGAGAGTGGTTCGCTGGCCTCTGCCTAACGGCGTCACTCCCATCGATCAAAGAAGCGGTGCAAGAGTGGCAGCCCGACTTTGTTCTTCGCGAGTCGTGTGAGTATGCCGGCGCGGTCGCGGCCGACGAATTCGAAGTACCCCACGCCACCGTTGGCATCTCGACCGCCCAAGCGGAGTGGAACGTCGTACGGAGCTACTCCGGCCCTGCGCTCGACGACATATCGCCCGGACTCGCGTCACGCGTGGAGAACGCACCGTACCTCACTCACTTTCCCGCGTCGCTCGATCCGTCGCCCTTTCCACTGACGCTGCGGTATCGAGAACACGACCTCCGCGAGCCGCGCTCTCTCGAGAGTTGGTGGAACGACATGACCCCGCCGCTGATCTACGTCACTCTCGGCACGGTGATTACGAGCACGCCGTACGGGAGGGACATCCTGAGACAGATCCTTGATGTCCTCAGCGACGTCGACGCTCGAGTCCTCGTGACGACCGGCCCGTCTCTCTCCCCCGAGCAACTGGGCGAGGTGGCAAGCAACGTGCACGTAGAACCGTGGGTCAACCATGACGACGCGGCAGCCGCTTCGTCGCTGGTCATTTGCCACGGCGGGTCCGGTACGGTCTTCGGCACTCTCGCGGTTGGCGTACCCCTCGTGATTACCCCGCTCTTCGCCGACCAGACCACGAACGCGGCGTTAGTCGAGGCGGCGGGGGCAGGCATTTCCGTCATCACGGGAACGGACTCGGCGGAAGAGAACGTGCGCGCGCTGGAAAAGTCGATGAAATCACTTCGAAGTGCCGTCACGACAGTTCTCACAACTCCCAGCTTTCGTGAGAGAGCGCAGGCGATTGCCCAAGAACTGAGCAACGCCGATTCACGCTCAACAATCCGAGATCGACTCAGCGCATCGCTGTGAAGTCGACGTCCGTGGGTTCTCGGCGATACTGGTGTCAATGTCTCAGCCCACTGTCGTACTGCGCCAAGTAGAAGTGATTGAAACGAGCAACATCACTGCTGGCGTGCGCCCCGCTGCAGGATGGGCCGAGGACTTTCCGGCCAGGGGCGACCTCGCGGCCATGCGCATGGCGCGACTACCTCTTGAACCAGACGAACCGTGGTCCGCGCAGTGGCTGATCGTCGTCGACGACATCGTGTCAGGCACCATTGGCTTCAAGGGAGCGCCTCGAGCCAACGAGGTCGAGATTGGCTATGGCGTCGTGCCGAGCCGTCAGCGCCTCGGCATTGCGACGGCGGCACTGTCGCAACTACTCACCCTCATCGCGGGACGCTCGTTGGCCGTCTGTGCCGAAACGGCAACGTGGAACGAGGCGAGCCAGCTGGTCCTGCGCCACGCGGGCTTTCAACAGGTGGGCCAGCGACGCAATGCCGACGACAGCGAACTGCTCGTGTGGCGTCGACACGTCGACTGAGATCGTCGTTCTCAGTACCTAGCGACGCGCGAGAATCTCGCCATTGACCGCGAGAAATACCCCGTCCGGTTCGTGACTCCAGCGTTCAAATGCATCGGCAATGGTGGCGAGTTCCTTCTGGTCGGTGAGTCCATACTCGAGGCCTTGACTCGCAAAGTCGCTCTCGCGCACGCGATCGGCCCACAGTCCTCCCCACCAGGATCGCTCCTCGTCACTTTGAAACGTCCAGTTCGACGAGGTGGCGACAATGTCGTTAAATCCGGCAGAGCGGGCCCACGCTTTCAGATTTCTTCCGGCGTCGGCCTGCGCACCATTTCGCTGGGTGAGCTCGTGATAGAGCTCCATCCATCGATCGAGGACCGGGTCCGCCGGAAACCACGTGAACGCCCCAAAGTCCGCGTCGCGTACGGCGAGAAGTCCCTCAGGTTTCAAGACCCGTCGCATTTCCTCTAGGGCGTCAACCGGGCGGGCGAGGTGCTGAAGCACCTGGTGCGCGTAGACGACATCGAAGTGTCCGTCGGAAAAGTCCAACTGGTAGACGTCGCCCACTTGGAACGAGAGATTGGCGGCCTTTTGGGACTGCTCGGCGAGGGCTATCTCGATGACGGCGTCGGCGATGTCGATGCCGACGATAGTCCCGTGGTCCACTTTGCGCGCCAGTCCCGCTGTGATGTTGCCCGGTCCGCAGCCGATGTCCAGCACGGCCATATTGCGCCGCAAATGGGGCAGGAGAAACGCGGCGGAGTTTTCGGCCGTCCTCCAGCGATGACTACGAAGCACCGATTCGTGATGGCCATGCGAATAGCGCTCAGGACTCATCGTAAAACACTAGCGAGCCAATTCCGCTTTTCGTGGCAGCGTAGAACGTCGATTTCGATAACGAGAGTCCGAATTAACTGCCGAAAGGAGATCGCGGGACCGAATCGAGCTGATCTGCGATAAGGGCCTTTGATTCGTGGTCCTCGATACGTTCGACCAGATCTTCCGCCGCTTCGTACCACTGGTTGCGAAGGGCCAGATCACCGTTTGCGGCGTGGGCTCGTGCGAGACCCTCGCAGACGGATGCACCCAGCCAGTCCGGCACGTCGGCGTCTTGCGCGCGGTCGTAGGCGCGCTGCGCGAAACGCACGGCGAGGTGCGCTTCGCCGATCGCCGCCGCCGCGCGTGAGACCATCCAATCGCCCATGATCATTTGTTCCTCGGCGCCAACGCGCGACCAGTGGTAGCGCGAGGCGAAGGCCAAGGTCAGAAGTTCTCTGTTGTTCTCGTCGGTACGACTGGTGTTCTCGAGCAGTTCCCAGCATCCGTTGAACGTTTCCGCAGCAGTTCTTCGATGGTCTTCGAGATCCACAGACCCGACTTTATCGAGCGCGGTGACCGGCGAACCACAGACGTTCGCCTAGGTGCGGCGGCTGACGATGAGCCGCAAGGAACCCACGTAGAACGGTTCGTTGCGCAGATCGCCGAACCGGCGATCCCACTCGCCAGAGGAAAGATCGCGACGCAGCGCCGCGACCGACGCTGTCGCTTCCTCTTCGCTTATAAAGCCCCAGGCCGACTGTGAGTGGCGAACATCGTCGTCCAGGAGATCCTCCGGACGCGCATAGTACGCCTCGGTGAACCCGTCGACGCAGTCGTGCGGAATCCGCACCTCGGTGATCTCACTGTCACCACCGAGAATGCCCGTGATGTGCTCGATCGTGGGATAGCGCCGTCGCTCAGCCTCCATGAGTTCTGGTGCGTAGTGGGCGAGCCAGAATTGTTCGATCGCCTCGGGATCGAACGTCAAGACCACGACCGGTCCGCGACTGACCCGACGCAGCTCGAGAAGTCCGGCGTCCTGGTCGGTCCACTGGTGCACGGTCACCGACGCCATTGCCGCGTCAAAGGAATCGTCACCGAACGGCAAATGTTCGGCCACTGCGTCAATGGCCGGGCGATCAGAGCGACGTTGCGATCGCATCATGGCCGAAGGCTCTATGGCGGTGACCACCAGGTCGTCGGGCTCGTAGGAGCCCGCCCCGGCGCCGACATTCACGAGCGTTCGCGCGTCGCCGAGGGCCTGCCGTACCAGAGCGGCGATTGTGGGATCGGTACGACGTCGAAGTGCGTAGCCGGCGCCCCCTCGCTCGTAATCGAAATCGCCCGCTGAAC
>JBAQZL010000019.1:0-19650 GCA_049790955.1 Acidimicrobiales bacterium
ATGGAGACGTGGTCTTCTTGCATCCCCGACGACGGAATTGAGTCCACGCTCGCCGGCGACGCGAGTCGCTTCATTTCGGTGACGAGTCCCGCCTGCGCGTACTGGGCAATCATGAGCCCCGAGTCCACGCCGGCGTCCTCCGCGAGGAAGGGCGGCAGGCCGTAGCTGCGATTCACGTCGAGCAGTCGGTCGGTGCGACGCTCACTCATCGAGGCGACATCGGCCAACGCAATGGCCAGGAAGTCGAGCGCGTAACCCACCGGCGCACCGTGAAAGTTCCCGTTGCTCGCGAGCGTGCCATCCGCGAGGACCGAGGGATTGTCAATCGACGCCGCGAGTTCGATGTCGGCCACTTGCGTCGCGTAGGTGAAGGTGTCGCGCGCGGCGCCGTGGACCTGAGGAGCACAGCGCAGCGAGTACGCGTCTTGGACCTGGCTGAGATCGTCGCTGTGGGCACCGACAATCGGCGAGTCGGCTAAGAGGTTGGCGAGGTTCAGCGCGCTCGCGAGTTGACCGGGATGCGGACGCAACTGATGGATCTCGTTCAAAAACACTTGGTCAGTGCCGCGCAGAGCCTGGATGGAGAGCGACGCCGCGAGGTCCATCTGCTGCATCAGAGCCAGTCCATCGTCGATGGCGAGGATCAACATGCCGAGCATTCCGTCGGTGCCGTTGATCAGCGCCAGGCCCTCCTTTTCGGCGAGCTCTACTGGCTCCAGTCCCGCGTCGGTCAGCGCGTCGATAGCGCGACGTCGCGCGCCGCCAGAATCGCGCACGTCTCCCTCGCCCATCAGTGCGAGCGCCACGTGCGCGAGTGGCGCGAGGTCGCCCGAACAGCCGAGCGAGCCAAACTCGTGAACTATTGGAGTGATGTTGGCATTAATCAATGCGGCATAGGCCTCGGCGGTTGAGGGACGCACACCGGAGACTCCGCTGCACAGGTTCGTCAGACGCGAGACCATCATCGCGCGAACGACTTCCGTCTCGACTTCCGGCCCGACGCCGGCGGCGTGCGAACGGATCAATGATCGCTGGAGATCACGGCGACGCTCAGGCGAGATCGACGTCGTCGCCAGCGAACCAAAACCGGTCGAGAGCCCGTAGATCGCCTCGCCGCTACTGACCAGCGCGTCGATGGAGTCACGTTGGCGGCTCAGTCGCTCCAACACGTCGGGGCTAAGAGAGAGCTGCTCGAAGCGTCGCGAGACTGCCACGAGTTGATCTCTCGTGAGAGGCTCTAATCCAACAACGATCGTCACGACGATCTCCTTTGCACGCCCGCGAGCGTTTCGAGTACGAGCAGTGCCGCCAAGCGCACGGTACGGCCATCGGGAGTGTCGCGTTCGACATCGACCTCGGTGAAGTCAATGGCGACGACATCCTTCGATGTCGCGAGCGCGCGCACGAATCGACGTATTTCGTCGGCGCGCAAGCCCCCCGGCGCGGCGGCCGGACATCCCGGCACGACGGAGCGATCGGCGACGTCGAGGTCGATATCGACGTAGACCTTGCGCCCACCTTGTCGGGCCACGTCAAGCGCTCGGCGCGCAATGACAGCCGCGTCTTCGCGGTTGAAGGCGTCGCGATCGATGATGCGACATCCTGCTAACTGCGAATCACGGGCGTAGGCCGGTGAGTTGGCGTAGTCCCCGAGACCGACCTGAACGACATGTCGACCATCGAGTCCTTCCTCGAGCAGTTGGCGTACGGGCGATCCGTTGGAGCGGCCGTCGCGCATATCGAGGTGGGCGTCGAGTGTGATCAGGCCGAACTCCTGCGTTCGCTCCTTCATGAGCGCGCTCATCGCGTGCCAGGTGGCGGCGTTGTCGCCACCGAGAATCATCGTGAGTGGCTGTTCGATCGCGGACAGGGCCGCGGCAACGCGCTCGTGACCCCCCTCGCCGTCAGGATCGTCGACGTCTCCGTGATCGACGACGGCGACGTACTCACCGAGGTCCACGCGGCTCGACCACGACCAGGTGGAGTACAGGTCGAGAGCCGCGCGCACGGCGGCGGGAGTACTCGTCGCCGAGCGCGGCGACACCGAGGTCTTATATGTCGAAACTCCGAGCAGTCCAACGTTGCGACGAGCGTTGATGGGGCGATCGAAAACCAATGTGGACGCCGAACGCCACTTGGAATCGTTCACGGCACTCACTAGTCCATCGTAGGCAACGACCACGCAAGAATCGGGAGGCTACCCGGCCCTGGGGTCGTTGTCCTTAACGTTCGACTGTCCTCACACCGCTTTCGCGGGGAGTCTCGGGCTCTTCATCGATGAACGTGGGCAAGGGCATGGCCACCAGTTCGTGCTCTTCGTCCGCGTGGTACGCGGGCGTCGGTGTCGCGGTGTACTCGCCCTCCACGGAACGCGACACCACGTTCGGCGTCTTGCGCTTGCCGCCGCGTTTGATCCCTTGCAGTTCGAGACAGATCTTGTACGTCAAGGGGTAGGCAATGAGCGGCGAGATGATGACCAAGACGCGCATCGCCCACAGCACGGTCTGCAGCGAGAGATGGAAGAAGTTCGCAATGACGTCGGTCGAACTCGCAATGAAGAGCATGGCCAGCAGCGCCAACACCGAGGCACCGATGGCCGTGCGCTTTGGACGGTCGCGCGGTCGATCGAGCAAGTTGTGCATCTCGTTGTCGCCGGTGAACTTTCGCTCGATGAGCGGCCACGCGTAGGCGATGTTGAACAAGATCCCTGGGAAGAGCACCGCCGGTATGAAGACCTCGAGAGGCCACGTATGGCCGAAGCCCGTGAACTCCCACGACGGCATGATGCGCAGCGCCCCGTCCAAGAAGCCCATGTACCAGTCCGGCTGCACGGCGTAGGAGATGCGCGACGCTTGATACTGGCCGAACTGCCAGATCGGGTTGATCTGCGCGAACGACGCCAGCAGCGCGGTGACGCCGCCCACGATGAAGAGGAACCCGGTCGTCTTCGCCATGAAGACGGGGAACATGGGAGACCCAACGACGTTCTTTTCGGTCTTGCCCTTGCCCGGGAACTGCGTGTGCTTTTGGCGCACCAGCAAGAAGAGGTGCGCTCCCACGAGTCCGAGAATGATCAAGGGCACGATCAAGACGTGCAGGATAAAGAATCGGGGAATCGTCGCCGAGCCCGGGAAGTTACCGCCAAAGACCCAGAACGCGAGGTAACTCCCGACGAAGGGCACGGACAACAGAATCGAATACGCAATGCGAATACCTGTACCGGACACGAGGTCATCGGGCAGCGAGTAACCGAGGAACCCGTTCGCGATCGCCAGGATCAACAACGTGAGTCCGACCGTCCAGTTGAGTTCGCGGGGCTTGCGGAAGGCACCCGTGAAGAAGACGCGCGCCATGTGCACGACGAGCGATCCGACAAAGATGTCGCAGGCCCAGTGGTGCATCTGACGCATCAAGAGTCCGCCACGAACCTTGAACGAGATGTTCACCGTGGACTCAAAGGCCTCGGTGACGCGCTGGCCGTCGAGGGGTAGATAGGGACCGTGATAGATGACGACCGCGGAGCTCGGCACGAAGTAGAAGGTGAGAAAGACGCCGGTGACCAGCAGGATCACGAACGAGTACAGAGCAATCTCGCCGAGCATGAAGGACCAGTGATCCGGGAAGATCTTGTCCATGAAGGTGCGTCCGCCCTTGGCAACACCCAAGCGATCGTCGAGCTCGTCGAGCGCCTTGCCGATCTTGCCGTAGCGACCTTCGGCGCGCTTCCTGGCGCGAGGGTTGGAGGGAATCGTGACGTCACTCATGTGGTCCTGCGCTCCCAGAAGCCGGGCCCGACGGGCTGGTCATAGTCGTCTTGTGCGCGGATGTACCCGCTCGCGTCGATGTAGAGCGGCAGCTGCGGCAAGGGTCGTGGCGCCGGACCGAACTGCGGGATGGCGCCATTGGTGACGTTGAACATTGACTGGTGACACGGGCACACGAGAAGCTGGAGCTGCTGCTCGTAAAGGCCGACCGGACATCCGAGGTGCGTGCACAGCTTCGAGTACGCCACATAGCCCTTGGGGCCCCAGGTCTCGCGTCCCTTTTGGGTCACGAAGTTTTCATTCGAGATGCGAATCAAGACCGTCTGGTCCACGGCCTGACCGCGGTCAGTGTTTTGCGTGCCTTCGGGGTAGACCGTCAGGATCGAGCCAATGGCCAGCTCGCCCACAGTGACGCGACGGCCGGTCGAGTCAACGGCGTAGGTGCCTTTGCGCCAGTCGGTGTGAAACAAGGTGCCCTTAGGGAGTGGACCAAGACTGCGCAACAGTGGAAAGAGGGCCACGATGCTAAAGACCCCGAGTCCTCCCCCGAGGAGACCGGCGAGGAGCTTGCGACGCTTGACGACTCCGCCGCCGCGTTCGACAATGGCGGCCGCGAAGGCGTCGCGCTCACCCGACGATCCCGCGAGGTCGTGACGCTCCTCCACGAAAGGTCCGCGCGGCATGAGGTACTTGCCCCACGCGACCAGTCCGACACCAAAGAAGAACAGACCGAAACCCATTGTTGCGCCAAGAATGTATGGCTTGGCGTTAACGACGTAGGCGGCACCGAAGCCGGCCATGAGAAGAAAGCCCAGAACGAACGTCGTCGCGATGACGCCTTCCACCGTCTGCGGGTTTTTCGCCGCTGGCTGCAGATGCGGATCGTCAGCACTCAGTCCGGTGATGGCGACAGGAGTTCGGTGGTCGTCGAGCTCGTCGGGCGTTAGGTGGTCGCTCACGAGCGATCTCCAATCCAGTAACAGATCAGCACCAAGAATCCGACGCCGAGCAACAGTCCAACAAAGCCTTCGGCGACGGGACCGAGTCCACCGAGTCCGAATCCGCCGGGGTTCACGGGGTGCTGAATCTCGGTCGTCACGTACTTCACAATGTCGTCGACCTGTTGGTCACTGAGATTGCCCGTGAAGCGTGGCATGTTGGCCGGACCAGTTCGAATTGCCTCCACGACCTGGAAGGCCGGGATGTGACGCAACGACGGTGCGAACGTGCTGGAGGCGAGCGCGTCGCCGTCCCCTTCGATGGTGTGGCACGCCGCGCAGTTGAGGGCGAAGAGGGCTGCGCCCTCCGCGTCGTTGGCGTTCTTCAGGTGCGGGGTCGGGATGCCGGGGAAACTCGGCGACAGCGAGTTCACCCACGCGGCGATCGCTTCCGCCTGCGACGGAGTGAGCGCGGGCTGGCGGCGCGGGGCCTCGACGGCGGCAGTGTCCTTGTCGGGCATACGGCCTGAGTCGATCCAAAAGTCAATCGTCGCCGGTCCAAGTCCAACGAGATCCGGGTAGGCACCGGCACCGATGCCTGACGAGGCCGCCGGGACGCCGTTGGCCTGCGTACCGTGACATGAAGCACAGTTCTCCATGAAGAGGGCTTGGCCCAATTTGTCGAGCGTGCTCGAGGGCGTCTTGTAGGTGATGTACTTGTTGCCGTACTTGACGACGTCACCGCTGCTGTTCTTCGTCACGTCCGTCGAATTCGGCGTTCCCGCGTTTTTGCGAGTGGTCTGTGTGGGGCTGTTACTCGCGTTCGCCGGACCCATAAAGAGCAGGACCGGGCCGGCCGAGAAGAGGCCAACCGCAGCCAGGAGCACCGCGCGCCTCAGGAATGTACTCGTCACGCCCTCACCTACTTCAACAAGAAGAGGGCCGAGTACAGCCCGATCCAGACGACATCGACGAAGTGCCAGTAGTAGCTCACACCCTGGAAGGTTGCGAGTTCACCGGCGTCACCTTCACGACCGCGCATACGAAAGAGGAGAAAGGACATGGCGACCAGTCCGAGGAACACGTGCAGTCCGTGCAGACCGGTCGTAATGAAGAAGATGGAGCCGTAGGAGTTCGTGTACCAGCGCGTCGTGAGGTGCGTCCACTCGTAAGCCTGGTTGGACACGAAGAGCGCGCCCATGATGATGGTGGCAATAACCCAGTTACGAGCGGCGCCGCGACGTCGGTGTTCAATCAGCCACACCGCTCGTTGCATCGTGAACGACGACGCAATGAGGATGATGGTGAAGATCCCCGACTGCAACACGTCGAGGTGCGTGCCCTTCGGCGGCCACGAGGCCAGGTGCGCGCGGATAGTAAACAGGGCGGCGAAGAGTCCCGAGAAGAACATCAGCTCTGAACCGAGCCAAATCATCACGCCAATGGCCAGCATTGGCGGTCGATCGTGGACGATCTTCTCTTGCTTCGCCAGGCTATTGGGGGAAACTGCCTGACTCACGCCTACATTTCTAGTAGAAATCGCGACCCCACTTTGTCGAATGGAGGTATAGACGCCTATTGGAGGGTGGGCGGAAGCACTCCACTCGCGATAACGGCAAGTCTCCTCGTCGGGCGCGTTAACGCCACGTATAGCGTGCGAAGTCCGCGCGGCGTCATCGTCGTCACGTCATTAGCTCCGCGATTCGCAATCTGACCAGGCTCAACAACGATGACCGCATCGAACTCGAGACCGTTCGCTCCTTCAGCCGCTAACACCACGAGGTCTGCGGCCAGGCCCTTTGACTCTTGATCGCTCGGGTCAATTGCTTCGAGGCCACCAGAGCGCAACGTTGACACAACTTCTTCGACGCGTCGTCGGGTCACGATGACCGCAACACGACCGGGCGCGACGGCTTCGATCTCACTACGAGTGAGGTCAACGAGGGCGTTCGACAACTCGTCGTCGCTGACGCGAACGACGAGCGGTACGGCTCCCGCGCGACGAACGGGTCGCGGCGGCTCGAGATCCGGGGCCGCGGCCATGAGCGTTGCGGCGGCAAAGTTGAGAACTTCTTCGGGCGTGCGGTAGCTGACCGTGAGATCGACGCGGGCCGGCTGGCGACGAGGAGCCAGCACGGCAAGAAGCGCTTCCCACGACGCGGACGAAGACGCAGTCGTCGCTTGGCCCATGTCGCCAACGATCGTCATCGAACCGGTCAGATCACGACGCTTGAGAACACGCAGCTCCATGGGCGACAGGTCCTGGGCTTCGTCGACCACGATGTGGCCGTAGGTAACGAATTCCGCCTCGTCGAGCTCTTGGGACTGCGCGACGGCGAGGCGCTGCGCCTCACGTAGAGCGGCGGCGCGGTGATTTCCTGCATACGCGTCGAGGTCGACACCCGCGAGCACGTTCTCTCCAGGCTTTGGAACGGGACGAGGACGGCGACGGGGGCCAACGAGGACGCGGGCCTCGTCAATCAACGCGGCGTCGGCCTTAGTCCAGGCGATCTCTTCGGTTGACGTGAAGCGTGGGCGATAGAGGAGTTCAATCTCTTCGTCGCTCAACACGCCTTTGCCCGCCGCGCGCAAGAGAGCGGGTGCGCCGAGCAGGTCGTGCAACAGCTCTTGACCCGAGAGGCGAGGCCACACGCGCTGGAGCGCTTCTTTGAACTGCGGCGTGTTGCGAATGAGGTCGGACAGTTCACCAACGGCGTTGGTCTCTTCGGACTTGTCGTGCGAAAAGCGCTCGTGGTACTCGTTAGCGAGTCGCGATGCCAGTTCGCGTCCTACGGCGCTTCGGCGTTGGTTGTGGTTGCCCGGTCGACGACGGGCCCGCTCGACCGCCTCTTCGGTGTACTTGGCCTTCAAGATGATGAGTGCTCGCCCGACCGGGATCTCGATGTCGTGGCGAAGGGCGCGTTCGCGGGTGCGCAGCGCGCGGGCCAGAACGCGGGCCATACGCGCGTCACCTTTCAGCTGATCAACGTCCTCGTCCTCGACGGCGCGCACGTCGACGTTGGTGACGAGTCCCGCGATAGTTGAGAGCGTGACGCCCGACTCACCGAGCGAGGGCAACACGTTTTCGATGTAATTCAAGAACAGCGGGTTCGGACCGACGACCAAGACACCCTGACGTTCGAGCGTGGCGCGATAGGTAAAGAGCAAGTACGCCGCCCGGTGAAGCGCAACGGCCGTCTTACCGGTGCCGGGCCCGCCCTGGACCAGCAACACGCCGGGCAGAGGACTGCGAATGATCTGGTCCTGCTCACCTTGAATCGTGGCGATGATGTCACCCATGCGACCAGTGCGCGCACGACCGAGAGCGGCGAGCAGTGCGCCTGGCCCTCCCAGTGCGAGTCCGCCATCAACGAGACCCTCCTCGGTCGCGTCACGCACTTCGCCCTCGGGCAGATCGATGTCACCGTTGGCGTCGGCGAAGTACTCGTCTTCGACACCGGAGACTTCGTTCGCGCGAATGGCCACGTGGCGACGTCGCGAGAGTCCCAGTGGTTCGACACCGGTCGCGCGATAGAACGCTTCAGCGACGGGGGCGCGCCAGTCGATGACGAGCGGGTTCAGCGCCTCGTCAGACACCGCCAGTCGACCCACGTGATACGTGTCGCCGTCGCCGTGACCGTTGGCCTGGTAGTCGATGCGGCCAAAGAAAAGTGGCTGGTCACCGATGGCCAGTTGATCGAGACGGTGCAGGGCAGTACCCATGACGACGTCGCGTTCCACCAGGTCACCGGCACCGCGCATGTTCGCCACGGCGGCGCTGTCGCGCAGTGATCGCGCACCCTGGCGCATGTGATCAAGGGCGCTGAGGGCTACGTCGAGGAACTCCTGCTCCTCGGCGATCTCACGCTCGTGCGACATGAACGACCTCTTTCCGTTTCCCAAAATCGGGAAGAATCAAGTCTAGTTGAGTGTCCGTCCCTGTCGCGACGGAGAAAACTGACCCCTGGCATTCGTCGAGATCGTGCAATAAAGTGCGCTCAACGGCCTCAGCCGACGAACGGAGAGTCATGAAATTCAGCGGCGTGATGATCGGCTCCGAAGACCCCGATCGGCTCGGCGCCTTCTATACGGAGGTGCTCGGCGAACCGGCATGGCACGAAGGAACCTGGTACGCCTGGGAAGGCAACGCACACCTCATGTTGGGCGCCCACAGCGACGTTCATAGCTCCAACGCCACTCCTCAGAGGATCATCCTCACTTTCGAAGTCGACGACATGGACACGGCGTTCAAGGAGCTCACGGCACTAGGCGCCGGGGTCATCGCCGAGCCGTACCAAGCAGAAGGTGGGCCGTGGCTCGCCACCGTGACCGATCCCGACGGTAACTACGTCCAGATCTCTCCGCCCTGGGTGGAATAGACAACACTGACATCACTCTCCGTCGCGCTCGGAGGGACCCTGGCGTAGATTGTGTGCCATGAGCGCCGTCCCAGAACCAGATTTCCTGAAGGCCTGTCGCGGCGAAGCGGTCACTCGCGTGCCCGTGTGGTTCATGCGCCAAGCCGGCCGGTCGTTGCCCGAATACCGGGCGCTGCGCGCAACCGGGTCCATCCTCGACGCGATTGCCGACCCCGAACTCGCGAGCGAAGTCACGATGCAACCCGTTCGCCGCTACGGCGTGGACGCGGCAATTCTCTTCTCGGACATCGTGGTGCCCTACCACGCGATCGGCTTTGGAGTCGAGGTCGTCCCTGGTCGAGGGCCAGTTATTGCCGAGCCTTTTTCTAGCGTCACCGATCTGGATCGACTTCCCGATCTCACCGACGAGCACATCGAACATGTCACGGCGACCATCGATCTCGTGATCCCCCAGCTCGCGCCGATCAACACTCCTCTCATCGGATTCGCGGGAGCACCGTTCACGGTGGCGAGTTACCTCGTCGAAGGCGGACCGACGCGCGAGTTCGCCATCATCAAAACGATGATGCACCGCGACCCCGAACTGTTCGATCAACTCATGGATCGACTGGTCGCCATCACCATCAGCTTTCTTCGCGCACAGATCGAACACGGTGCTCACGCGGTACAACTCTTCGACTCGTGGGCCGGTTCATTAACGAGAGCCGAGTACGAACGTTACGCGTTACCAGCGACACAAAAAGTCTTCGAAGGCATCGCCGATCTCGACGTGGCGACACTTCTCTTTGGTGTCGGGACGGGTGAGCTGCTCGATTTGATGGCGACCGCGGGCAGTGACGTAGTGGGCATTGACTGGCACGTCGACCTCGACGAGGGACGTCGTCGCGTCGGGGACAAAGCGGTCCAAGGCAACCTCGATCCTGCGCGATGCCTGGCGGGCGAAGAGCTCGCCATTGAAGCCACCCGCGAAGTTCTTGCTCTGGCCGGCACCGACGCCGGATATATCTTCAACCTCGGCCACGGAGTACTACCTGCGACGAACCCCGACGTTCTCACGGCCGTCGTGAAGGCGGTGCACGAAGAAGGTAAGGCGGGCGTTCAGTGAGCGTTGGCGTTCTCGTCATGGCCCACGGCACGCCGTCGTCGCCCGAAGGTATCGAGCCGTTTTATACGAGGATTCGCCGAGGTCACCCGCCGACACCCGAGTTGCTCGCGGATCTCACGCGTCGCTACCTCGCCATCGGGGGCGTCTCGCCGTTGACCGAACGCACCGCGGCCCAGGTGACTGGTATCGCGAAGACTCTTGAAGAGCGGTACCCCGGCGCCTACGACGTGCGCTTTGGCTCGAAGTTCGAGCCACCCATGCTCGAAGAAGCGGCCGCGAGCTTTCGCGACGAGGGATTTACGAAAGTCGTCGGGATTGTTCTCGCACCCCACTCGTCGTCGATGTCGACCGAGCAGTACATGAGTCGCGCTCGTGAGACACTCGGCGACAACGTCGAGTTCATCGAGATCGGCGCGTGGTACGACGCACCAGGTTTCTCGGGACTGATAGCCCAACGCGTCAACGACGCCCTGGACACGATCCCGGCATCTCGTCACGCCACGACTGAGGTGATCTTCAGTGCGCACTCTCTCCCTACGCGAGTTGTTGAACTTGGCGACACCTACCCCGAGCAGTTGCGCGAGAGCGCCGAGAAAGCGGCCGCGCAGGCCGGAGTCGCGTCCTTCGACGTTGCCTGGCAGTCAGCGGGTCGCACCGCAGACCCGTGGCTCGGACCCGACATTCTCGTGGCGCTTCGCGAAAAGAGTGCGGCGGGGTTCACCGATGTGATCTCGTGTCCCATCGGCTTCGTTTCGGATCATCTCGAAGTCCTCTTCGATATCGACATCGAGGCTCAAAGCATCGCCCGCGAAGTCGGACTGAACCTGGTGCGAACGACGTCGCTCAATGACGATCCAAACTTCACGTCGATTCTGGCCGACGTCGTGCACACCGCGGCCCAGTAGGTGAGCCGAGCGTCGATCGTCGTCGTCGGTGGCGGGATTAGCGCACTCGCAGCGGCGTGGGAATTGACGGGCGGAGCGAACGGACCCGATGATGCAACTCCGCGCATTGAAGTGATTGAGGCGAGCGAGCGCGTCGGCGGGTCACTAGCGACGACGACATTTGCGGGACGTACGATCGACCTCGGAGCCGACGGGTTCTTGGCGCGACGACCGGAAGCCGTGGCGCTCGTCAACGAACTCGGTATCGAGGACCAGCTCGAAGCGATTGCCGAGAGCGGTGCCTGGCTCTGGTCGCGCGGGAAATTACACGAACTGCCGAAGGGCCTCGTCCTCGGCGTACCCACCACGCTCGAGTCGATTACCCACTTTCGGGGCGTCAGTTGGCGCGCTCACCTCGCAGCCAGACGCGACGCGCTCGCGCCGGCGCGCTTGCGCGTTGGCGACGACGTCACGATTGGAGAAATCACGCGCGCCAAGCTCGGACGAGAGTTGAGCTATCAGTTCATAGAGCCCATGATCGGGGGCATACAGGCCGGTCGCATTGACGACCTCTCCGCGAAGTCGGTCTTCCCGGCCCTCTACGCCGCAGCCCAAGGAGGTGGCTCACTGATGCAGGCCCTGCGACCACCTAGTTCTCCCGACGTCATCGACGCGGCGCCCGTTTTTTACTCGCTCCAGGATGGCGTCGGATCGTTACCCAATCACCTCGCTACGAAGCTGAAAGAGCGCGGAGTGGTGATTCGTACCGGAGTCCCGGTGACCGCTCTTCGGCGCACGCCCGCGGGAAGTTACCCCCTCGAGGTCGACACTTTCGCAACAACGACGCCGGCCAATGGCGTCATCCTTGCAACGCCCGCAACTATGACGGCAGCGTTGATCGGATCGTACGACCCGGCCCTCGATGCACTCAGTCGCATCGACAGCGCCGGCGCAGCCATAGTCACGTTCTCTGCTGCGCGCGCCAGCGTCACCTTGCCCGTTCGCGGCACGGGGATACTCGTTCCCCTGGGCACGTCGTGGGCGGGCGAAGGATCAATGATGGTGACGGCGGTCACGTTTCTTGATCGCAAGTGGCCACGCCTTCGCCTCGATGAAGATGTGTTGCTGCGAGCGCACGTGGGTCGCAGCGACGACTCTCGTTGGAGTGAGTTGAACGACGACGAGTTGATCGGACGAGTCACTGATGAACTCGCAGTGTTGCTGCCCACGTGGGGTTCCCCGAGGGAGTCCCTCGTGCAGCGCTGGCCTCTCGGTCTCCCCCAATATCGGGTCGGACACGAACGACTTGTTGAACAAGCCCGCGTCGCGAGCTCGCACTACGCCGTCACACTGGCCGGCAACCCCTACGACGGGGTGGGAGTACCGGCGAGCATTGGTTCTGGCCGGCGCGCCGCACGTGACGTGATGAGGCTGATCAGCGCCATCGTATAAATCACGAACTGGAATCACACCTGGTGGGGTGCGAGCACTGTGGGAGAATGCAAGCGCGAGCCGTAACTCACGAATACCGGGAACGGTCCGCCAGTGAGATCGGTGACGTGATTGGCAAGTAATGCGCTTTCATGGCAAGAACTGCTGGAAGCGCTGCCCGACGGGACGGCCCTGCTCGACGAGCGTGGCGAGATTCGCTACGTGAACGAAATCCTCTTGACGCTCACGGGCTACACGCGTGAAGAGCTAGTCAACGAGAACGTCGAGATCCTCGTACCTCCTCGACTTCGCGACAGAGAAGATGTTGCTCGTCGCGAGCACGGAAAATATCCGAATGTACGACTTATATGGAGCGACCAGAATCTGTCGGTCTTGCGACACGACGGGAGCGAACTCTCAATAGATTTCACGCTGTCGCCAATAGATTTCGAGGGCCGTTCTTGGGCAGTCGCCTCGATTCGCGATACCACCGCGATCAGCGAAATGGCGCAAGCCCACGGTGAGGCCGAAGGACGAGCTGTCGAAGCCGAGAAAATCGCCGCTGCGCTGAACGAAGAGAGCGAGCAACGTTTTCGCCTCGCCTTCGAGGACAACATGGCGCCCATGGTCTTCTCCAGCAGCGTGGGTCTTTTCCTGGCAGCCAACGACGCCTTCTGTGAGATCGTTGGTCGCACCAGGGAAGAACTCATCGGCTATGACTCGAAGCTCTTTACACACCCCGATGACATCGGACTGAGCGAAGAGGTGTATCGCCGCATGATGTCCGGCGAAGCCGACAGGGTCCGATATTTCAAGAGATTCCAACACAAAGATGGACGCGTCGTCGCCGCCGAAGTGTCAATATCCCCCGCGCGCGATCCAAATGGTCAAGCTCGCTATTTTGTGTCATCGGTGCGCGACGTTACCGAAGAGCGTGCTCTCACCGCCGAACTTTCACACCAAGCGTTACACGACCCCCTGACGGGATTGGCCAATCGCGCGCTCTTCGACGATCGACTCGCCCAAGCGCACGCTCGGGTCGTTCGCCACGGCGGCCTCGGCGCCGTACTGCTCCTCGATCTCGATGACTTCAAAAGTGTGAACGATTCACACGGGCACCTCGTTGGTGATCAGGTACTCATCGAAGTGGCGCGTCGTTTCGAGAGTGTCACCCGGTCGACGGATACGTTGTGCCGATTCGGCGGCGACGAATTTCTTTACCTGGCTGAGAATCTGGCCTCGGCCCACGAAGCGGAGCAGGTGGCGTCTCGTCTTCTCCACGAGCTCGCCAAACCCCTCGACCTTGTCGGAGTTCGCATTGACCAACACGCGAGTCTTGGCGTCGCGGTATGGGACAAGACAAGTAGCGATACGGTCGAAATTATTCGAAAAGCTGACGTTGCTTTATACGTTGCCAAGGGCGAAGGCAAGGGCCAGTTCGCTGTCTTCAATCCCGACATGAATATTGGAGCATCCGGTCATTTCAACCTGGCGCGAGAACTTCAACGTGCCCTAGCTCAGGGTCAGCTATCAATGCACTACCAGCCGATCGTCAATCTCTCCGACAAAGAGATCGTTGGTTTTGAGGCATTAATGCGCTGGCAACACCCCGAGAGAGGAATGGTGCCGCCCAGCGTGTTCATCCCGATCGCAGAAGAGAGCGATCTCATTTTGGATCTCGGTGCGTTCGCGTTGCATGACGCGACAATCGCGGCAAGTTCGTGGAGACCGCGCGACGGCGGCACGAAAGAACTATTTCTAACTGTGAATCTCTCGGCCCATCAGTTTCAAGACTTGGGTCTTGTGCCCATGATCGAGAACGCTCTACAAGTGAGCGGGCTCGATCCGCGACGACTGGTCCTCGAGATTACCGAGAGCGTGACACTTCACAATGTGACCGAAACCATGAACGTCATGGAACGACTCATACAGCTGGGCATCGGCTTCGCGCTCGACGACTTTGGTACCGGCTACTCATCGCTGTCCTACCTCGCACTCCTCCAGCCGAGAATCATCAAGATTGATCAGTCGTTCGTGAGTCCGACTCGAGAGAGCGTTCGAAACGACACGTTGCTGGAAGCCATCGTCACCCTCGGCAACAAGCTCAACATGACAATGATCGCCGAGGGTATCGAGACCGAAGCCCAGCTCGATCGACTTCGCCACCTCGGGTGCGAACTCGGTCAAGGATTTCTCTTCTCACCAGCGGTACCTGACGAGAACGTGCTTGACATGCTCACGCGAACTCCGTGGATATAAACGACATGACGTCGACTGCCCGTCGTAGGTACCTGAACATCCGTTGCTCACGCTCTGTGAGAGTATGCAAATACGGGCCATCTGCCTAAATTTGGGAGAATCGGCCGCACGCGAGTGAATGGTGACATGAATGGCAAGTAGTGCGCTGCCATGGCAAGAAATATTGGAAGCGCTTCCCACGCCCATGGTCTTCAGCAGTAGCGGCGGTCTCTTGCTGGCGGTCAATGAGGCCTTCTGCGAGATCGTCGGCCGAACGCGTGATGAGCTGATTGGCTTTGACTCGACACTCTTCACCTACCCCGACGACATTGGACTGAGTGAAGAGGTCTACCGCCGCATGACCTCCGGTGAGGCCCAAGTCCACTTCTTCAAAAGATTCCAGCACAAAGATGGACGAGTCGTCGCCGCTGAAGTGTCAATATGGCCGGCGCGTGATCCCGGCAGCTCGGAGCGCAACTTCGTGTCGTCAGTGCGCGACGTCACCGAAGAGCGAGCCCTCACCGCCGAGCTCTCGCATCAAGCGTTGCACGACCCTCTGACTGGTCTGGCCAACCGCGCCCTCTTTGACGACCGACTGGCCCAGGCCCACGCCCGAATACAGCGCCAAGGCGGGGTCGGCGCGGTCGTGCTTATCGACCTCGACGACTTCAAACAAGTAAACGATACTCAGGGACACCTCATCGGCGATCAAGTGCTCATCGAAGTGACGCGTCGACTTGAAAGAGTAACCCGGTCGTCAGACACGCTGTGCCGATTCGGCGGTGACGAGTTTCTCTATTTGGCCGAGAATCTTGGAGCGGCCGAGGAAGCGGAGAAACTGGCAAGTCGGCTGCTCGGAGTCCTCGTCGAACCTCTCGAACTCGTGGGTGCGCTCATCGACCAAAAGGCGACCCTTGGCGTCGCCACGTGGGACAAGGACAGCCCTGACGCCATCGAAGTTGTCCGACACGCGGATATTGCCCTCTACGCGGCGAAGAGTGAAGGAAAGGCGCAGTACGCGGTCTTTAACGAGGGCATGAATCATCGATCGACCGGCCATTTCAGCCTCGAAAGTGAGCTACACGGGGCCCTTGAGAAGAATCAGCTGTCCATGCGCTATCAGCCCATCGTCAATCTCTCCACCCGCGAACTCGTGGGCTTCGAGGCTCTGATGCGCTGGCAACACCCCGAGAGAGGAATGGTGCCGCCCAGCGTGTTCATCCCCCTGGCCGAACAGAGCGACCTGATTTTGGATCTCGGTTCATTCGCGTTGCACGAGGCGGCTATGGCGGCCAGCTCATGGAGGCGGCGACACAACCAGACGAGCGAACCTTTCATCACCGTCAATCTCTCGGCGCAACAGTTCCAAGATTTGGGTCTCGTTCCTCTGATTGAGAACACGCTGCAGACGAGTGGACTTGACCCGCGACGGCTCGTTCTCGAGATCACCGAGAGCGTGACGCTTCTCAACGTCAGCGAAACCGTGAATGTGATGGAACATCTCATTCAACTCGGCATCGGATTTGCACTCGATGACTTCGGCACGGGCTACTCGTCACTCCCGTATCTCGCTCTCCTTCGTCCGAGAATTATCAAGATCGATGAATCGTTTGTGAGCCCAACAACAGAAAGTGTTCGCAATGACACGTTGCTCGAGGCGATCGTCACGCTCGGCAACAACCTCAACATGACCATGATCGCCGAAGGCATCGAGACCGAGGCCCAACTCGAGCGTCTTCGCCACCTCGGGTGCGAACTCGGTCAAGGGTTCCTCTTCTCGCCCGCCGTACCGGCCGACGACGTGCTCCCCATGCTGACGCAAGTTCCCTGGAATTAGATAGATCGGACCAAACTCGCCTTCTACGCGCAGAGCAAGGCAAGCGGGGTTTAAGAGCACCGAGCGATACTGGATCGTGCAGAAAGAGTCGTGGAGGACACAAACTAACTTCGACTTTCGTTTTCACTGGGGGTCGGCGGGTGTTCGAGCCGTCGACGTCGGTAGCACCGTTGTCATCGTGGACGTCCTTCGCTTCACCACCGCAGTTGAATCAGCGACCAGTTGCGGCGCAGCCGTCTATCCATACCGATGGCAAGACGAGTCGGCCGACGAGTTCGCCCGATCCATCGGAGCCCACCTCGCGGGTGGCAATGACCCGAACGGTTTCTCACTCTCTCCAATCTCATTACTTCGGTTGCGTCCCGGCGACAATGTCGTTTTACCTTCTCCTAATGGGTCCACGTGTGCGGTTATCGCGGCGGAGAAGAACAGCACTGTGCTTGCCGGTTGTCTGAGAAATGCGGCAGCCATCGGTGAGTACTTACACGAGATCGAATCCCCAATAACCGTCATCGCGTGCGGCGAGCTGTGGCCCGATGGAACGCTACGGCCGTCCCTCGAGGACTTGCTAGGGGCGGGAGCAATTCTTGCCGAGCTTGGCGCACGGATCTCTCCGGAGGCGCGCTCGGCAGTCTGGGCGTGGAACGGCGCCCGTACCGACGTCGAGTCCGTCATTCGCGAATGCGCCTCGGGTAAAGAGCTCGTGTTGAAAGGTCACCTTAACGATGTGATCTATGCCTCCGAGGTCAACTCGAGTCGTGCCGTGCCTATGCTCGCCAACGGAGCATTTCGCTGGGATCTGGATCATGGAACGTCGCGTGAGGTCTGACCACTGGCCAAAGCCCCGCACGCAGTGGCCGGATGGCATCTGGTCGGTGCCCTACGTATCAACCGCCGGACCCTCAGACCATGCGTCGCCACCGTGGCTCGAAGCTTCGAACTGCCAGCGATTTGCATATGGCGTTCTCGGTCTCTTTGGTCGAGAATGCCCGCCACTTCGATCCTCAAACCTTTGGGATGACACGACTTCTAACATTCACGTACGCGAACCAGCTGCACTCGATCTCGTACTTTTTAATTCAACGGATGATTCGTTTGGCGCTCACATTGGAGTGTGGATGGCCCCCGACGAGGTCCTACATCTTTGCAAGGAAATCGGCACCCCTTCGGTCTGGTCGCTGGCCGATTTCACGAAGCGCCCGCGCTATCAGGTCATCGTGGGCTTCAAACGAATCGTCGTACGCGCTGAACGAACCTGAGCTAACTAATCGACGTGGAGTTTCGTCGGCATGATGATCAGAGGTCGTGAGAACTGCGCGGAGAACTGCGCGGGAGTCTCGAACAGTGACGCGATGCGCTCGGTGTATTTGGCGAGGTAGGCCGGCTGCTGGTCAGCTGGTGACACGGCGTTACTCACGGCCGCAGTCCCCTCGATCCGCACGATGTTACGGCCGAAGTCGCACACGTCCAGAACGAGACTCACTTTCGGATTGGCGTCGATGTTGCGAAATTTGGCCGACCCTGGCTGGCTGTAGACGAGGATCGTCTCATCTTCTTGGAGAAGGAACCAGACCGGAAGAGTGATGGGCTGGCCGTCAGGTCGTACCGTCGTCAACCACGCCATGAGATTGTGGCGCAGTCGAGCGTCGACGCGCTCACGGTCGTCATCAGACAAATGTGAAGTGAGAGTCATGCGAGTGTTCTCCTAAGTAATAATTCAAATCACTGGGAGTAGGGAACTCTAATCTGCGCCGAGATCGACTAATGGACTCGGGGCCAGTTCGTAACACCCGCCGCCGCGTTGCTTCGCTCGGTACATGGCGTCGTCGGCAGCTGCTCGAATCTCGTTGGCGTCAGCGTGGGAGGAACCGGTGGCGATACCGATGCTCAGGCTCGGGCGTGAGCCGTCGTACGGAACGGCAAGGGCCTTCAGAATTCGTTCGCCGACAATCCGCCCGTCGGATTCGTTCGCGTGGAACAAGATCGCGGCGAACTCATCACCGCCGAGTCTCGCAACCACGTCGCCGCCGCGCAGAGAGGATTGCAACACCGACGCCACGTGGCGAAGGAGGTCGTCGCCCGCGGCGTGCCCCATAGTGTCGTTGACTTGCTTCAGGCCATCAAGATCCATGGCCAAGATGACGAAGGGAAAGCGTCCGGGACGGTGCTGAGCGATGCGGTTGAACTCGCGCAGGTTGGGCAGGCCGGTGAGCTCGTCGGTGCTCGCGAGGTCCTCAAGCAACTTGTGAGAGTTGGCGTTAGTGAGAGCCAACTCGATCACGTGCATCAGGGCCTTGCTGAGCTCGAACAGTTCGTCGGGGAGCTGCTGACCGCGCAGCGACACGGACAACACTCCGTCGATCTCTCCAAACACGATGATGGGCAAGTACAAGCCGTGCGTCACGTCCAACTGCTTGATGTAACTGGCAACGAGCGGGCCTGCTCGCTCGGCATCGAGCCGGGCGGAGGTGGCCGCGCGAGTTTGGAAGACCTCCGCCAAAATCGGGTGCTCAGAAAGGGCGTACGTCTCGGGAAGATGCTGGCCCGTTTCGTCGTACTCAACAACAACCGTGATGGTGTCACCGCTGAGACGCATGTATTGGGCGCGCCGCCCGGTCATTCCTTGCGGCGAAACAATCTCGGCCGCGACCCGGATCGCGGCCTCCAGGACTTCGTCAGGCTGGAGGATCGCCGTCAATGTCTCCGCGGCTCTTTCGAGAGCCACGGCCCGACGATGAGCCTCCTCGCGAGAGACAAGCATCACTCGTACGCGAGAGCGCAGGTCATGCGTGGCCACCGAGATGAGGCTGCCGATAGCCGTCCAGAACACCACTCGTCGGGCGATAACGGCAATGGGCACGACGACCGGAGTGAGCGAGGTGATGACCTCGATCGCCACGATGACAACGACAACGACGGCTGACTCCCAGGGTCGGTGATAGAGCGCGGCCCACACCAGGGGCAGAAGGATGACAATGCCGATACCGGAGTTCGATCCTCCGGCCGCGAGGGTCAACAGCAGCACAGAGAATGCGTACGTCACGGGGATGATGACCGAGAACACACCCGGGGTG
>JBAQZL010000020.1:0-53422 GCA_049790955.1 Acidimicrobiales bacterium
GTTTTGCAGTCACGTCGTCGAGGCGCGCTTCGACGACGGCCAGTCGGTCTCGTAAGTCCCTTCCACTAGCCGTAAGGCACCCGAACAAATAGACCACTGTCCAGGGAGCGAACGCGCCGATAATGACGGCCGCGATAGCAATCAGCACGAGTAGCCACGGGTTTAGGTCAGTTGAAACGCCTGTTCCGACCGTACCGAGAGCGCCAATGCAGACTCCGCTCACTACTTCCCGCTTTGTAGAAGCCCAGGGGCGTGCATAGGTGCGGGCGCTCTGACTTCGCCCAGTGATGTCCTTTGTCCCCCATTTTGGCGAGCCTAAACCCATTCCGACCAGGACGCCGACGTTGCAACTCTGCGAGTATTGTGAGCTTCTGATTCCAATGGTGGTGATCCTCGCTGGATTTAGGCGACACAACCTTCTTGGATCGTCGATGAGACCCAATTAAAGAAGGTTGTCAAATCACCGCGCGTGAACGTCCGGCGCATTTCAAAGCGGTTGTCAGGGGGTTTGAATAGCATCCAAGGACTGCCTAGATGAAGGAGTTCTTACGACAACGGGAATCGCACATCCCATTGTGGAGCTTCTTGGTGAAACCGTCTGGGAGCTAGTGAGCTTCATGTCCTGGGGCGAACAGTGACTTCACCGCGCGAACAGATCATTGCGTACGCGCGAAAGGTGCTCGGTGAGTTCGCTGCAACAAATGTGTGGGATCCTGCCGCGCAATTACGCGCAGTTTCAGTTCAGGCCGGCGACGAATATGCTGGCCGATTCCTGTTGGAGCTGCTTCAGAATGCGCACGACGCCCATCCGGCTGAGCGCCACGACGGGCGTATCACCATTCGAGTCGACGCCGACGAAGGCGAGCACGGAGTCGTCTATGTTGCCAACGCCGGGATTCCTTTTACGTACGAATCGTTGATTGGACTTTGCAAACTCGCTCGCAGTCCGAAACACATCGGCGAAGGCATCGGACACAAAGGCGTTGGTTTCCGAAGTATTCTCCCCGTTTGCACTTGGCCCGAGATCTACAGCGCCGACTTGTCCGGAACGCCAGGCAACCTTGACGGCTATTCGTTCCAATTTGCTAATCACGCCGATCTGATCAACCTGACTGACGGTGACGACGCGATCGCCCACCGTGCCGACGAGGAGTTTCCACCTTTTCAGCTGCCGGTTCCCCTCGACACGATCCCGGACTCGGTCCGAGACATCGCCGATGGCGGGCACGTAACTATCATCAGATTGCCACTTGATACCCCCGAGGCGCGCACTGCAGCGCTCGCTCAGGCGGGGAAACTCGCTTCAGGCGACGTTCCGGTGCTGCTCTTTCTGGAACGCATTGCTTTGCTCACTGTTGAATGCCGAGATCGGGGGAGCGTCTCCGAAACGACTCTCACCCGACTGCAAGTTCCACTCGTCGGAATATCTTCCCCAGATGTTTCGTTCGCGCATGTTGAGCTCGGCGAGCTCGGCGGCTACACGGTCGCGTCCGCAGCTGTCGCTTCGAGTCGCTTACACAGCGCTGTCAGCACTGCCCTTCGTGCCAACAGGATCTCGAACGACTGGGACGAGTGGGATGATGCCAAGGTCTCACTCGCGGTTCCTTCAATAGGTGACGTGAATGGTCGGATGTTCACGTTCCTGCCGATGGGCGAGAAAGCGCCGTCTCCGTTCGCGGGGCATCTCAATGCCCCTTTCTTCACGAAGTTGGACCGTGCTGATCTCGACCCCGATCACCCCCTCAACGACCTACTGCTTGACGTTGCTGCTGAAATTGCCTTGGCTGCCGCGCTCGCCGTAAGTGCCAGCGAGATCGAAGCCGCAGGTCGGTGGGTCAGCGATCTCGTTTGCTGGCACGGCCCGCTGCGTCAGAGGCTTATCGATGCAAGCGAGCGGTCTGGCTATGGCGCGGTGATCGAGCGACGATTAGTGCCCATCGAGGTCGCATCAGAAGACGGTCCGCGATGGGCGTCGCTCGCGGAGACTTATCGCTGGCCAGCCCCGACTCTTGAGGTGCTTACCGCTGCTCGGGCCGCAGAAAACGACATTCGTCTGCTGGACAGCAAGCTCGGGCAAGCTCGAATGAATCGTTGGGAGGAGATCGCTTCTTATCTCGATTGTCCCCTTAGCCCCGATGCCGAAAACCTCGCCGAGCTCGTTGAACACATCGCTGCAAATCTCGATCGGCCCACGCCGTACGACGACGGCGGAGTGGTGCTCCATTCCCGCCGACCCAAGAAGCGTAAAGAAGCAGCGTCGAAAAGGAAAGCTCGCGCACGCCCCGCGACCAACGCCGCAACCGAGGCTCTTTGGTCCGACCTTTATAGCGATCTTGCTGTCTTGTTTGGCATTAAGACGGGTCACGTATTGCGCGGTCGAAGATTGTTGGTCGATGAAGCCGGTGAACTTCGAGCCACAAATGCTCCGTCGGCGAAGCCCAGTGAACAGGGCGGTGTCAATCAGGCGAGCGCCTTCTTGCCCCCCGCCAAGGACGAGACGCCGGTTCCGGTTCCCGCGTCACTTCGAAAACAATTGTTCTACCTGCATCCAGCGATCGCGGAACGGCTTGACGCTTCGGGACGCGGGCTCCTGGTCGATGCCAACCTCGTCTATGGATATGACATTCGCAATCTGCTCGAACATGTCGGAAGCGTTCTGGCTCGCGTGGAAAGCGACCGAGCTCACCGAGAAGCCCTTCGATTCGTATTTAACCTTGAACAGAACGGGCAGATCCCGCCTCGCTTCTCGCTTGTCCAGCTCAGGTTGCGAGTTCCGACGGTCGCCGGATCAATGGTTCGTGCGAGCACCGTCGCTTTCGGGCCTGGCTGGGAGGGACTCGATGGCGCAGACCTGGCAATCGTGATTGAAGATGCGCGCGACTCGGAACGTACGCTCGCGGACCTTGGCCAACGACTTGTCAACCCGGATTCCGACCTTGTTCGGACCGGCGACAGTGTGTCGGCCTGGTCGACGTTTCTGGCCAAGATCGGTGTAGTGAACGGCCTTCCCACTCAAATTACCAGCGGGGCAATGCCGAAGTTATTGGGTGGGCAGTTGAATGGAGCCGAATTAGCGAAACGCACACATGTTCCAGCGCCCATTGCTGACCAATGGTCCCGGCATCTCGCAGTTCAGTCGCGTTTAAACGTCGCGTACCCGCAAACTGAGTACCTTGCGAACCGCAAGCCAAGATGGGCTATTGGCCAGGCAATCGCCGAGCAGCTCTCTGACTCGGCCCGCGAAGCTTATGCCCGCTTAGTCATGAAGGGGCTTTCTCAATGGTCTCCCGACTATCTCACGATCGACTGGGAGCGGGACCGAACGGGCATCAAAGATCGTCAAACGATTCCCTCCCCGCTGTCCGCCTTCTTAGCGACCGCCGCCTGGCTCCCCGCTGCGCCACGAATCGACCAACCCACGTTCGCTCGCCCCGATCAGCTTTGGTATTTCCCGCTCTCTTCCGACGATGCCGAACCGTCTTTCGCTCCCTTGGTCAATCGCGCGACTCGTCTTTTGCTTGACTCCAACCCAAAGGCGCTCAACGTTCTGCGCACAGCAGGGCTCGGCATTTGGTCGGAGCCCACCCACGCGGCCCGGCTCGTGCGGGACTTGGGGGAGGCCGCGGCGGCCCGCGCATTCGGCGACAACCAGCGCGACCAGTTCCTGCGCGCTTACGTTCGTGCCTGGTCGGACGTAGCGAATCGCACTGATCCCAGCCGTGGACTCACCGCCGACATGCATCTCGTTTTGCGTGAAGGTTCGGGCTTGACCGTTTGGCGGATTGCAGACCTGGTTGAGTCCAGCGTCACCGTTCATCTCGCACGGCCCGGAGAGGCGCTACATCTCCGTCTCCTTAACGAGTTGGAACTGTTGACCTTGCTCGTCGATTCCGATCTGGAGGGGGCCCGGCGGGCTCTTGTGGGAGAACTCGGTGACGGCGTTCGAATTGTTGATGAAACGTCGGTCAAAGTCACCCCTACTGGTGTCGTCGATCCGGGCGAAGCGCTCAACCAGCAGTTGCCGTGGATGGCGTTGCTTGTCGCAGCGGCGGCCGACCACGGGAGCGGGCTCACACTCGAAGATAGGGTCTTTGACGATCTCTCTTTCCGATTGCGACGACTGCGCCTATGTAAGTACGAAACCCTTGGCATGAGCTTGTTCGATGAGCCAACCGAACTACCCGCCACGAATTTCGGTCTGTTCGGTGAACCCGACGACATTGACCCGATAGTTCTTTCTCCGACCGAAATTTCTCGCGTAGCTGGTCCGGCATTGGTCGCGCTCGGCGAGCAGGTCGCGATAGCCGTCGGATACGCGGGCCTTCAGGAACGGCTTCGGGCTGCAGTCCTCGAATTGCAACAGGGGGGAAACGACCAGCCCGATCCCGATGACGTTGATCTCGCCCGCGCGTTACGGCTTTCTGCTGCCCAAGTGGCCGCCACGCGTACGCGCCTTGACGGTGGTCTCGATTCCATTATCCGACGCCTGTACCCACTTCTTGTCCATTGGGCCGGTCGAGAAGCCACTGATCTGGCGGTAGAAGCGGCACGAGTCTCTGGCGTGCTCGAAGAACTTCCGGGGGCTCTAGCGGCTCTTGGTCCGTCACTGCCCGTCTCGCTTGAAGTTCTCATTAGCGCTGCGCATGAGATTGCGACAGGCGATGAGCTTCGTGAGAGCGTCGGCGTTGAGTTTGCAGAATTCAATAGGACACTCGCCAACCTCGCCCCCGAATACGGTCCCGTGTCCCACTTGGCCGCGCACGAGCAGGCGCTCCGACAGCATCTCGCTCTAAGTCATCGATCTTTATGTGACCAGGTGCGCTGGGCCCGTCTATCGGAATTCGATGCTCGTCGTCCACAGCCTGACTGGCCCGAGCTGCGCTCCTTCGATTGGATAACCATTCCAGAAGCGTGGGGCACCAGCGTTGACGAGGTCACCAGATCCGTTCTTACTGACCTTGTTGCCCAGGAAGTGGAAAGCCGGCTCGGATTCGTGCCGTCCGCCGAGGGGCGGACCTTGCCCGCGCTTGACACGGTCTCAGCCGCCAATAAAGCCCGAATTACGCGATCCGGTCCGGCTCTTGCTCGCCTCGCACGTGCCTGGGCGAGTTCAAACAGAGTCACGCTTGCGGACGCCTTGACCGCTCACGATCCCGGAACCGAGATCGCAGCATTGTTCGACGATAATGGCATCCTCGACTTCCGTGAATTGTCGGATGAAGACATACCCGTGTGGCTGGATGCACTTGGCCGGTGGCCCACGGGCATGATCGCGACTGCAGATCCCGCTGCCGTAGGTGTCACGGTCGATCAGCTTGAGACTGCCGAATCTGCCGCGACTGTGATGCGTGTTGAGCGGGAACGCGAGCGCCGCATTGTGCGCATTGGCGAACAGGACATTGACGTAGGTCCTCGCGCTGACAACATGGCAGCGCTCATCGACGTCCTCCAATCCAACGTGAATGCCAACCCGGCTGCGATCGCTGGACCAAACCGCGTGAGCGATCTTGGACTCGTGCTCGATACTCGATCGCGCGGATGGGCCGGCGGGGGAGGCGGAAGTTGGGATTCGATGGGTGGCCTGTCCGACGAGCAACGTCAGGCTTTGGGGTTCGCCGGCGAGTGGCTCGCATACCAGTGGCTTTCCCGTATCTACCCGGAAGCAAACGAGTCCAGCTGGGTTTCAACGAACCGCCGTCGCGTGTTTGCAGGCGATCCGGGGAATGACAGCCTCGGTTTTGACTTCCGAGTTGAACGCACGCGCCAGCCGATCATGTTTGAAGTCAAAGCGAGCAGAGACGGACCCGGCGTGTTCACACTGACTGATTCTGAGATCCGCGAAGCTCGTCGCCACGCCCGCGACGGCCGTTGGCGGCTACTAATCGTGCCGTACGTGTCCGATCCTGCTCGGTGCCGCGTACTTCGCATTCCGAACCCGTTCGAGGCTGGCGCCGAAGGTTTATTTCGTGCTGAAGGCGACGGGATTCGATACCGCTATCGCCTGGATATTTAACCGAAATCAACTCGCCTTCCATAGTCGGATTCTGGTTCTTGGCAGAGAGATTTTCGGTCGGTGTACGGATCGCGCTAATCCAAGAAAGGACATACCCATGAGCGCGACCTTGCCATTTCACACTTCGAGCGACGAGGACGTACCCGTTTGCCACAACTCTGAATGTGGATATGCGAAGGAGATCATCAGAGACGGCAATGTGGTCGCTGGAGTACTTCCGGGAAGTACTCTTTGCACGGAGTGCGCCAGGCTTGCCTCCGAAGGGTAGGCGGCGCGCGGCCCCAGACTACGAACAGATGTTCGTAGTAGCATTTGGGCGCTGTGTGCGCTGACAAAAAAGTTGGCACATCTAAGGGGTCCCAAAAGTGACCCCAGAACCGTCCGAAAATGGAAGTTATGACGACCTCGACTGGGTATTTGCACGGCTTATTGAGTATGCAGGTAGTGGACTACCGAAACGACTCCGGGAACCTTGTCCCAGCCATCTGGGGTGGCGCTATCGGTGGCATCACTGTGCTCGCAGGCGTCCTACTTGCCGAGTGGTTGAACCTCAAGAGAGAAGCGGCGAATAGGTTCGGCGATGCGTACTGGAACGTCATGGCGCAGAGCACGAACATCCTCGCGATGGGTCCTTTGGCCGACATGAAGGAGATCTTCTGGCGGTCATCTCAGTACTTGGTCGAGTTGGGGAAACTCCATTCCGCAGCACGATGGCCCTTGTACAACCACAAAGAAGTTCTGGCAGAGGTCAAGAAGATCGTCGAAAGGTTCCAACTGGCGTCAACCAACTGGCGAAATGGGGGCGCGCCACCAACTACAGAAGCGGTGCTCGGCACTGAAATTGGATTACTCGCTAGAGAGTCCTCACGGTGGCCCCGATGGTGGAGGAATCTGCCTCCAGGGGCGTAAACTTTGTGCATGGAACGCAAGCCAAAGCCTGATCTGGACGAGCGATCCTCCCTCTACGGAGAAGACCCAGAGGAAGTCTTACGGCGCTTGCTCGCTGACGAGGACGAGCAAGAGTCACGCGAAGCGAAAGAGCCTACGCAGCCGTAACGACTTTGTAGGTCAGCCGTCCGGCGACCCTCGTAGCGAGGTCAGCCATGCGCTCTTCGGTGTTCGTAATGACGCTGAATTGCTTCTTGCAATCACGGCAACGCCAGACACGACGCTGGCTCTGTGTGCCGGTGCGGGTGGCACGACTGACCCCGTTCTTGGGCTCAATGAAGTAGATGTTGGTGCCGTCACAGTGGGCGCACTTGGGCGTCCCGTTCCAGCGCAAACGCTCGAAGTAGGAGTAGGCGTCAGCCTCGGAAACTACGTCCCGACTGAGCGTTGCAATCGTGGTGCCTTTTGTCATGTTCCAACTTTCGCACAGGGCTGTGACACCCCAAGCGCCCAGGTGGGAACGGGTTTAGGCTCGGCAAAATGGGTGAAAGGGTTTTCACAAAGCGTTCGCGCGTCGATTCGTATGGGGCCATCGCCTTGGCGCTCCTAGGTATCGCCGCCAGCCATTACAAATGGCCCTCAGCCATTTTCGCCGCGTGCCTGGTGGGCGCTGGCCTGTTCTTCCTGGCGGCGATTTTCAGCCTGCAGCCAATCGCCAATCGAGTGCATTTTCAGTCGCCGGTTGTCTTTGGCAGAGCGTCGCTCAGGGTCGCCCAACGGCCCCCTTTAGCCCCTGAGGTGCTGGAATTGATCGAAGTAAAACGGTTGGGTGAGCAACTATTGGACCGTCTACCAAAGAACACAGGCATGTATGTGAGGGCTAAACCGATCCTCGCCTCTGAACTACACGGATGGACGGCCAGAACGGAGTCACTCTTGAAACACTGGCCGCGAGATCAGAGAAGTTTCGCAGGACAGGTGTCAATTGAACTTGGGCCAAACGCCGAAGCGCCAGAAACTCAGACACTGAAGACGCGGCTGGCGATTCTGGAGAAAATCATCAGTCACCTGAAGGGAGACTCTGAATGACCCCTTTTTGTCAGCGCACACAGCGCCAGCATTTGCCCATGATTGCCGTGACGCTCGCGATGCCGGTTGACCGGTGGGACGACCTAAATCGTAAGGCGTATGAGCAGTGCAACGCTGAAAGATCGAGCTTGCCATTGGGAGCGTTGAACCGCGCCACCGGAATCGAATGGTCAGAACCCGCGATGCCGGGGAGGTTGCCTCCGACACCGGGGAAGCGAGAGGGATTCGCTAATGTCGTTGATCGGCTTCCCCGACGACTTCGTCGTCATGCTCAGAGAATGCTGACTTTTAGTGATTACGACGGTGCTCTAGACGTACTCACAACGTTGGACGACGCCGACCTCGAATTCGCGATTATCGGGTTTGACCGAAGGATCATCTATCTCGAGTACCTTTTCACCATCATGTACGACGTTCCCGTCGCGCGTTTTATTGTCGCAATGCTCGAGTGGCTGACAGGGGAACTCGGGTGGCGTCTGGAGATTCTTGCTTCGCTGAAAAGGGCTACTCCAATGAACCTCCCGCGTCCGACCGCACCGCCATTCCCGCGAGAATCGATGCAGTTCAAGCCGCCGCCTTCGCAGGATCGACCATGCGTGGAGCCGACGGGACCTCCATTCCATGTCGGGGCAACAAGGCAATTAGTTCCCATATCTGCCTGACCCGACTTGACGATCGCGGCGTTGAAGGCTGCGCGCGTTGGCGGTAATCAGTCGGCGACGCCCCAAGGATATCCTTCCGCGTTGTCGGAAAGGATGCTGGACATGTGGTCACGTATCCGAAAGGTGCTCGAGATACTCGCGTTGGTCGCGAGTGTCTTGAGTCTTTTGATTCCAGTGGCAGTAGCTCTCCATTGGTTTTGATGAAGACGCTCTTCTGGAGACCGAGAAGTTCACGGCGGTCTCCGGAGGAGCGCCGACTCGCAGCTCACCTGGGCGTTTCAATTGTCCGAACGTTTGTCCGAATGGTTTGAGGGTATTTGTCCAAATCCCCCGTGGTGGGGCTAGTAAGAATCGAACTTACGACCTCGTCATTATCAGTGACGCGCTCTAACCGACTGAGCTATAGCCCCGCAGGGCTTCCAATCTAGCCGAGACGTGGCTCGTCTTGGTTTGCCGGTGGATCCCAAAACTTCGACGACATCGACTGACTGGCGGTGCCGAGCAATACGCCGTCTCGACTCCAGAGATAGCCGGTGCCCTGGGAAAATCCCCCCGCGAGGGCGTGCATGTGAATGTCAATCAGAACCCATTCGGTGGGTGCGAGAGTTGCGACGCGAATGGTGTTGTCGAGGCTCCGTCCCATCGTGTTGCGCCCGAGGGGTTGGGTGGCGCCACCGGCGACCAAATCACCAAAGATGGCGAGTGTTGCTGCCGACGGTTCCAGGTGGCTCGGCACGCGAGCCCACAGGGCGGACACGGGAGACGCGCCGGTACCGTCGAGTTCTTCGAAACTGCGTCCAAGGGCGATGCGTGTTTCAATGTGGTCAAAAATCGAACTGTCGAAGCGACGTGGCATTATCCGTTCAGGACAGTCTTCGGGCGCAGGAACCTCGGGCATGGTGAGCCATGGAGTGGGAGAGGTCAGTTCACCGGTTCCGAGTGCCGCGTTGACGGTGAGTACTTCTCGGCCTTCTACTGACGCCGTGGCCCGTGCCTGCGTAACGCGCCTTCCCTCAACTGCGAGATTCACCACGACGTCCACGTCGGCGTCGAGTGGGGCAAAGGAGAGGTAGTGCGCGGCCGCGTAGATGGTCGGACGCCCACTCGCCTCTTCCAAGGCGACAACTCCCGACGCCAGTCCGCATCCGCCGAACAGAAATTTTCCCGGAGTGATCAATCGATCCGTCACGTGAAAGCGCCACGTGGTTTCGCTGACTCGCTGAAGGCCGAGGAAGTCGCGCATATCCACGACGAGGAAGGCTATCGGAGAGGCCGTACGCGCTCGGCGAAGGACGTGCACGATCGAACGGGCAGACTTGAGGGGTGATTGACCCTCGCTTCGTGTACCTCGCTCTCGCATTGGCCGCAGTCGGCGGTTACTCGTACATTCGCGACACCCTGCGCGGTGTGACGTCACCGAATCGGGTTTCGTGGTCGTTGTGGGGACTCGAAGGCGTTCTCGCCTTCGGCGTCGAACTCCAACAACACGTGGGTCTGGCATCGTGGATGACGCTCATGCTCGGGCTCATACCGTGCGCCGTCGTGATCGCGTCCTTTCGCAATTTGCACGCCGTATGGAAGATCGGTGTCTTTGACGTTGTCTGCGGGTCGGTATCGCTGGCCGGACTCATTTTCTGGGCCTTTGTCAACGAACCGACGATCGCGATCGTGTCGTTCGTCTGTGCCGATCAAGCCGCCGGGCTACCCACGTTACGAAAGTCGTGGCTCGCTCCGTCGACGGAGTCGCCAAGGGTTTTCGTGCTGGGTTGTCTGAACTGCGCCATCACCGTCATGACTCTCAAAGTCTTCACAACCGCGGGCGTGCTCTTTCCCGGAGCCATCGTCGTCTCCGACTTTGTCCTGGCCACACTGATTCTTTCGCGCCTCGGACCGCGGGTTCGCGGAGAGCTCACCCCCGCTGTGAGTCCGCAGATATAGCGCTACTTTCGATCGCCCCTTTACGACGAGGGCCCGGACCGTTACCGTAGCGAGATGGCCACGTTGTTGCCCTTCGATTGGCATCCCCTGGTGCTATGCGTAATCGTGGTGGCCGCCGCCGCCCACTACTTCCTCGTCAGCTCGCCGCGACAGCGCCGATTGGCGCTCTACGCCTACATTGCCTTGTTGGTTGTGACGATGTGGCCGATTGGCGACCTCGCTGCGTCGGTGTCGCTCACGGTCGCCACGATTCAGCGCCTTGTCATCATGTTGATGGTCGCGCCGCTGCTGTTGCTCAGCATTCCCACGAGTGCGCTTGGTCGTTTGACGAGTCCCGCGCCCATCGACTTCATTGTGCGTAAGTTGACGCACCCTGGCTTGGCCGTCATTCTCGTGACAGTTATCGGAACTGCGACGTTGGCGGCGCCAGTCGTCGACTGGGGGGCTCGCTCGACGATCGGTCGCGACGTCATACTGCTCACCGTTCTGCTCGTCGGAATGCTCTTGTGGTTGCCGGCCTTGGCCATCATGCCCGGGACCCGCCGACTGTCGCCGGCCGCTCGCGCTGGCTATATTTTCGGGTCGGCCCTGTTCGTCACGAGTCTGTCGTTCGTGTGGATCTTCTCGCAACACTCGCTCTATCCGGCTCTGCATCACCAGCACGCGCTGTTGCACATGACCCCCCTCTTCGATCAGCAGCTGGCGGGCTTTGTCGCGAAGATCGGCTGCTACATACCGATGTGGTGGGTGGCGTTCCTTATCTTCTTTAACGCCGAGAACAAGGGAACTCCGGTCGAGGAGACGCCCCTCTACTGGGCCGACGTGGAACGCGAACTGCTGCGCATTGATCGCCAGCAGGCTCGGGCGATACGTCATCACCGGCCCACGTAGGGCGAATATTGGTAGAATGCAGGTCCCGCGGGGATGTAGCTCAGTTGGTAGAGCGCGGGCTTTGCAAGCCTGAGGTCGTGGGTTCGATCCCCATCGTCTCCACTGATTGTGGTTGACCACAAAATCTGGACCGCTCTTACGAGAGTTGGTTTCAGTTCTCGATGAAGCGTGGGTGCTCTAGAAGGTCAATTCGCCCAATCCGTGGAAAAGAGTTGCGACGAACAGTGACGCCGCAAAGATGACGCCAAAGACGACAACTGCAAAGCACGCTCGAAAAATGGCGTCATTGTCGCGAGAGCGGGTCACTGCCACCGTTTTGATGGAAAAGAAAGTGAATATTGTCCAAGTACTCACGCCAACCCAGGCAGTAACACGTAGATACAGCGGGAATGGCCCGGACACCGTTGATGGAATGGTGGCGACGTACTCGAGAAGAATTAGACAAGAAGTGATTAGCAGTCCTAGTGCCCCCCAGCGAAACAATTTGACAGCATCTCGATTGAAGTGAGGGACATCGGGAGAGCTTTGGCTCATTGGATCAGCATTGTGCATTAGACCCGCTCTCCTTGTGGCGACAAAACATGCTGTCACTCTAGGAGAACACTTCGAGCGACCATTGCCGAGTCATTCAATTGTCTGACGTGCGAGACGCTATTGGAGCGTGAATAACGAACTTACGATTCTGCTTAAACGCAGCGGTCTCGGTCCTGTCGACGAAAACGAGCGGCGACGTTCCTTACGGGTGAAGTCCCTCTTCGTGGGACTCGTGAGTCGCTGGCTCCAACTGGAAGGTCGCGTGTTGGACCGCGAAGTGTTCGGTGAGACAACTTTGTAGAGCGTCGAGAATCTGTGGCGCGTGACCGTCGTCAAAGCAAGTGCTCTCGACGACGACGTGGGCCGACAGCGTCGTGAGATCTGAAGCGACGCTCCAGGCGTGAAGATCGTGCACGTCAAGAACGTGATCGACCTGGATGAGATGGGTCCGAACATCAGTGAGGTCAAGGTTGTCGGGCGTCCCCTGCAACAGGATGCCTCCCGCGTCGTGCAGCAACCCCCACGCGGCGTAGGCCATCAGCGCGACAACTACGAGTGACGCGACGGCGTCGGCGCGTTGCCAATGCGAAACGAGAATGACGACGCCCGCGATCGCTGTGGCGATAAAGGCGTAGAGATCCGTCACGACATGTAGATACGCCCCTCGAATGTTGAGGTTGCTCCGGTTCGCACGGCCGAGGACCGTTGCGGCGGCGACATTGACGACCGCGCCGACGAGGGCGATTACGAGCACGAGCGTGCCGCTCACCGGGCGGGGATTGACGAGACGCTGCACCGCTTCGACGCCAATCACGAGGCCCACCGCCACCAGGCTGATGCCGTTGAGGGCCGCGCTCAAAATCTCGGCCCTTCGGAGTCCGTAAGTCCAGCGAGCTTCGGCCGGGCGTCGCGCGAGGCGTAGTGCCCAGGCACTCATGGCGAGCGCCGAGACATCAGTGATCATGTGCCCCGCGTCGGCGAAGAGGACGAGCGAGGATCCGACAATCGCCGCGACGATCTCCGCAACAAAGAAGAGGGCGATGAGAGTGAGGGCAATAAGCACGTGACCCATGTCGCCTGAGGACGCGTGCTGGTGACTTCTAGACACTGCGGACTCTCATGGGCTCATTGTCGCACGCCGTGCTCGCAGGGTGCCGACGTGGCTCCGTAACTAATGCACCAGCTCGGGCGAGACCTTGGGCTCGGTGCCGGGAACGCGATCGCGTGCGTATTGGCGAACATTGAACTGGGTGACGCCAATGGTGAGGGCGATGGCCCCCAGTTCGTGCACTTCAACAAGCCACGCGGGAACGTGAGTCAAATATTGGATGGCGCCAATGGCGGCCTGAGCCAGCGAAACGTACACCAGGCGGCGCACTCCTGACTTGAGCGCCGTCGGCGCTCCACTATTCCAAATGGCGAGGAGCAGGCCGAGTACGACGCCGATGAAGAATATGGCCGCCAAGGAGTGCACCCACGCTGCCGACGAAAACGCGAAGGGGAGTCGCCGCGCGACGAGTTGACCCTGGGACTCGCCGGCGTGCGGGCCCGAGCCGGTCGTCGCGGTGCCGGTAACCACGAGCACGACGAAGGGAAGCCACAGCCACCGCGCCAGGCGGCGAAAATACGGATCGCGCAGATCCTCGCGCGCACCGGGTCCGTACACGTACTTGGCGTGATGGTAGAGCAGAGTGCCGACCGCCACCATGGCGAGACTCAGCAGAAGGTGAAGCGAGACGAGGTAGGGATTGAGCTTCGAGTAGACCACGACCGCGCCCAGCAGGGCGTCGGCGAAGACGCCGAGCACGAGAGCGCCGGAAAGAAGAATGAGGTCACGGCGGCGCTGCTCTCGAAAAATGGCTGCGAGAAAGGTGGCGCCCACGATGACGATGAGGGCCCCTGTCACCATGCGGTTGGAGTACTCAATGAAGGGGTGAATGCTCATCGATCCGCTGACTCGACCCTTGAAACAGGTCGGCCAGTCCGGACATCCCAGTCCTGACCCCGTTAGGCGGACGGCGGCCCCCGTCAGAACGATGAGAATCATCGACAGAAACGACGCAAAGGCGAACCAACGAAACGTTGGACCTGAGACGCGTCTTATGGTCACGGGCACTCGCCCAGCCTACGGAATTGGAAGCATCGTAGGATATCCGGGTGACCGTATCCGCGACAGCGCCTTCTTCGGTACGTGACGTCCTCAAGGGCTATCTCGCCTTAACCAAGCCGCGAATCATTGAATTGCTGCTGGTGACGACGGTGCCCACCATGATCGTCGCTGCGAACGGGTTTCCACGCGCGTGGCTGATCGTGGCGACCCTGATCGGCGGGACCCTTGCGGCCGGCGGAGCGAACGCCTTCAACATGGTGATCGACCGCGACATCGACGCCATCATGGAGCGCACGAAGAGGCGCCCACTCGTCACCGGCGTGATGAGTGCCCGTTCGGCGGCGCTTTTCGCCTTCGCGCTCGAGCTACTCGCCTTTGTCATCTTGGTCGTGTGGGTCAATCCACTGTCGGCGTGGCTCGCCATGTCCGCGACCGCGTTTTATGTCGTCGTCTACACCTTGATTTTGAAGCGCCGCTCGAAGCAGAACATCGTGATTGGCGGCGCGGCGGGAGCCGTGCCGGTGCTGATTGGCTGGGCGGCCGTCACCAACTCCCTTGGTTGGACGCCGGTGTTGTTGTTCCTCGTGATCTTCATCTGGACGCCCCCACACTTTTGGGCGCTCGCCGTTCGCTACCGCGATGACTATCACGCGGCGAACGTGCCGATGATGCCCGTCGTTGCCTCGCTTCGCCGCACCACACTGGAGATTCTCATTTATTCCGTGGTGCTCTGGGCCCTGACGCTGTTGATCGGTCCGAGCGCGCATCTCGGGTGGATCTATGCCCTCTCGGCGACGGTTCTCGGCGGCATGTTCACCTTCTACGCCCTTCGCCTCTATCGCCATGCTCGCGACGACAAGGCCGACGTTGCCGAGGCGATGCGGCTCTTTCACTTCTCCATTACGTATCTGTCGGCACTGTTTATCTTGATGGCGGTTGACGTTCTTGTCCGAAACCACTGACCAGAAAAAACGGCGCTCGCCGAAGATGATGATCTCCATCGGGATCGGCGTCGTACTCGCCATCGCTCTTATCGCCGTCGTCTCGGCTCTAACGGGAGGCAAAGTCACCTCGGGCAACGGATTGCCGACCTCGAAGCTCGTTGGCCAGCACGTCAAGGCCTTCACCCTCGACGGCTTGAACGGCGGCGTCGAGAAATCGCCGTGGACCGAGGGGCGCGCCAGCGTCCTCGTCTTCTTCGCGAGCTACTGCGGTCCCTGCAAGGGCGAAATGCCCAAGATCGCGAAGTACATCCGTACCCACAGCCCGAACCCGGTTGAAGTCCTTGCCGTTGACGCTGATGACAAAAGATCCTTCGCTCAAGCGATGATCAAAAAAGATGACGTCACGTTTCCGGTCGCTTTTGATCCCAACGGTGTGGTCACGACGGCCGAGTTTGGATTTCCCGATGTTCCAGAAAGCGTCCTCGTCAGCGCGAAAGGCGTCGTCAAACAGGTGCATTTCGGCGCCATTCCCAAAGACACTCTCGCGAGCTGGATCAAGGGTTTGAAGAGCGCCTAATCGAACCTAAAGGTTCGCGCCGCGAGGAGCGGTGCGACAACGGCCCACGCGGCTAAAGAGATCCAATCGGCCGCCGTCGGCGCGAGCCCGTGGCCGAGGATCCTGTGGAGCGCCTCGGCCATGGCGCCAGACGGCAGAGCGATAACGACTCGGCGAATGACGAGCGGCAGCGAGGTCAACGGCACCACGATGCCGGACAACAAGAGCAGCACCAGATAAAGACCGTTGCTGGCAGCCAGATTCACTTCGGCGCGCAACTGGCCGGCGAGGGCGAGACCAATACCGGCAAATCCGATCGATCCAAGCAGTAGTGCCGCGACCACCTCAAGGGCACCGCGCCAACTGCCGTCGGGGTGCCACGCCAGGATGAGCGCGACGAGCGCAATGACGATGACTTGAATGAGTTCGGTGACGAGCACGCCGGCGATCTTCGCCCCGACCAATCGTCGCTGTCCGAGCGGCGTTACGTGCAGACGACGCAGTACGCCCGACGAACGCTCAAACCCCGTCGCGATCGAGAGAGCCACGAGCGACGTCGAGAGTACGCACAGGGCCAGGATCCCCGGCGCGACGAAATTAATGCGATGAGCGTTCGGCGATGAGACAACGCGCGTCAGCGAGAAGAAGAGCAGCAGGAGGACGGGAATGCCGATCGTCAACAGCAGAGTCTCGCCGCGGCGGATGGTCATCGTGACCTCCGCCCTCGTTTGCGCCACGAAGGACTTCATCGTGGCACTTCGCTTCGTTCGTCGCCGATGAGTTCCAGATAGCGCTCTTCGAGAGAGGCGCGAGTTCGCAGCGACACCATCGAGAGGCCAACGCTCGCCAGGTAGTTGGTGATAATGGCTATGCGCTCCGGCGAGGAAGTCACGGCGCAGCGCAGTTGCAGCGGATTGTCGAGAGTGACGCTGCACTGCAGGCGCGTAGCGAGGGCCGAGGGTTCGACCGGTCCCGAGGACTGCACGATCATCTCGGGAGAGCCCGCAAGTTCATCCAGTGTTCCTTGAGTAAGCACCCGTCCGCGGTGCATGATGACGAGCCGATCGGATTGGCGCTCAGCCTCGGCGAGCTCGTGCGTCGTGATCAAGAGAGCGCACCCGCGCGAGCGCTCGGACTCCAGCAGAGCGCGTATCACCTGACGACCTTCGGGATCGACAGACGTCGTCGGCTCGTCGAGGATCAACGCCCTCGGTCGACCGAGCAGTGCCAGCGCGAGCAGGGTGCGTTGTTGCTCGCCGCCACTCAATCGCCGCCAGGGCGTTTTCGCGCAGCCGTTCAAGTCGAGCAAGGTCGTCAACTCGTTCATGTCGCGCGGTGCGTCGTAGTACGACGCGGTGAGTCGCAGCACGTCGCGTGGCGTCATGGGGGCCCAGACGCCGCCACGCTGGAGCAACGCGCCCGTACGCACGACGACTTCGTGGTGATCACGTCGGGGATCGAGCCCGTGTAACCGGACGGCTCCCGCGTTCGGCGAGCGAAACCCGAGCAGCGTCTCCACGAGAGTGGTTTTGCCGGCACCGTTGGGGCCGAGCAACGTGACGACTTCGCCGTAGTTGACGTTCAAAGTGACGTCATCCACCGCTCGGAGTTCTCCGAAGGTGACCTCGAGGTTCTTGACGTCGACGGCGTTACTCATGCGTTACGAAACTAGACGGTTCTTCGGGGCCTCCAATAACGCCTCGGTAGGCTTGGGCCATGATTGACCTCGTTCAACTCCGCCGCGAACCCGACGTCGTGAGGGCCGCGCTCGCCCGGCGTGGGGTCTCGCTGACCGAGGTGGATACGGCGGTTGCCCTCGATATCGAGCATCGTCAGCTCCTCCAAGAGGCCGAGCGACTGCGCGCCGAAGTGAAGGAGCTCTCGCGCCAGGTCGGCGAAGCGCGTCGCAACAAAGACGACGTCACGGCCCAAGAACTGACAGCGAGAAGCCGGGCGCTCGGCGACGACGAACGAGTGGCGAGCGAAGCAACCGACTTGGTGGCCGCTCGTCTGCGCGAGCTTTTGCTCATGATGCCGAACTTGCCGGACGACCGGGTTCCCGACGGCGCCGACGAGAGTGACAACGTAGAACTGCGTCGTTGGTGGCCAGGTATGGATAGCGGCGCCCCGTTTCCCTCCTACGCCGACTACCAGCGCGTCCCGCACTGGGAGATTGGTCGCGAGCTCGGGATCTTGGACATGGAATCGGGCGCGAAACTCGCCGGCTCCATGTTCGCTCTCTATCGAGGCGCGGGCTCTCGGCTGCTGCGCGCTCTTTCGTCGCTCTCCTTGGATCGCCAGAGCGACGCGTACGAAGAGATTCGCCCTCCGAGCCTCGCTCTCACCGAGACCATGATGTCGACCGGTCATCTGCCCAAGTCCGCCGACGATATGTACGCCGTCGAGCGCGACGATCTCTGGGCCATTCCGACGGGCGAAGTGCCGCTGACGTCACTGCGACGCGGCGAGATTCTCGACGAATCGGAGTTGCCTCTTCGACTCACTGCTCAGACCAACTGCTTTCGACGTGAAGCCGGCGCGGCCGGCAAGGACACGCGCGGACTGTTACGCGTGCACGAGTTCGAAAAGGTCGAGCTCTTCGCCTACTGCACGCCCGCCCAGGCCGACGACGCGCACGCGGACATCCTGCGCCGCGCCGAAGAACTGCTCCAAGAACTCGGCCTGCCGTATCGCCTCTTGAACCTCTGTACCGGTGACCTTGGTACGGCGTCCGCCTACACGATCGATCTTGAGGTGTTCAGTCCCGGGGTGGATCGCTGGCTCGAGGTGTCCTCGGTCAGTTGGTTCCGCGATTTTCAAGCGCGCAGAGCCAACGTTCGCTATCGCACCAGTGACGGATCGACCGCGCTGGTGCACACGGTGAACGGCTCAGCTCTCGGGTGGGCCCGTGTCTGGGCCGCGCTCGTCGAGACCTACCGCCAAGAGGACGGTTCGGTTCGTCTTCCCGACGCCCTCGCTCCGTATTTCGGAGGAGACGCCAAGATTCGCTAAGGCTTGGCTAGCTCGTAGCGATAACCCACACCGCGCACGGTGGCGATGTGGGTTGGGTTTTTCGGCTCTGCTTCTATCAATGTACGCAGTCGCTTGATGTGAACGTCGAGAGTCTTCGTGTCACCGACATAGTCGCTGCCCCAGACGCGGTCAATGAGTACTTCGCGCGTGAGCACGCGCCCCGGATTCTCGAGGAGAAGCCGAAGCAGGGCGAACTCTTTCTTTCGAAGTTTGATCTCTTCGCCATCGACAAAGCAACGGCGCGCGTCGATGTCGAGGCGAATATTGCCCAGCGTGATCACGTCGTCGGACTCGGTCGCTTCCGTGTCACGCCGTCGGCGCAGCACCGCGCGTATGCGCGCGACGAGCTCACGAAGTCGATATGGCTTCGTGACGTAGTCATCGGCACCGATTTCGAGCATCAAGACCATATCGACCTCTTCACCCTTGGCGCTCACGATGATGATCGGCACCGCGCTCGAGCCTCGAATGGAGCGACAGACGTCGAGGCCTGACATCTTGGGCAGCATGAGGTCGAGCAGGACAACGTCGAACTTTCCGGCGTTAAACATCGCCAGGCCTTGCTGTCCGTCGCGGGCCGAAGCGACGTCAAAGCCCTCGCGATCGAGTCCGACGGTGAGGGCGTCGATGAACGACTCTTCATCCTCGATTATGAGAACCTTGATTCGTTCCTCGGGAGTTGACTTCTTCGTCATTGCTGAGTGAGCGGCAGTTCCAAGGTGAACGTCGACCCTTCGCCTTCGCGCGAGTCCACAAGCACATTTCCGCCATGGTTTTGAGCGACGTGGCGAACAATGCTGAGTCCAAGGCCCGTGCCGCCCGTTTCGCGCGCACGGCCCGGGTCAACTCGATAGAAGCGCTCGAAGATTCGCTCGAGGTCTTTGGCGGGAATGCCCACGCCATGGTCGCGAATCTCAATATGGACGCAGGGACCCAGACCGTCGCCGTTGTCGCTCGGGCCGGCTTCAATGCGAAGGATGTGGATATCGACGGTGCCGTCACTGGGGGAGTACACCACCGCGTTCTCGAGCAGCGCGTGCAGGGCAGACGTCAGCTGGCGACGATCGCCATAGACGACCTGGTTGGTCTCGGGTTCGTCGAAGTTGATCTTGACGCCGTGCTGTTCGGCGGCGGTACGGATGCGCTCGATCGCCTCGGCGACGATGAGCGAGACCGAAATCGGCTCGCGGCTCGGCGAGCCTTCACCCTCAATGCGCGAGAGATCCAACAGATCTTCGATGATGCGATTGACGCGAAAGGCTTCGTTGTTAATGCGCTCCGCGAGACGCTGGGCCACGGCGGGATCACGTTCGAACTGCAACGTCTCCGCGAGAAGACCGAGAGCGCCCATGGGCGTTTTGAGCTCGTGGCTCACGTTGGCAATGAAGTCGCGGCGAATGTCTTCGAGGCGACGGCGCTCGGAGACGTCTTCAATGACCGCGAGAACACCGAGTGAGCGGCGGCCGTCGTCGATGACCGTGGCGCGGATCGTCAGAGTACGGCGCGGTGGTCCGTAGATGTCGATGGTACGTTCGGCGACCCCGCTGGCCCACCCTTCGGCGAGAACGTCGGTGACGGCCTGGGCCGCGATCGCGTCGCCGTAGCGACTGGCCATGAGGTGCTCAGCTTGGACGTTGCGAAAGATGACTCCGCCGGTTTCGTCGCAGAGGACGAGACCGAGCGGCAGGGTGTCGAGCGACCGGCGAAGTCGCACCGACTCGGAGTTGGATTCACTTACGGCGTTGTGGGCGGCGCCGGTCACTTCTTCCAGGAAGCTGAGCGCCGACTCGACCTTGCCGTCGTCGTGATGGGGCTCGACCGCGAGACGCGACGCGAGGGCCGTGAGGCGCTGGGCGATGGCACGGTGCCCACGTTGGCGAAAGAGCATGACGCCAATGAAGATGCCAACGATCAAGACACCGGCGGCAGCTCCATACATCGCCGCCGGGGCCCAATGGGAAATCACGTTATTGGTCAAGGCGACGATCACGGAGCCATTCTCGCAGACCCGGTGGGGATCGTGCCGCCAGCGACCGTTGTGGTCCCCGATCGAAAGCGAGCCCACAATGTTCTTCTCAGGTGTTTCTTTGAGTCCCTCAACGTCAGACCTTCCCGGTAGTGCGGCGTTGCAATCAATTGCTGACGGAATCGCGTCGTGGGCGCTTATTGGCGCTCTTGTCGCGCTGCTGCTGGGAGCCGCTTTGTGGGCAATTGGCAGTCATACCCAAAATATGCACCAATCTTCTCAGGGGCGTCGTGCAGTGCTGACCTCGATCGCCGCCGCTATCCTCATCGGCGCCGCGCCCGAACTCATCAACTTCTTCTTCAATACTGGGTTGAGCGTTAAATAGTGTCGGGTCTGCTGTGCATCTTCTCGCCCGCGTCATGCGTCACCGATCTCGGTAAGTCCACCTTCAATGACCTCTTCAACGCGCTCACGAGCTGGATTGTCGACAGTGTTGAGTGGTTCCTTGACGCGGTGGGCCATGTAATTACGTCAGCCAGCGAACCTTCGACGGTGATCAATGGTGCGAACAGCGAGTTCAACACTTTGCTGATTCCGGCGCCCGTGGTGATGATGATCGGTCTTCTCGTCTCGACCTTGCAGGCGCTGCGCCACGGCGAAGCGTCGGCGCTCTGGCGGATCTACCTCGGCGTCGCGCCCGCGTGTGTGGCGGGCATCGCCCTCGCGCGACCGATGGCCGTGCTGGTCTTAGAAGCCGTCAATCAACTGTCGTCGAACGCAGCGAGCAGCGTCGCCGCACATGAAACTGCCCTAGGCACGGCGCTCACTCGATTAGATCCCTCGACGCCAGGCTTCGCCGTTTTTCTGCTCGCCTGCGTGGTGGTTGTCGGAACCATGCTCCTGTGGTTCGAGTTGATCGTGCGAACAGTAGTCCTGACCTTGTTGTTGGTTCTCGTTCCCGTCGTCGTGCCACTCGTGACGTTTCCTTCGCTTCGTCGTCTGGGCTGGCGTCTCGGCGAGACGTTCATCGCCGTCGCCGTGAGCAAGTTCGCGATCGTGATCACGTTGGTGCTGGGCCTCAATGAACTCACGGGTTCATCGGCGACCGAGGTCATCACCGGCGCGGTGACTCTGCTCCTCGCCACCGCGACGCCGTATCTCGTGCTGCGCGTCGTCCCCTTCCTCGAACAGTCCGCGGTGCATCAGTTCGAAGGGCTGCGCAACCGCGCAACGCGCGCAGTCTCGGGCGCGTCCTCCTCTCCAATCGCTCAGGCCGCGCGCTCGATGACTCCCAACGCGCCGGTGCCCGAACCACCGTCGCGTCCGGTGGACCTCGGTCTCGAAACGTGGCCGGGGTCGGGCGAGTCGCCGATGCCGCCGCTCAACCCCGACTCTCCGCCTCCGGCGCCGCCTATCGGCACACCGCGCCTGCGCGGAGGGCACGCCGCCATTCGTAGCGATAAAGGTGGCCCGGTTGTGGGCTGGCACTTTGATGAGTAACGCCCTCGGTCTCGGCGACTCTGATGCGGAAGCGCGCTGGATTGGCATCCGTCGACATCAAGGTCTTCTGGTGGTCGTGGGTTTCGGGCTCGTGAGTGCCTGGATTATGGGCTCCAACTCTCCGCCGACCGAACTCGTCGCGGGTGTTCTCTTGCTACTCGCCGCGGTCCCGATGGGCGACGGACAGACCGTGGCAGAAGTGATCGTCGTGATGGGCCGTTACGTCGCGCGTTCGAGGTGGCGCTACATGACAATCCGTGAATTCGGCGACGACGTGATTCTCTGGGCGCCGAGCGATGTCGTCTTTCGCGCGTACGAGCTTGATCATCGCGGAAGGCTTGATCTCTCGGGCCGTGACGTGAGCGTGGCCGAGTCGTTGGCATCACTCGTCGACGCGGTGAGCGCGGGAAACGAGAACCAACACGTGAGCCAGCATGTGATGAGGCGTCATGGTGAAGCATCGACGTTGCTGGCGTTGCCCACCGAAGTGCCCGCGCCCGACGGGTGGCGACTGCGAAACGCCCTCGCCGTCGACGCCGTTCGCGTGGGTGACGCGACCTCACTGCAGCTGTACGAACGCTTTACGTATCTACGCCTGCCTGATCAGCTGGTGCGGGTCTTTCGCGTACGGGACTTCTCTTCCGTGCCAGGGTCACGTTCGCTCCTAGAGCAGATTCTTCGTGCACCGGTTGATCTCGACCTCAGCGTGCACGTCGACGTGGTCGCCGGGCTGAGGGCGCATCGTCTCGCGGCGCGCGCCGTTCACCGCGTACGTAGCGACGAGGTCACCTCCAGCGCTGCGGGATTTCGTCGAAGCGCCCGTTCGTCGAGGAGCTTCGAACGCCTGGCCGAACGCGAGGTGCTGGTCGCGGGCGGGCGCAGCCTTTTACGACTCGGCGTGTTCGTGGTCGTGAGCGCTGGGTCCCTCGAGGACCTTCAACGCTCCGCCACCATTGTCTGGCGCCGCGCCCACGACGGCGGACTTCGTCTTGAACGAGGACGGGGAAATCAATACGAGTGGTTTCGTGCGCAACTCCCGGGCGGACCGGGGTGGTGAGAGCGTGGACCCACTGGGGGACCTCGAGCGACCTCGTGAGTCTGCGCGCTCCCGCGCACGACGCGGGAACCGGACTCAGCGGCGAGTCTCTTGGCCAATCCCAATACGGATCGTCGTTCGTTCTCGACGTCTTTGACGCCTACGGGGCAGGGCTCGTCTCCAATCCAAACGTCATCGTCGCCGGGTCCATTGGTGCCGGCAAGAGCACGATCGTGAAGATGCAGCTGGAGCGAGCTCTGCGGCGGGGACGAAGGGCAGTCGTCGTCGATCCCAAGGGCGAATACGCGCAGCTCGCCGCGCAGCACGGCTCGGCACCGATCGCGCTGGGCCGTGACGGATGGTGCAGCCCATTTTCCGAGGACGATCGCGAAAGTCGTCATCTGCTTCGCGCCCTTGTCGCCAGCGCGCAGGGATCCGCTTTGACCAGCGAACAGCACTTCGCACTCGACGAAGTATGGCAACGTCTCGAAACCCGGCCGACCAGAGTGCTCTTTGCGCTCTATCAGTTGCTCGCGACCCACCTCGAGTCGTCAGCCCCGAGCGCCGAGAGGTCGCTCGCGCTCGTCCTGCACCGCTTCATTTACGGCGATTTGGCGGGACTCTTTGACGGGCCCGATGAGCCGCTCCGTTTTTCCGGAGACCTTGTCGTCGTCGACCTCTCGTCGCAATGGACATCGAACTCGCTCTCGGTCGCCGTTCTAAGCGCCGTCGCGGCTGCTCAACAAGTGGTTGGCGATCCCGCCTCGCCCGGCTACCTCGTCATCGACGAAGCGTGGGCGCTTTTGAGTGACGCCGCCGCGTTGCGTTGGCTGCAGGGTTCGTGGAAGCTGGCGCGCGCGAGAGGTCTCTCGCACGTCATGGTCTTGCACCGGTGGAGCGACGTAGCGGCCGCCGGTAACGCGGGGAGTGTCGAACGCGACCGAGCTCGCGGACTATTGCGCGAGTGCGAGACAGCGTGGCTCTTTCGCCAACCTCCCGACGAAGCGCGCGAGATGTCGATCGCCCTCGGTCTCGAGCCGCGTGAGGAGAGCTACCTTGTGGCGCTGCCCAAGGGGGTCGCCTTGGTGCGCTACGGCGCGCATCGCTCGATTGTGCGTGTCGTGCCCGATGAACGCGATCTGGCCTTCATCGACACCGACGTCGCGATGCGCGCGCCGTGAACGATCGACCGATTCTCGGTCGCCGCTACTGGAATGGTCTGTCCGGCGGTCCCTACATCACAATTGGCCCTCGCAGCTCGCTGTTGGTTGTGGGACCAACGCAGGCCGGGAAGACTTCGTCGATCGTCGTACCGGCTCTTCTTCGCTGGCGAGGCGCCGTCATTGTCACCAGCGTGAAGAGCGATGTTGTGGAGATGACGGCGAAGTGGCGCCGGAGCCTCGGCGACGTGCAGGTGCTTGAGCCCGGCCGCGATGGTGGATTGACCTGGAATCCGCTCGAAGGTGTTTCGACCCTTCGTCACGCGACGAGAGTCGCGCGTGACCTTACGCTCGAGTCGGATCGTGGCGACGGAGCGTTCTGGAACGCCCTCGCCACGAAATTGGTAGCGAGCTTGTTGATTCTCGCCAACGAGCGCGCCGCGACAATCTTTGACGTGGCGCAGGTCGTCGAACGCCACGACGTGGGATCGTGGCTCGGCACGCGTCCGTCCGTCGCCAGTGACGTCGTGCGCAGCTTTCTTGACTACGATCCAAAGACGCTCGACGGTGTGTTGACGACGGCCGACACGATGCTCATGCCATGGCGCTTCGCCCAACCGCTCGCCGCGGTGCGCCACGTAGTCGAAGGCGCGAACACGTTGTACCTCTGCAGTTCGCGCGGCGAACAGCGCCACTACGAACCTCTTTTTCGTGGCGCTCTGCGCATGGTGCTCGAAGAACAGCAGCGTCGAGTCGACGAGGGAAGTCAGCGCCGACTCCTGATGGTTCTCGACGAGGCGGCGACGGTTGCTTCACTGGACGAGCTCGACCAACTTGCCGCCACCGTGAGTGGCTTGGGCGTCACCCTCGTCACGGTCGTTCAGGACTTTGCTCAACTGGTGGCGCGCTGGGGCCCTCGCGCCGCCACGATCGTCAATAACCACACCACGCGTCTGGTCCTGGGGGGACTCGCGGACGCCACCGTCGGCACCTATTTGCCCGAATTGGTCGAGAGTCGACCAGAGGCGCCGAGCGTGCCGATCCGTCTCCGACCCCGGGGCACCGGGCTAGTGGTGGCCGAAGGGCGTCGGATCTTTCACGTGCGTCTTCGACCCTGGTGGCGTGATCGCAGCCTGCGTGACCGGGGGGTTCGCCTGCGGTAACTACCATTTCTCCATGGCTTATCAATCGCTCCTGCTCCAAGAGCAGATCTTCGCGATCGATATCGGGGCCACCAACATCAAGTTTTCGCACGTAAATGATCTGGGAGTGCTCGTGCGCGGGGTGCGCCGTCGCCCGACGCCCTATCCCTGTTCGCCACCGCGGCTGGTGGAGTTTCTCGAAGAGCGCATCGTGAAGAGCGGCTGTCGTCGCGTCGGCGTCGGGTTTCCCGGCGAGTTTCACGACGGTCATGTGGTGGCCCCGGGCAACTTGTCACGACCCGGAGGAATGGGGACCGACAAGGACCCCGAACTCGACGGCCTCTGGCGAGGCTTTCCCCTGCAAGACGCGCTTCGCTCGAAAACGGGCCGCGACGTGCGCGTCGTGAACGACGCCACCATGGCGGCGCTCGGCTGCATTGAGGGTGTGGGCACGGAAGTGGTGTTGGCCCTGGGCACCGGTCTCGGTCTGGCGCTCGCGGTCGACGGAAAGCTCCAGCCCGTGCGCGACGTGGGTGCGGAGATTTTTCGTGACGGCAAGACCTACGACGAGACGATTGGCGAGCGTGCGCGCTCGCTCGACGAAGAGCACTGGAATCCGACACTCGTGGAAATCGTCGAGGATTTCGCGAAGGAGTTTCACGCGAGGACCGTGCACCTCGCGGGAGGAAACGCGCGCCGCGTTGTTCCCGCGGAGTTTGAGCACCTGGCGTTTCGAGTCGTGATTAACGGCAACGATGCGCCGATGCGCGGTGCGGCGCGGCTGTTCGCGACGAGTTAGTCGTATCGCGCGGCGAGATCTACCGCCGCCGTGGCCAACACTCCGGCCACGATTCGACAGGCCTCATCGTCGATGGCGAAGTCAGGACTGTGATGCATGCCGCTCGATCCGTCCGCCAGCGCGCCACCGATGAAGAGGTAACAACCCGGTACGCGATTCAAGAACTCTGACACATCGTCACTGGGCGTCACGGGGGGAAACGCGATGACACCCTCTTCTCCCACCACGGCCGCGGCACTCCTCATGACGCTCGCGGCGACGTCAGCGTTGTTGACCACCGCGGGCGTTCCTTCGTTGAGTTGCAGTTGGCACTTCACCTGAAAGACGTTCTCGACGTCCGCGAGCAGCGCGCGTAGCCGGATGACGGCTTCATCTTTCTGATCGGAAGTGAAGGTGCGCAGGGTTCCTCGCAGTTGCGCGTGTCGCGGGACGACGTTGTTGGCGGTTCCGGCGGTCAGCACTCCCGCCGAGCACGCGCACGCGGTTCCTTCGAAGACGAGGCCTTCAACCACGGAGCTGAGTCGCGGCGCGAGATAACTGACGGCGAGCACGACATTCCCTTCGACGCTCGCCATCGCGCCGTGGCCCCCTTTGCCCTCGAGACGCACGCTGATTGTCTGGCCGTCGCTCATCATGACTCCGGCTCGCGTGGCGACCAGTCCGACCGGTGCGAGAGACGTGACGTGAGCCCCGATGACGAAGTCGACGGGATTGTTATCCAGAACGCCGCCATCGATCATGGCTTTCGCGCCACTGATGGCCTCTTCGGCCGGTTGAAACAGGAGCGTGAACTCGCCCGCAAGTTCGTCGCGTCGTCGTGAAATGAGATCGGCGACGCCGAGGAGACCAGCGGTGTGCACATCGTGACCGCAGGCGTGCATGACGCCTTCGTTGACCGATGCGTAGGAGAGGTTGGCACGCTCCTCAGTGACGGGAAGTCCGTCCATGTCGGCGCGCACCATGACGCGTTTGCCCGGTCGTGCTCCCACTAGGCGCGCCACGACACCAGTGACGGTAGGACACGGGCGAATCTCGTAACCGAGTTGGATAAGCCGGTCGGTGACAACCTGGGTGGTGCGATGTTCGTCGAAGGCCAACTCGGGGTGAGCGTGAAGGTCGCGGCGGATGTCAATCATTGGATCTTCGACGTTGTCTAAGAGGTCCGATAGGTCATCACTGAACGTTTGGGTCATGGTGGCATGGTAGTGAGCAGGCCCCGAAGATGCGGAAACGATGTCGGCTAGCATGGTGGGCCAGTAACAACGCGGCTGTAGCTCAGCGGATTAGAGCATCGGTCTACGGAACCGAGGGTCGGGGGTTCGAATCCCTCCAGCCGCACCAATGTGATGTTGCGAGACATGTGAAAGTTCGGGACGTGTGTCTCACTTTGACTCCGGGAGGTGTGTCGCACTTTCCGGCCCGGCTTCGTTTCCCCTGTCCCGGTGGCTCCGGGACCTCTGTCTCACCGCTTCCACCTTTTTGACACGCTGTCACTCGGGTGCTGGACGTGCGTCCGGTGCTCGAGGAGGCGGCAATGTTGACCGAGCTATCCATGGTTGAGCAGCGCTACTTAGCGGTGCGCGAAGCACTCGATTCGGGCGCGACGATCGTCCAGGTCGCCGCGCAATACGGTGTCGATCGACGGACTCTGCATCGATGGCTCACCCGCTACGCCAACGGCGGACTCGAGGCGCTGGCCGATCGCTCATCGCGTCCGGACACGAGTCCGACCCAGATGGATCCGAGGATCGAGGCGCGCCTCGTGATGATGCGCCGTCAGCACGCAGGCTGGGGACCGCGCACGCTGCGCACGAAGTTGGTGAACGAGTTCGGCGACAAGGCGCCGAGTCGTTCGGCGGTCTATCGCGCGCTCGTGCGTCACCAGCTCATCGTGCCGGCACCGCGCCGTCGTCGCGCCGAGGACTACCGGCGCTTTGAGCGCACCCGCTCGATGGAGATGTGGCAGATGGATGTGGTCGGGCGGATCTATCTGACGAACGGCACGTCAATCAGCTGTGTGACCGGCATCGATGACCAACAAAGTGTCCACTATGTCTCGCAACAGCTGTCCTTTATGTCAAAAACTCAGACACCTCCAGCCGCACCAACTGACCTAGACCGTAAACGCGCTCGACGGATATGAGAGTTTGGTCGTGACGGCGAGGAGTCGATCAGCCCAACAGACGCCGAGGCTGTCGAAACAACGGGTGAGACAAAATCTGCCAAGAGCGCCCAAAGGGGTCTAGGCCGTCGCGCTACATTTCGTGCCCGTTGTCGCCATTGTCAAGTATCCACCGTTCGTCCCAGAAACTGAGGCTTCACGGGCGTTGGTAATGGTGGTTCCCGGAAAGGCCCAGTTGACGGATCTGGCCTCCAAGCGGTAATACTTATTTCCCGCGGTCGTGTAGGTTTCGGTGACCGTGAGGGCGGTGCCCACTGGCTGCGTGACGTCGAGCGCGTACGTCCCGCCCGCCGTTGCACTCACGTAGACCTCGTACCCGGTAACGGCCGTGCCCGTACTCGCGTTCGTCCAGGTCAGAACTGCCTTTTCACTAGTTCCGTTCATACAGGCCGCTGTGAACGTCACGGGATTGCCAGTGGCGGTCGTGATGGCTGGCCGGGACTCGCTCTCGGCCGTAGACCCAGTAGCCAACGAAGCCAGCCATTTGGTCGCCGCGCTCGCGAACGAGAGGTTGGACGGGCAGAACAGCACCCCGGCGCCACAGATTGCGACAGCCGAGAGACACGCCAGACAACGTTGACGCCCTCGCATTGCCAGCTTCTATGCCATCTAACTGGTCCACGCATCAGTGGCGGGACTGGTCGTTGCCGTGGCGGCACCACCCGTGGCGACCACACCGGTCAACGACGGGAGCGAGAAATACGTGTTCTCGCACGCCGCTGGCGCATTCGCGGTCATTGACGCGTCGTTGGTGAAGGTGACGGTCAACGTTCCATTCGCCGCTACCGTTAGCGGGTTCGTCAACGTGTGGACGCTACCCAAAATTGCCGTGGAGTAGTTCCAAATCACGTCGCTCGGGCTCGCCAAGAGACAGCCGAGCTGGGTGACGGTCAACGCCGACGACGTGTAGCCGTTCGCGTACGTCGTGTTCGTCGGCAGATTAACCCCCGTGATCGTCACCGGATAGGGGTTGGGGTTGGTGATTGTGGCCACCACGTCACCGTTACCGCCCGGATAGAGCTGGTTCACGGCGGCGGGACTTGCCACGGCGGCAATCGTCAGGTTCTGTACGGTAGCGGACTGGCTCTCACCGGAGGATCCAGCATTCACACCAACGAACCAGTTCGTCGCGGCGAACGCTCCACCGCCCACGAGGGCCATGCCCACGAGCGCTGAGATGACCTTGCGCATACGTGATTTGCGTTGATTTGTACGGAAAAGTTTCATGCGGTACCCACTCTCATGTTCGGATGACAGTCACGTCCGGTCAGTCCCAACCAGTCGTTGTCCTCGCGTTCTATGAGGAACGGCTACTCGAGAATTGCCCCAGCGTGTTTATACAACGTGTCTATACAATGTGTATCGTCTTAAAATAAACCAGTCCCCGGACAACTCAGTGTCAATAGTGAAGCAAATTTGAAAATAATTTTTACGGGACAGATCTAAAAAGCGCGCCGTAAATCGGCGAAATGCTTGATCAGGCGTGACTTCACGCCCAAACGGGGAAGATTGAACGTTTTTTCGTCCCCGGTACGGAAATGACGCCCGCGGCGCATAAATAGGATTGAAGTCCTCACATTGGCGATCGTGGAGAGTGCCTACGGAACCGAAGGTCGGGGCTTCGAATCCCTCAGCCCCACCGTTGTGATCGCGTCATCCGGAAAAACGAACGTCCCTGGTTTAGTTTTCCTTCGATGTCGCCGACGTCCGTGCCAGTGCGGTCATTAGTAGCAAACTCCGGGCGTCGTGCTGGGATAGGCCCAGCCGTCGTACTGGAAGCTGGTTCCAAAGATCGTGAGTCCATTGCCTTTGACGGTCTGCCAACCCGATATCTCTTTGCCAGAGTCGAACTGCGCGAGAGTAGGCAGCCCGGTCACCAAGCCCTTGGACATGACTGTCGGCAGGGGAACGCCAGCGACCGACGCCGCTAGACCTGCGCCAGTCCATTCGGCTGGATCGTACACAAGGTCGGCCAAGTCCGAGCCAATGTCAACGATGTCGCCCGCAGTATTAATGACCGGGGGCTTGTCGGCCGGAAAGATAAGCATCGACTGGCCTTCTTTGGCGTTGACCATCGCAAACGCTAAGCCGCCGAAATCGACGCCGCCGGTACCCGACTTCGCCGTCGTTGATAAGAGGGTGACCATGTTGATGGCGCTGTTTGCATCATTGTTGAGCGACGTAGAAAAAGACGTCGCCCGTGCGGCGGTGGCGAGCTCGCCCATAAATCCGGACAATTGACTCTTGCCATTCGGGTCAAACGTCACACTCTGCGTCTCTTCCGTCGCGGAGGTGTCGCTGGAGAGTTGCCCCGCGCTGTTGAACGCCCAGGCGTCAAGTGACCACTGTCCCGGTGTCGTACCCACGGTGATGGTGAAGTCGTATACGCCATTAGATCCGGTGGTCACGTCGACGGGAGCGCCGCTCGGGATGCTCAACGTTGTGTTGTTGGCTGGCCAGACCAGCGAACCGTTGCTGCAGACCGCGGCAAGCGGTCCCTTGGTCACAGCGTCCGCGCGCGTGGCCCCGGGCTGAGGTTCGAGCTGCACCATGGTGTTCGGAAGGGGCTTGCCGCCTTCGTCGGTGGTGACGGTCCCGTTGATCGCTTCAAGGCCATTGGCGATGACGCTCTTTTTGTCGAAGTGCAGTTTCACCTCGATACCTAGATCGGAGGTGAAGTCAGCCTCAGCCTTGGCCTTATTTATCACGGTCACCGCGGTGGCAGCGGGCGTGAATGTCGCCTTACTCGTGGATGAGCGCTCGGGCGAGACCTGGTAACTGCCCTTATCCAATGTCATGGCGTAAAACCCAGTCGCGTCGGTAGTGGCCGTATCTCCAGGGTGGCCGTAGGCCTTTACGGCGACGCCCGCAACGGGGCCTCCGTCCTTGTCGTGGATGTAACCGTCCAAAATACCTACGCCATCATCAACGACGGCGTAGTAGTCGCACGAGGTCCACGCGCCTTGAACATTCTCTCCATTGATGCAGAGGGAGACGTAGGAGTTATCGGTCGAGCTCGTGACTTTGAAACTGCAGTGACTATCGTCGGCGGCGCAGCCTTGCGTGTCGGGTGCGCCGGCGGCCACTCCCCAACTCCAGTTGATGTCGGTGTGGACGGCCCCGCAAATCCCCGCGGACGTGCTGGCAGTTACCGTCTGGCCAACGAAGTACACGTGGCCTCCCGTCGACATGCCCTCACAACGCGACTGGATAGGCAGGCCGTAGGGAAGTGCCCCAAATGTTCCGTTTGCCGCGCCGGCTGTTTCCGCAGGAATGACGAGCAAGCCCGACGCCGACATCAGTAGCGCGGCGAGCGACACAACCCACCGAGAGCGAAATCCGCGACGGCGAATTAGGGGTGACTGACTCATGGCGGTGCCCTCTCTGGCACGACGCCTCCCGGGCTCCACGCCGACTCCGCATGGTAGCGCTGTTCACTCCGACGATTGTGCGTTTGCTTCCTCAGGCGAAGAGCGTGGGAATGCAGCCTACGAACGGGCGATGTCATGCCCTTGAAACAATCGCTCGTCACAACGCGAGGGTGCATCCTTCAACTGATCCGACTCTCCTCGTTCTCAACATTTTCGAAAACATCTATCAGTGTTTCGACAGCACGTTCGCATCGTTCTCACAATTGCTTTTTCTACTCTGAGAAAAGTTTCTTTGAAGGGAGAACTAATGAAAGGAATTTCCAACCGAGCGCTCGTAGCACTGGCACTAACTGCTGCCATGGGCGTCGGTATTCCGAACGCGGCGTACGCCAGTTCGCCGTCGTCCACAACCACCACCGCGCCGAGTGCCAACTTCCTGGCCGCCCAAAAGGCGCTCGAAGTCCAACTCGCGAGTCGCGTCACGCGACTTCAGCACCTGATTGCTGACGTCACCGGGTCAACCACGTTGAGCGCGAATGTGTCCACAACACTTCAGGCGCGCTTATCGACCGAAGAGGCGAGCATTAATGCCCTGGTCGCGAAGGTTCCCACGGACACCACGTACGCGCAACTCGATGCCGATCGAGCCGCGATGCTCAAGGACAACCGCGTGTACGCCGTGATGTCACCTCAGGTATTCGAGATGATCGAGGCGTCCGTCGTGGCGGATCAGGTAACGGCGATGCAGGGCAACGAATCGACGCTGCAAACTGAAGTCGCGTCGTTGACGGGACTCGTCGGATACCAGAACGCTCTCAACCACTACAACAACTACGTGGCGCGCATCTCAAACTGGTCGACCAAGATTGTTGAGATCCAAGACGTCGTACTGGCGCAAGTGCCCCAGGGCTTTCCGGGCAACACCAACGTCTTCGTCCATGAGAATCGCCAGATCCTCGATGCGAACATCGCTCTGGCGTACGCCTCGTACGACGCGAGCATCATTGGACTCGCAGCCGGCGGATACACCGGTTCGTGAGCCGCCCGATAAGCGTTAATTAATCGCGAATGAGGCGGTTGGTGACTCGGTCACTGACCGCCTCATTCGCGATGTACTGCGAAAGAAGCTCTTACTCGGGAAGGAGTCCCTTCTTCGAGTCCTTCTTTGCGTGCTTTTCGTTCCGCTTCTCTTTCAGCGATTTGCCGACCTTCTTGGAATTGTGCTGACTCGGCGATTTATTGGCCATCGTGACTCCTCTAGTAAGCGACACCACTGTCGGCGGCATCGAGATCACTTCGAGAGACAACTCTCGTGTACTGGATCCTGTTATGACCTTAACGACTTCCTATTCAGGACTGGGACCGATGTCGGCGAGGCGCTTAGTGAACGGACAGCGCTGCCGACCACGATGGGATGACGTCGCCCACGGGAGTAGCTAAGACATCGTGCAGCAATCCGCCATAGACAGAGCGGAAGTCCGTAGTTACTTGAAGGTTTCCATTCACGTCGAGAGCATTTAGCGGGGGTTGTTCGCTGTACAGACCGCCTTTGACGGTGTTCCCAATGAGCATGACTGGAGCGGAAGTGCCGTGGTCAGTGCCGTCGCCGGCGTTCGACATGACGCGGCGACCAAATTCCGAATAGATCATAATGGTCACGTCGTTGGCCCGGGTTCCAGTGTTGATACTCGTCATGAAGGCACCAATTGCGCCATCAACCTCAGCCAATAACTCATTCTGATCGGACTGCTCGCCGGTGTGTGTGTCAAACGAGCTTAAGTTCACTTCCCAGACCCTGGTGGGCACGTTGGCGTTGATCAACGCCGACACGACCGACAACTGTTGGCCGAGGTTCGAGCCGGTCGGGGACTTCGGGACGAGTGGAGCGAGAGCCTGAGCCGTTGCGTAAAGGTCAGTGATCGACGTCGCGGCCGCAGCCTCTAAGCGAGCATCGGACGACGAGGGACGACCGAGTCGCGGCAATAGTGACGCCACGGGCCCCCACGGGAGTCCTATGCCACCGACATCCACCATGGAGGCGACGCTCTTTGCGCCAATCATGGAAGGTGGCAACGTCGAACCGATGCCAATGGCGTTAAAGGGGCTGTGTGGTTGGATGTCGAGCCAGCGGCCAATCCATCCGGTCGGAGTGTCTGCGGACATCGTTGCGGACTGCCAGATCGCCATCGAAGAGAAATGCGACAGGCTGGGGTTGGGATAGCTCACCCCTTGAACGATCGCCACTTTGTTCTGCCCGTATAGAGCGTTGATCAAAGGCATGGACGCGTTAAAACCGAGGGTATCGCTGAAGGGAAGTACCTGCGACCCCGAAAGAGCGATGTTTGACCTGACGCTTTTGTACGTCGGATCGGTGAAGGGAACCACTGTATTGAGACCATCATTGCCGCCGTAGAGAGTGACCATGACGAGAATTGGCGTGGCGACTGGAAGCGGTGAGTCGCTCGCGGCACTCGCGAGGGATTCGAGGGACAGCTGAGTGGACAGTGCCGCAAAGGCGCTCGCTCCCGTCCATTGGAGGAATCGCCGGCGGTCGAATTCGCAGTTGATCATGCGCTCACCACGTACTCGGGAGAGAGGAGCGCGGCGAGGAGTAGCTCTTGTGGAGACCCAGTCGCCGCCGAAAGGGCGCTGCCCGTTCGCCTCGACCATTCAGCCACGCCCAGCCAGTCGGCGCACGCTTGAACCATTTTCGACTTGGGCACCGAGAGTGGTGAGAGATCGCCTTTCGTGACGAGGCTCTGAGCCAGGTCAAAACGATATTGGAATGCGACACCGCTGAGCCACGCCTGACCGAAGGTCCACCCACCCACATTGGGCGGATTGAACGGTATTTGACCCATCTGGGAGAGATTCCACTGAGAGTTTGTCGAGTTCATCGACGACGGGCGAACCTTCAAGGCCTTGCAGGCCCCAACGAACCATTCCACGGGCGACTTCACGAGGGAGTTGGCCGGATTGGTCCACGCCGAAGAGTGAACCAGCGCGCTGACGAGCGACGAAATATCTCGTCCCCCGAAACTGGAGACGAGCGACGCCTCGGGCGTCGTCGAACCTGACACGAAGCGGAACCACAGCCGATCCGTGATGTATTTGGCGTTTTCTTGCTTTGAAACAACGAGCGACGCGAATGTTTCGGCGTTCAACTCTTTCGTCGTTCCGAGAATCGTGACGGGTTTGGAATAGTGCTGTGACGGGTCAAAGGTGACCACGCCGTTCGAAAGGTCGGTCGAGTATCCGGTCAAGGCGCGGGCCGCGGCGGTGACGTCGTGTTGGGTGAACTTATTTACCCCGAGAGTCATCAGCTCCATGAACTCGCGGGCCAGGTTCTCGTTCGGCGATGAGACGTAGTTCTCCTCGTTGTCAAGCCAGTAGTTGAGTGCTCCGTCGACCACCATCTTCTTGGCCATGTCTTCAAAGTTCGCGAGCGCGTACGTGCGCATCGTGTTGTACTGCTTTTGCATGGTGAGTGGGTACATGACTTTTGAGACCGACGTCGCCCAATGTCCGTGCCAGAACCACGTCATCCGATCTGTCAACGGATAGCGAGCCATGCCCATGCGATCGAGCGCCCATGACACCATTTCGGTCTGACCGGTGAAGATGGCGCTCCAAAACGCGGACGCGTTCGACATTGGAATAGGGCCGAGGTTCGGGAAGGAGGGTTCTTGCACCGAAGCAAGCCCCGGGTCAGCCATGCCGTGCTCGAGCACTGTCTCTTGCGTCGCCGCGAGTCCGCGCTGTACGAGTTCTTGATACTGGCCGGGGGTGGGGCCAAAATTGAAGCGATGAATCAGTCGGGCAATGGCCAGACGTTCTGCGTACTCCGCGGTAACCGTCACCCCAGAAAGGTATCGTGGCAACCTTCCCAGTTTCGGGGAATTTTGTTACAAGACGGAGACTTTTCGAGATACCGCACCTGTTCAGCACTTTCGTGATCTGTAAGTGCGTTCCCCGCTTTTCACGAGGATGCCGTGCTAGGAATGACGGAATTCGGCGCTGATCTGGGAGGTTTAGGAGATGTACTGCACCAGTTGCGGTACCCAGGCTCTGGACGGTGCCGCGTTCTGCGCGCAGTGCGGAGCGCGACTCTCGCCGCCCAGTTCTCTCTCGGAACCTATCGCGCAGGGTCCCTCGTCTCACTCAGCGTCGATGCCGCCAATGCCGCCGCTTTCGTCGCCTCCGGTGGGGACTCCCTACCCTCTCGGGTACGGTCCGCCACCCACGGCGGGGTACCCCGTGGGGCCGAACGTTCGGATCGATCCGGTGTTGAATCTTCCTCTCGCACCGTGGTGGAAGCGCCTTCTCGCGATTCTTCTCGACGGATTCATCATCGGCGCGGGAACCACCATCGTCTTTGCCATTATCGCGGCCATCGTTGCGGGTGCGCATACGACCACGACAACAACGAATAATGGGTCGCTGAACGCCGGGGCATTCATTGGTGGCCTCATCGGGATCTCCGTCCTGGCCTCGATCCCGAACGCCCTGTACTTCGGATTCATGAATGGCTCGCGTCGAGGTCAGACCGTCGGGAAGATGGCTCTCGGAATTGCCGTGCGTGACGCGCGAACGGGTCAGTCCATTGGATTTTGGCGCGCCGTGGGTCGCACACTCATCACAACTCTCTTCGACCTTCTCTTTGTCATTCCCTTCGTGCTCGACAGTCTCGCGCCGCTGTGGGACGCACGACGTCAAGCGTGGCACGACAAAGTGGCGCACTCTGTCGTCATTGACCTCAAACCGTAAGCCGTCGACAGAGTGACTGACGCGAGTCACGGAAGTAACGAGTCACGCTCTTCGGAGTTTTACGCTCCCGGTTGGTACCCCGACCCGTGGCGGGTAGCGCCGTGGCGATGGTGGGACGGAGTTCGCTGGACTCCAGGTCTCTATGGCCCCTACGGCGAGGCGTGGCCCGTTGGGTATCGCCAGATCGGTCCTGCTGAGCCCAAGGGTCCCGGGATACAGGGAGGTGGCGTCGCGGCGGTCGGTGCCCTAGTGGGCGCGCTCGCCAGCGTCGTTGTCAGCGTTGTCTACCTTGTGATCTACGGACTGACCTTCGTCGCCGGCGAGCACCCGTGGTATCTCCTCATGAGCGAGCTGCCTCTCTGGGCCGGGTTTGTTGGCGCGACAATCTATGCGTCGCGAGTGAATGGCACCAAAAGTTTCGCTCGCGACTATGGCCTGTCATGGCCGACCGCGAAGGACTTCGGATCCGGAGTTGTGACGGGAGTTATCGGACGCGTGTGGCCCCTCCTTCTCGTGTTCTTGGCGGTGTGGGCCACGCACCAGGAACTCAGCAAAAGTTCGCCACAGATCTTGGGCGAGACTCCCCGCGGTATTACGGGATGGTTCGTAGTCATTCTCGTCACCGTTATCTGCGCGCCGGTCGTCGAAGAGCTTTTCTTTCGCGGTCTTGTTCAAGGGGCATTCACACGGCGAGTCGGGGCCGTGCCTGCAATCTTCATTACGGCTCTCGTTTTTTCGCTATCACATGTCACCGGAGAGGGAGTCTTCGCGCCAATCGTGTTATTCCCGATCGCTCTGTTGTTGGGCTACCTACGCCACAAGACTGGTCGCCTCGCCGCCGGGATGGTGGCGCACGCGACCTTTAACGCGACCGTCCTATTGCTTTTCCTGGTGCCGGCTCTTCGCTAGTGCGGCGAAGTAATTGACGGATCGTCTTCACCCGAAACTTCTTCGAGTGATCGTCCGGACGGCTCGGGGAGCACTCTCGTTAGGCCAAATCCGAGGATGGCCGCGATGCCCGACACGAGAAGGAGTCCGCGAAGTCCAATATGGGTCTCGAGCACCGGGACTAAGAAGACGCCGACGAAGGCACCGAGCTTGCCAATGCCAGCCGCGAATCCATGGCCCGTCGTCCTCATGTTGACCGGAAATACTTCTGAGGGCAGTACGAACGTTGTCGTGTTCGGACCGAACTCGGTGAAGAAGTAGCTGACGCCAAAGATGGCGATGAAGGGCGCGACGTTCACGGTGAGCGCCGGGAAGGCCGCCAGTACCAGGAAGCTCACGGCCATGACGGCAAATCCGATGAACTGCAGTCGACGATGACCAATCTTGTCCATCTTCCAGACAGCCAATAGATAGCCCGGCACGGCGAAGATGACAAAGAGCGCCAAGGTCATCATGAGTTTTGTCACGAGAGTCGCGTTGGGTGAAACCTCGCTCAGAATGCTCGGCAGCGAGAGGGTGTTTCCGTAGTAGGCGTAGTCGAAGAGGAACCACGAACCGGCCGTTCCGAGCATGAGAACGATCATCCGAGGATTGGTGAGGAACTCGCGAAGACCCATCAGGCGCGACTCAACACTGACCGACGTCGAGGTGTCGATGGTCCCGCCCGTGAACTGTTGAAGCTCGGTGGCTGCTCGATCGGATTTTCCCCGGACGCGAGACTGGAAGCGAGGAGATTCGGGCATCTTCGAGCGGAAGTAGATGACGGCGGCAGCGGGAACGGCCCCGAGTCCCAGCATGATGCGCCACGTCAGGCTCGAGCCGAGTCCCGACTCCAAGAGCACGAGGCCCACGAGAGGTCCGACGATGAGACCAACGGCTTGCATGGAGAAGACGAGACCAACCAGTCGGCCGCGATCGCGACGATTGGAGAACTCGCTCATCATGACCGCCGACACCGGATAGTCGCCCCCGATGCCGAGACCGAGGACGAACCGTGCGACAATGAGAAAAATCAGATTCGGTGCGAACGCTGAGGCAAGCGCGCCAACCACCATCACGATGGCGACCGTGATGTACACGTTCTTGCGACCAAGGACGTCGGCGATTCGTCCAAAAGCGAATGCTCCGACGAACGCCCCGAGGATGGCGGCTCCGGTTACCCAGCTGGTTTGTGTCGTCGAAAGGTTCCACTGCAGCTTGAGGATCGCGGCGACCGTGCCAATGACGAAGAGGTCATACGCATCGGTGAAAAACCCCATCCCCGAGATGAGGACCGCGCGTCGATGGAATCGGCTCATAGGGGCGTCGTCCAGCAGCTGATTGACTGTCAGATTCGTGGCTCCCCCAGCGATCGGCGGTGGCCCAGGAGTAGGGGTGGCGCCTTCGAATGGTTCTTGATCTGACTGTGGCACTCGAAGATCAGTCACGCCAAAATTCTGCCAGCCCGAAATGTACCGCGACTGAGGCGAAAGTTACCCAATGGTGAACAGTGTGCGAACTTTTGCGGCCTACCGGTCCGCGTTCTGTGCGGACCGGTAGAAACCTCTCTTTACTTGTGAACCGTGAAGGTGATGGTCGTCGCCACGGTGGATGAAGTCGGTAGCGCGACAATGACCGCGTGGTCACCAGCGCCGAGCGTTCCCCCGACTCCGCCGATCTCAGTGATCGTCGTTGACGACGTAACGGAATAAGTCAACGTGGCGCCGTTGTCTTTCTGGAGAGTGAGGGAGCCGTTTGTTGCGCCGGACGCCGCGGTGTAGGCCGTCACCTTTCCGGCGAATGTAATGGGTGCTTGCGCGGAGAACGTGATGGACGTGGCGTCGCTCTTCGCCGCGGCGGGTGCGCGCACGGTCGCGTGGTCACCCACGACCAGCGTGTCACCAGTGCCGCCGAGTTCGGTGATCGTCGTTGACGACGACGTTGCGAAGGTCAGCGTGGCTCCAGGGCGATCCGTCAACGTGATGGAACCGCCTGTAGCGCCCGACGCCGCGCTATACGCGGTGACCTTGCCAGAGAAGGTAATTGGCGCAGCGGGCCGAAAGGCAACTGCTATCGCCACTGTCTTCGCCGACGCGGCGGCCTCTACTCTCGCGTAGTCGCGCACCGCAATGACGTCCCCGGAACCGCCTAGTTCAAGAAAGGTCGTTGACGACGTCACGGTGAAGGTCAATGAGGCGCGGTCGCGTCGGTGAAGCGTGATCGAACCTGCGGCTGTGTCGGTGGGCGCGCTGTACGCGGTAACGCGACCACTGAAGTACTCCGGTCGTGGGGCTGGCGTGAACCTGATCTCATGAGCCGTTGTGGGCAGTTCGCTAGTTGCTAGAACGTTGGCATAGTCGCCCACCGCCAGCGCGTCGCCCGATCCTCCAACTTCGGTGACGGTCGTCGAGGAGGTGGTGGAGAAGGTCGCGGTGCTGGAATTCTTCTTTTCCACGGTGATTGATCCCGGCGTCGCCCCGGACGCCGCGGTGTAGGCCGTCACTTGTCCATAGAACTCAACGGGGGGAGCGGGTGCGAACGTGATGGACGTGGCGACGCTCTTGTCGGACGCGGCAGCTTCCACTGTCGCGTGATCTCCGACGGCCAGCGTGTCGCCAGTTCCGTCGAGTTCCGTGATGGTCGTCGATGACCACGTGGTGAAGGTCAATTCGGCGCCCGCAGAGTCCTTGAGCGTGATCGAGCCGGCCGTCGTGCCCGACGCGGGCGTATAGGCGGTGACCCGGCCATCAAATCTGACGGGTGCAGCCGCGTCAAAGGTGATCGCTAACGCGACCGTCGGCGCCGCGGCGGCCGCCTCAACAGTGGCGAAGTCCTCAACGGCAATCTTGTCGCCCGCGCCGCCATTCTCGGAGATCGTCGTCGCGGACGTCACCGCGTACGTCAGAGTTGCCCCGTCACGCTGACGCAGCGTGATTGAGCCGGCTGTTGTGTCTGATGCCGCGGTGTATGCGGTCACTACGCCTGAGAACGAAACGGGAGCCGCCGCACTGAAGGAAATCACTGTGGCGTCTCCGGGAGTCGCGAGCGGAGCCTGGACCGTGGCGAAGTCGTTGATCGCGAGAGTGGCGCCGCTGCCATCTATTTGAGTAATCGTGGTCGTGGTCGACGTGGCGAAGTTCAGCGTCGCGCCGGCTCGATCGGTGAGCGTGATTGATCCGGGTGCCGTCGCAGTGGCCGCGCTGTAGGCCGTCACCTGCCCGCTGAACTCAATCGTGTTGGAGCGGGCGTGGGTGGCACGCGCGGTGGCACTTGGGGAAGCTGCGGCAACGCCAAGTGATCCGAGAGTTAGTCCCGCACCGAGTAGCGAGGCCACAGCCAGTTGCGCAACGAGTCTGATTTCGAGCTTCTTCATGCGATTCTCCCTTGCACTGCGAGTGGATCGTTTACGACCCTCGTTGAGTGTGGCATGGGCCGCACGCGGTTTCCGGCCGCGGCCGATTTCGCGAGGATCCTGAATCACCCACGTGATCAGGAACGAGATGTAGACACGGGAATCTCTTAAGGCAATTCCCATGAAGCGTTCGCTGGCAAGCGAAAGACACAGCTACGTCGCAGATTTGACCGCTGCGCGAATCTGCTCCGAGATATGGATCCAGTTGGGTAGCACGTCGCGGAGAATGGCGAGGCGAAAAGGCTCTGCGAATTGGTTGAAATCGATGTCACGTGAACCGGGTGCGATGGTCGTCATCCAGCTCACCCCAATCGCCAAGTTGGTCACAGAGCGAATCATGAAGCGAAGTGACTCGATCTCGTCATCGCCCAGTTCCTCGAGAGTTCGCACGGCGTCTTCGAGTTCGCGAAGCTGGCCCCCCACCGCCAATCGAATCTTGTCGCTGTGGGTCGAGGCGAGAATCGTCTCCATAGTGAAGTTTTGCCGCACCTCGTTTTGAACGCTGGCGGACGCGTAGAGCAACTGGGCGATGGAACCTTCTTCGAGAATGTCCACGAAGTTTGTGGCGCGAAGCCAACGAGCTCGCATGATGTCGCGAAATGACGCGATGACGAGATCCTCTTTGGAGGGGTAGAGCTTGTAGATGGCTCCCGGGGAGCACGCCGCCCGTCGAGCAATGCGGGTGATCGTGGCACGAATGTAGCCACTCTTTCCTACAACGCCAAAGGTGGCGTACGCGAGCTGCGATTTGAGACTCTCGTTGGGCTCGGGAATAATTCGATCGTCCAGGCCGCGAGGTTCAATTCGAGCGGTGACCGTCGGCTTCATCTCCAGAGTGCTGAGAATGAGTTGTTCGAGTTTGACGTCGTCGTTGCTCCAGTCGAACTGACGGCCGCCAATGACGCGAACGATCAACATTGCGAACAGAGTCTGGGCGCGAGCGTACGTTCCATCGGGGTCGGGCTCGCCGCATTCGAGATACTGATGAAAGAACGGCTCGACTTCTTCGTGGAGAATTGGGAATCGTCGCGAGACGAGCAGAACGTGAACCGCGGCGACGTCGGCGGCGGTGGCGTCGCGAAGTACTGCGAACATCGCTCCCACAGTCTCGGCGTTCGGTGTTCGAGCCGCAGCGTGTGATAGTTCGAACATCGCGAGGGACCGCTGTGCCAGAGTCGAGTTCCAGAGATCAACGAGCAACTCGTCCACGTCCTCGTAGCGCGCGTAGGTCGCCCCGTGAGTGAGGCCGGCCTGGTGGCCGATGTCGCGTAGCGACAATCGGTCGACGCCATTCTGCAAGATCGATTCGATGGCCGCCTTGCGGATGGCATCGTCGTTCGCGAGCGCGCGTGCGCTTCGTGTTCGTTGAGTAGTGGGCATGGACCTTGTCTTCGTCGGACCGACTCGTGTCGAGCGAGAAGGAGTTCAGGACCTAAGCCCTGTATAGAATTTACCATCGCCCGTTTGATTTCTGTTCACGAAGATTTCACAATCGCGTTACTTTTGAAATGCGATTTATTCTTGAAGCCATCGCAACAAATAAGGTGGTTTCTCGCGTTAGCCACGAGAAGAGTGAGATTTACTGGGAGTGCGTCACGTAATACTTCATAAACGCATTGAGAAGCCTTGCGTGAGTACAGTCGGCCTATGGAACGTCTCGAAAAGTTCATGGCGGTGAACGATGTGGACGGTGACGTTCACTATGTGCGTACGTCGAACGCCAAGGTCACGTTGTGCGGCATGGTGCCAGCCGCCTCGGCGGAGCGCGAAGTCACCTGTTACCGCTGCCACGAGTTTGCCCTCGGAAACATATAAACGTCGGCGCTGACGTCAGGTGCCGACGTCAGCGAAGAGGAATAGTCTCAAACGTTCCCGCACCCGAACCTGATTGTCCGTTCCCGTTGCCAGCGGTACCCGAACTCTTCAATTGGATGGCGGGCGTCAGAAAGGCCTTCTCCTTGGCGTACAGGAAAAGCGGACGACCGTTGTAGGTGGCTTGTTCGGCTCCATTGTCCAGACGCACCTCCCCGACAAGACGAGGGTCCACGTTTTTTCCAGTGAGCGGAGCGCTCGAGGTCAAGACAGGTATCCAGGTGAGGGAGCATTTGGTGTCGCAGATGCTGACGTGAGGCTGGAAGCGACGAAAGGTATAAACCGTCGCGTTCAAGGGACTGACGTTCGCGTCCATGACCACGGAGAGCACGTTCAATCCATCCGGCAACGTTCCTTGTTCCAACGTCGCTCGACCCGGCGCGTCGTTTCCCGTTGTCGAAACGAGGTACCAGTACCCGTGCCACGGCGCGAGCGGCTTCACGGTTTCCATGTAGCCCTCGCCTTGAGGGGTGAACGGTTTCGACACGGGATCAAAGAGATAGAGCGGATGTCCGGCGTAGGTGACTTGAGCGCCGATTCCGGCGCGAACGATGGTGCCGAGCAGGCGAGACGATACTCCGATCCCGGCGAGGGGCTTCCCGATGGTGGTGAAAGCTGGCCAGTCGTCGGACTTCACGCCATTCAGGAGGTCGCGTTCGGGGCCGGTGCAGGTGAGGGGCATATTCACGTCAGGACCGAGGTCGTAACCGGTCGCCCGAGTCGTGCCGCACCGGATTTTTCCGCCCGCGTCTCCGCTAAAGGCGTAGAGGGGAAAGCCCTTGAGCTTCCCGTTGCCGACGACGAGGACATTCCCGTACGCGCTGGTGGACAAAACGGCGACTTCGGCGCGCGTTGACGGTGACGCACTTGAAGGTTGAGAGGATATGGCTAGTCCGAGCAGGGAAAGGACCATAGCGCTCAACGTGACTGCGACAAAGTGTCGTCCATTACGTTGATGCGACACTGCTGCAACGCGGCGGGCCACCCGGTTTCTTTCGAGCCTGTTCATCCTTGAGCGGCTCACACGTTCATCGTACCGACGCGAGAATTTTGTTTTATGGCGCGGAGGTACGCTGGCCCGAGGAAGGAAGTGTCATGGTAAATGACCTCGGTCCTATCAAGGCGGAAAATTATCCCCACGCGTTAACGCCCCTACCCCTTCGGCCTCACCGTCGACGCCGTCTCATTACCGGGGGACTCTGTCTCGTGGTCGTCGTGGTCGCACTCGTCGTCGTCCTCACGGGAACCAAGAATTCGTCCGCGGCGGCGGCGTTCAAGGTTCGTCGGGCACTGAGCGCCACTTTGGCGTCGCGTTCGATGGCCTACACGCTCAACGAAAGCGTGACGGCGTCGGGAGCGACCATCGGCGTCACGGGCAACGGTGTCTGCGACCTCACGAACGCCGAGTGCAAACTGACCATGAACTACGGGGGAGCCCTCGGCAGCATCGGGACCGTCTCCGCAATCATTTCCAATGACGTCATCTATTTGGAGCTCGGCCCCAGTGTGAGAGATCTCCTACCGACGCCGTGGGTGTCGATGTCGCTGACGAACAGTGAGTCCGCGTCGCTCGGGGTCGCTGGCAATCCTCTCGCGGGGTTGTCGGATCTCGCGTCTCAAGGTGCGGTCGTTACTGACGAAGGTACCGTGAGTCTCAACAACACTTCGGTGACGCAGTACAACGTCTCGATCGGATCGTCTGCAGCGCAACACATCGTGAGTAGCGGTCTTCATAACCTTCCCTCGTGGGTGGCGAAGGCCGTTCCCCAAGTGTCGCTCGGCGCAGTGACCGAGACGGTCGACATTGACTCCCAAGGACGCTTGGCCTACATCAGTGCCAACGTGAGCGAAACGATTGCGGGCGCTTCCGTGTCGTCAGTCGCCAGTGAGACGGTCACCGGATATGGAATGACCGTCCAGATGTCGGTGCCACCCGCCAGTCAAGTGTCGTCGGCCGCGAATCTCACGAAGTTGGCCGGGCTGTAACAGAGCGCAAAGCCCAAAAACCGCTTGAGATTGCTATTTAGTCTACTATTCCTAGTGAAGATATAGAAATAGGTACTAACGCGAGGAGAAAATACGTGGTGAGTGTGGCGCAAGGGCAGGCTCGGACGGATGCGCACAATGTGCTGACGAGTTGCTCGCTACTCACACTCACCCGTCGCACGAGAAACAGTCGTTCTCACCTGGAACTATCACACGACAGTGAATATTCGAGCAACGACGCTGGTCCGAGCACAGTCTCTGGGTGGCGCGTGTGCCGCGGCGCGCAGCTAGTTGAAACGAGAGTCCGGCATTGTTCATTGGTAGTGTTGGACGACACCGAAGCCCGTTATTTACGGCCTCTGCTGACCGTTCAGCCGTCATCACGATTTCGTATTAGGAGTTTTTCATGAAGGTATTCGTACTCGGCGGCGACGGCTTTTGCGGCTGGCCAACATCTCTGCATCTGTCTGACCTCGGCCACGAGGTGACCATCGTCGACAACCTCAGTCGTCGCAAGATTGATGTTGATCTCGAGGTGGAGTCTTTGACGCCAATCGCCCCGATTGGCGAGCGCCTGAAGGTATGGAAAGAACTAACGGGCAACGAGATCAACTTCGTTCACCTCGATCTCGCCGAAGAGTACGACCGCCTTGAAGTTCTCTTTCGTGAACAGCGTCCCGACGCCGTCGTGCACTTTGGAGAACAACGCGCCGCGCCGTATTCGATGCGCGACTCGTCGACCAAGCGTTACACGGTCGACAACAATGTGCGAGCAACGCACAACGTTCTCGTGGCGATTGCGACAACCGGCCTCGATATCGCGATGGTTCACCTGGGCACCATGGGGGTCTACGGCTACGGATGGTCCGGTACGGCGCCGATTCCCGAGGGATATCTCACCGTCAAAGTCCCGACACCCGACGGAGAGATCGATCGCGAAATCCTGCACCCGGCCAATCCCGGCTCGGTGTATCACATGACCAAAACACTTGATCAATTGCTGTTCGCGTTCTATGCGGCGAACGACCAGGTCCGCATCACCGACCTTCATCAGGGCATCGTGTGGGGAACTCAAACCCCTCAGACCGTTATGGACGAACGACTGATTAATCGTTTCGACTACGACGGCGACTACGGCACCGTGTTGAACCGCTTCTTGATGCAGGCGGCCATCGGACATCCGCTCACCGTTCACGGCACCGGTGGACAAACGCGAGCCTTCATTCACATTCGCGACACCGTGCGCTGCATCCAGATCGCCTTGGAGAACCCGCCGGAACGCGGGCAAAAGCCCCAGGTCTTCAATCAGGTCACCGAGACGCACCGAGTGCGCGAGTTGGCCGAATTGATCTCGAAGCTCACCGGCGCCGAGATCGCGAACTTGCCCAACCCACGGCGCGAGGCGATAGAAAACGAACTCAACGTGAGTCGCGAGAAGTTCCTCGCCTTGGGTCTCGAGCCCACCACGTTGTCCGAAGGTCTACTCGAGGAGTCGCGCGACATCGCCCTTCGCTACAAGGATCGAGCCGACACGACCAAGATCATCGCTCGATCGGTGTGGCGCCAAGGAATGGAAACCTCACCCGACCTGATGAAGAGTTGACCTGACCCATTCCCATTGATTCCCGCGCGTACGTGTGAGAATTCGCTCATGGCAAAAATCTACGAGTACATCCGCCACCCGCGAGCCACCGAACTCGCGCATCTGGGCCGTCCCGTCAAAACTGACGACTTCCGAAAGCCCAAATCGGACAGTGTTTTCGCGAAATTTAACGCGAAGTTTGGTCTTCGCATCACGCTCGTGGTGGGAACCATGTGGGCGGCGTACATCTTCACTGTCTTGGCGCTGTTTGCGCTTCCCGACGCTATCAAGCAAGGGACATATTTCATCATCGTGTGGCTCTCCAGTAGTTTTCTGCAACTGGTCTTGTTGCCCATCATCATCGTGGGCCAGAACATCCAGGCCGCCGCGTCGGACAAGCGCGCCGAGGAGACCTATAAGGACGCCGAGGCCGTCCTGAAAGAGGCCGAAGAGATCCAGAAGCACCTTCTTGCGCAGGACGAGGTCATCACGGGCATACTCGATCGGCTGGAAAAGATGATGGGCAACGCCGCGCCGACGACTCCCGCGAGCTAGTAGCCCCGCGCGTTCACCACTTCGAGTATCTGCTGGCACATCTCGGACCAGGTCGGTACCCCTTCACGTAAGAGCGCTCGCCGGAACGGCTCGCCGAACTGATTGAAGTCGACGTTTCGTGTCACGTTCGTGACGGTGGAAAGGAAGTTGATGCCGACCGTGACAAAGACAATTGATCGGATCATGTAGCGCAGGCGCACCTTCTCCTCGTCGCTCACGTTGTTGAGCAGCGGCACGACGGACTCGAGCTCTCCAATCTGGCCCAAGACGGCGTCGCGAAGCTTGTCACTGTGCGCTGCCGCGAGAGCGGTCTCCAAGGTGAAGCTCTGTCGCACGGAGTTCTGGCCGCTCGCTGACGAGTACAAGAGCTGGGTGAGAGAGCCTTCTTCGAGAATGTCGACGAAGTTCGTGAACTTCATCCACCGCGCGCGCATCAGGTCGTGAAAAGCAGCGATGACGAGGTCTTCCTTCGACGGATAGAGCTTGTAGATCGCCCCGGGAGAACAGTTGGCGCGACGGGCAATTCGCGAGATCGTCGCGCGGGTGTAGCCACTCTTGCCGACGACTCCAAAAGTGGCGAAGGCGAGCTGCGCTTTCAAGTCATCACCGGGAGCCACGAGGATGCGGTCGTCGGGCTCGGTGAGCGTGACCGGCTGAACGTCGGCCGGGTCCACTTCGAGAGTCTCGATGAGCAACTTCTCAAGCACGGCTTGGTAGTCGCGATCCCACCCGAACTGTGAGTTGGCAAAAATCTGCATCATCGTCATGGCGAAGAGAGTGAGACCCCGCGAAAAGATTGCCTTCGCCTGATCGCTCGTGCCGGGATCGCTCTCGAAGTGCGTCTTGATGAAAGGTTCCACTTCTTCGTGGAGGGTGGGAATCCGCCTCGACGTTAACAACAGGTGGACGCTGGCCACGTCCGCGGGCGTCGTATCGCGAATGAAGTCGAATAGGGCTCCTACGCTTTTCGCGTTCGGAGACTCGGCGGCCGTCATCGAGAGGTCGAAAATTGCGGTGGCGCGCCTGGCCAACACTGAGTTCCACAGGTCAACGAGGAGCTCGTCGACGTCCTCGTATCGGGCGTATGTGGCGCCGTGGGTCAGTCCGGCGTGATGGCCCACGTCGCGCAGAGATACGTGGTCGACGCCCACGCGCAGAACCTCACTGATCGCCGCATCACGAATAGCCGTGTCGTTGGCGATAGCGCGCGCACTGCGAGTGCGCTGGCTTCTGGGCATGGCACATAATACCTAACGAAACGGGATATTCAATTCCAGCTCGCAGTAAGGGAGTATCGAGTCGAGAAAAATTTTGTGATGCGGGCGACGTGTCAGATTAGGGGAGTGGAGTTTCCCTCATGAGTGGCTGGTTCGCCTCGCTCCAGGTGAGTACCCAGATGGTTGTTGACGTGCATCGCGGTGTTGTTCTTCCCGAAGGTCGCATCATCGTTATTGCTGTTCCCGTGGCGGCGCTGCTCTTCTATCTACTTGTTGTCCGCCGTAACCGAGGACGCTGAGCTGCGTTGGCGATGCCCTACGTACCGCTCGACGCGCGCGGATGGCGTCTCGCGATGGGGCTGCGTCCACTGGATCTTTCGGCGTGGATCGAGATCGACGAGCACTACGAAGAGGAGCTCGCTCTCAAGTCACAGTTACTCAATGAGAAGTACGACGTGGTGGTCGCGACCGAATCCGAGGGTGACGAGGCGAGTCGCGAGCTGTTCGATGAAATTCGCGAGAACCTTCGTGCACACCACGCGGGTGTCGCCACCACACCCGAGGGCGGCGAACACGCAATCGTCGCGGCCAGTCGACTGGTGCAAGAAGACCTCTGTGTGCTGATGCGCGACGACGCGTGGCGGCTGCGTGCGGCGTGCGTCTGCTTCCCGTCTCGATGGGACCTGGCGACAAAAATTGGCACGACCCTCGATGACATCCACGCGCCGGTCCCCGGCTACGGGGACGAACTCGCGCGTCCGACGAACGCATTCTTTGATCGGCTAAAACCAGACCGCGCCTTCTGGCGACTCAACTGGACCTTGCTGGATAGCCCAGTGCTGCACCAGCCGGCCGTCGTGCGTCGCAGCCCAAGTGGCAGGTTGGACGACTGGTACTTTCGCGTGGAACGTCAGACGCTTCGTGCGTTACCGCGCACGAACGCCGTGGCGTTCACAATTCGTACCTACGTCACGTCTGCGGCGACGCTGCGCGAGCGCGACGATACATTCGTGACGACATTGCTGCACTCGCTCGATACTGCCCCCGCGTCGGTGCAGTCGTATAAGGGCTGGACGGGCGTTGCCGAACGGCTGCGCGACGCCCTCGACCAGGACTGACGTCGACGGACGTTCTATCCCTCGGCGCCCGCTCGACCGCCGAGGCGATCGATGAGGGCACTGAACCACGTTGACTCGAGGTACGCCACGATCACTGGTCCTACGCACAGCCAGAGGTCGTCGTGCGATGAAGCAACAAACACGACGAGGAGCGCGAGCTCTGACATGATTCGCCACGCCGGGCGAATGCCGAGGCGTCGATTGACAAGGGCGCTCGCGATGAAGAGATTCACTCCGGGCGCGAACGCGGCGAGCGACCAACGACCCTCGAGTTCCTTCACCCCGAAGGCGCAGGCGGCGGTGCCGACGACGAGGAATGCCACCGCAACGCTGCTCGCGACAATCGCGAACCACTCGGGCGTTGGGTGCTGTGTTCCGGGCCAGTGCGCGAGGACGCTCACGAGCAGGCCGAGTCCGCCTAGTACTCCCACGATGCCGACGTTCTGCACTCGACGCAGGGCCAAGAGCAGCGAAAAAGTAGTGACCAGTCGAGGCGCTTGCACGGGATCGCCGTACGGTCGGGTCGCTTCAGACCAGGAGGTTCCCGTCCAGACGCGCCACTGACGAGCATCGGCGGGATCCGGATACCAGCCCGGCGGAATAGGGCTCGTGGCTGACGTACTCACCCTTCCAGCCTCCCATAGCCGCGTGTCGCGAAAATTGCGGGCTCGCTACGTAGTGGAGGGAACAGTGACGAGCGTGGTGACGCCAATTGCGGCGCAGACTTTTGATCCGCACGCCACTGCGAGAAGCGGGGAAGGAACGTAGCGCAACTTTACAGCGGTCGTCTTTTTATCGTGCACCAATGCGAGCCAAGGACTTTCGTTTGAGCGTTGACCCACGACGACGCACTGCTGGAGTGGCGTACAGGCCAGCGAGCTCGCCAGGTATTTCAACGTCGTGGCTTTCCACGTTCGCGTAAACGTCGATGAACGCACGAGGAGCGATTTGGTCGCCGTGGCGGCGAGACCGACACACCGACGCGCCTGGCACGACAGCGACGTCAACGTTGTCCACGAACTTGGCGTTGCTTGCTCGTTCCAGGTTGAACCAGCGTCGCTGGTCACGTAGAGCGCAAATACGTGCGCGGGCGTCATGAGTCCGAGAGCGCAACTCAGCGATGATCCGCACGAGAACGTGGTCACGGCGTCACCTTTGGCGAAAGCGAGCAGTACGGGCGTCGACCACGTACTCCCTTGGTCGGAGCTCGCGCTGAAGCGCGGCACGCCGCCGGGACCGGTATCAAGCATCGCGCAGGTTAGAGAGTTGCATGTCAATGAGCTCACTCCAATGCCCTGCGCCGGAGAAGCGAGTGCGCTCAGCGAGTTTCCGTGGGAGTCGAAGAGCCACAAGAGATCACTACCTGGACGCGATCCGCCGATTAGACATTGCGAACCGGAACAGGCGGTCGTTGTCAGCAGCGTCGAAGCACCCGAGGGAAGGGTGAGGTTGAGCCACTTGCCCTTCGGTGTCGAGAACTCCGCGATAGATATCGGCCCCGATCCGGCGCTCGACGTGCCGAGCGCAACGCAGACGTCATTGAGAGTGCAGGCGACGTTGGTGAGGGGGACATCAAAGCTGAGTGCCGGGGTGCCGTTCAGATGCACCGTCGGCACGACAGCGGTTGTCCCACAGCTCGCGAGAACCAGCGCGCCCGCGGCGAGACCCACCCCAATGCGCAACCCTGTGCGCACGCGTCTCACACCTCGATTCATGAACTCCTGACGAAATTGCGTCGGCGACGAACTAGCGAACGGACCGAACTCCAGCGCTCAGCACTGCGAGACCGTCGGCGAGTTGGTCGTCACTAATGATCAGCGGAGGAAGCAACCGAATGACGTTGCCGTCGGTGCCACAGATCAAGGCGATCACGCCGTTCTGCTGGCAGTAATTAACGACGGCCTTCGCCGCAACCGCGTTGGGCGTTTTCGTGCCGGGCTGGACCAGTTCAATGGCGACCATGGCACCTCGCCCGCGGACATCGCCGATTATGGCGACATCCTTCGCCAGCGAGTGAAGCGACGTCAACATGATCTCGCCGAGTTCCTTGGCGCGCACCAGCAGATTCTTCTCTTTGAGGGTCTGGATCGTGGCGAGCGCCGCGACCGCCGCGACCGGGTTGCCGCCGTACGTGCCGCCGAGCCCACCTTCGTGCACGGCGTTCATGAGCTCTGCCCGGCCGGTGACGCCCGCGAGAGGCATGCCTCCGGCGAGACCCTTGGCGGTGGTGACAATGTCGGGAATGACGCCTTCGTGGTCAACCGCGAACCAGTCGCCGGTGCGTCCGAAGCCACTTTGGATCTCGTCGGCGATGAAAACCACGCCGTTGTCCGTCGTCCATTTCGACAGCGCCGGCAGGAATCCGTCCGCCGGAACGACGAAGCCGCCCTCACCTTGGATCGGTTCAATAAGGAGGGCGGCGACGTTGTGCACACCGATGTCGGTTTCGATGATCTTGATCGCTCGCGCCGCCGCGTCAGCGCCGCTCAATCCGTCTCGGAAGGGGTAGCTCATGGGAACGCGATATACCTCGGGAGCGAAAGGCCCGAAGCGATCCTTGTAGGGCATGTTCTTTGCGGTGAGGGCCATCGTTAAGTTCGTGCGTCCGTGGTAGGCGTGCTCAAAGACGATGACCGCGCTCTTGCCCGTAGCGAGTCGCGCGATCTTCACGGCGTTCTCAATCGCTTCGGCGCCTGAGTTGAACAACGCGGAGGTCTTCGCGTGATCGCCCGGAGTCAGTTCACTGAGCGCTTCGCACACTTCGATGTAACACTCATAGGGCGTCACCATGAAGCAGGTGTGTGTAAAGCTCGCGACTTGTCGACTCACGGCCTCCACGAGAGCGGGCACGGCGTGACCAATTCCCGTGACCGCAATGCCTGAACCCATGTCGAGCAACTGGTTTCCGTCAACGTCGACCAAGATGGCGCCTTCTGCGCGATCGATGTACACCGGAAAGCCAACGGTGAGTCCCGAACTGACGGCGGCCTTGCGGCGCTCGTGAAGCTCTTGGGACTTGGGTCCGGGCAGTTCGGTGATGACTTTGCGCTCGGTGCCCACTTGCGTAGTGAGTGACGAAACCATGAGATCTCCTGAGTTGGCGGTCGTACGACAAATCCAGCGTACTTGTCCGAATGCGGCGCGGAAATGGGAAAGACGGGTGACAAAGGTCACCCGTCTCCCGCTGGCGGAGGAGGTGGGATTTGAACCCACGGTGCCCGTAGACACAGCAGTTTTCGAGACTGCCCGATTCGGCCGCTCTCGCACCCCTCCGTCGAGAAGTCTACTGCCGCGGTCCTCAATGAACCTTGAGCGTCACGTCGTGTCCTACCCTTGTGCGTCATGGGTGACGACGAGCGTTTTATGCGAGAGGCTCTCACCGAGGCATCGCGCGCCGGGGCCCACGACGACGTACCTATTGGCTGCGTGATCGTGGCCGAGGGTGTGGTCATCGGGAGTGGCGAAAATCGACGCGAGCTCGATCATGATCCGACCGCGCACGCCGAGATCGTGGCGCTGCGCGACGCGGCGCGCCAGCGAGGTCACTGGCGCCTCGACGACGTAACGGTCTACGTGACGCTTGAACCCTGCACGATGTGCGCTGGCGCGCTAGTCAACGCACGCGTCGCGCGTCTCGTGATGGGGGCGCTCGATGAGAAAGCCGGCGCCGTCGGCTCGCGCTACAACCTCTTAAGCGATCCTCGACTTCTTCATGAAGTGTCGCTCACCTACGACGTCTTGGCCGAGGAGTCCGCGACGCTCCTGCGCGAATTCTTCGTCGAGCGTCGCGGCGAATAGCGAAGAACGGACACCGATCGGTCACGTGTTGGAAACGTCTCGCGTTTAGTTTGAACATCGTGTTGAACGGCGACCACTCTCTCGACGGTCAGCGCACGGTCGTGGTGGGAGCCGGCATTCTCGGTACCGTCCACGCACTTTTCGCGCTACAGCGCGGAGCTGACGTTGTGCATCTCGAACGTGACGTTGTGCCCCATGGCGCGACCGTTCGCAACTTCGGCCTGATCTGGGTGAGCGGGCGCGCTTCCGGCGCCGAACTGGCACTGGCGCTGCGCTCACGTGAACTCTGGCAGGAGATCGGCGAGCGAGTTCCGGGCGTCGGGTTTCGGGCGAACGGTTCGCTGTCGTTGGTGAACACCGACGCCGAGATGCAG
>JBAQZL010000021.1:0-5673 GCA_049790955.1 Acidimicrobiales bacterium
GCAGCTGAGCCGACAGGCAATCGGTCGGCTTCGCTGGCGGAGGTGGAGGCGTGCCACCCATCTTCTTAGCGATACTGGTAGCCGCGCTCATTCGGTCGGCCGTGGGGTACGCCTCGCCGTACGCCAGAGTGATCAGCATCACCGTTATCGGTCCCTGCTGCATCACCGTCACCACAAGTTGGAAATAGGCAGAGGGACCTCCGAGCACCGAATAGTTGGAGTTGATGGCGAAGGCGGCACCTAGCGAGGTGAGGTCGGGATCCGCCAGTTCATTAACAACGGACGGAGACGCGGGTATCGTCAGTCCCTGTTGCTTGTTGAGCGCGTCGCTGGTCCGCGCCCAGCACCGCTGGAACGAAGGGTCGGCGAGCTCCGCTTCAGCTACTTGGGCGTTAGCTACGGAGCCGTCGCCGAAGGCGGCCGAGGCGACGCTGAGCACGGGTGTCCCGTAAGGGTCCTCCCCCTGCCCAAAGACCTGGCTCACCTTGGCATCCGGTCCAGTGTCGAAGTGATCGATGAGCGGGTGACCCTTGGCGCAGGAGATGAACGCCTGGTCAAATCCTTGGTCGTTCGGCTCTTGGAACGTTTCGTCGTCCGCACTGACTGCATGGAAGCCGGGTACGTCGCTCGCAACGAGCGACACAGACGTCAGGGTGGGACTACTCGCGCCAGCTGCCTGCGCGACCGATGACGCCACCGTAGTAAGGAGGGCACAACATGCCATCACGGCCAGGCTGTGTCTTCGCGTAACGGCGTGAGCCATGTCCAACCCCCGAGGGTTGGCGTTGCTGAGGAGTCAACCCTAGACGTGTGCTTTCTGACGCGAAGCGTAGCGGAGCGAGACCCGCTCCGCCATCGGCGATCCGGCGCTCGTGAATGCGCGGAGTCGAGGTGAGAAACTCGGGACTCGTCCCGCACACGGTGCCCCTGAAACAAGTCTTTTCGGCCGCCTGACGCAGGGTGCGGTGGGAAGCACATCGACTTTCTGCCAGGTGGCACGACATTCGATACTGCCCTACACTCAGCCCAGTGTATTGAGACACCGCCAGCATGTTGCGTCGTCGTAATCAATATCGCAAGGGGGAATCATGAAGGACCTTATTTTTCTGATTGTCATCGCTGCCCTGGCGTTCGCAGGCTATAGAGCGTACAAAGCGAATCAGGAAGAATCCTCCGAGGCACGGACGGTTAAGTCGCTCCCTCCGACGGTCCAACACACAGTCGCCCAGATGGACTCCGCCTCCCAAAACGCGTTCTTTAATGAATACGACAGGATGAGAAAGAAGACGTCACTGGCGTACATTGCCTGGTTCTTCATCGGCTTTCACTATCTCTACCTGAAGAAGGTGGGAGTGCAATTCGCGTTCTGGGCGACTTGGTTTATCGGCGTTGGTGAGGTTTGGTGGGTAGTCGACTTCTTCCGTATGCCGAGCATCGTGCGCAGTGCGAACGAGTTGATTGCACGCGATGCCCTTCAGACGCTGGCAATCGGAAACCAGTTTAGAAGCAACAGTGCACCTCCAACGCCGAGCGCGTCGCCACTGCTCCCGACAACGCCACATCAGCCTGACCCGGAGATCCCGCCATCCCTACCGCAGTGAGTTCGACCAATCACTGAAAAGTTACTGACGAACCAGGTCAACTAGGGATCGGCTCATTACAACAGCAGTGCACGACAAGCGGGTAGGGTTGCGGCTTCTCATATTCGGTGTCATACCGATTGACGCGCGCCGAACGAAGCACTACCTTCACTCCCAGTGACCTTTGGAACTGGCGCACGTGGAAGTTTTGGCGTTGCTGTCGTGGCGGCGCTGATAGTGCTGGGGTCGCAGACTGCAGCTACAGCCAGCGCGCACAGCACTGCATTCGCGTTCGTTCACCTCTCGTCGAACAATTTGAGCCAGAACCATCGAAAGATCCGCACCCGTGCGGTCTCTTCCTCGCGCTCGCCGTCCACCGCCACCGCAACGACAACTCTTCAGCCCGAACCTCGGGCCTCTGACCCTGGCGTCAACACGACAACTGGGGACGGCTTCCGTTTCCGGGTCCAGGCAGCAGGACCAAGCTTGTCGACGACGGAGGGCCACAAGAACGACCAGGGCAACCCACCGGCCATAGCCCCGCCGGGCAAGGACTACGTTCAGATTCCGTTGACCATCACGAATCTGCAGAGGGATCGACCTCTCTCCCTGATGGACGTCCTCCTCGGTCCCTTTCAATACGGGGCGTATCCGAATCCTGGGTTCATCTCCGGCGCAATCGAGGGGGACTTCGCTATCGATCTTCCTCCGAAAGATGAAGGCGGCTGTGCTTCGGGGCTAGGAACTCTTGTGAATGGGGTTTGTCAAAACGCGGCCTACATCGTCCTATCAAACGGTAGCGACGCCGAATCCGAAGCTGGGATCCAGGCGTCGCCCAACATTCGGCCCGGGAAGAGCACCAAGGTCACGCTCTACTTCGGTCCGGTCTCCGCCCAAACCCATTTGTCCTCGGTCACCGCTTTCGTGAGAACCGGGTACTCAACGGAGTACGGCAACGGAATATTCAAGACCAAAGCCATCCCCCTTGCGAAGTGAAGTGATCCAGACGACCAACAGATCGACGTACTTCTCGCACCGGGCAGGGCGACACTGCGGCTTTTTCTCAGAGGTGGGGTCGAGCGCTCGTGAAGTGCTTCGCGACCGTCATATAGTGGCGCCTGCCGATTGCGTGACAGCAGACGGAAAAACACCTTTGCACAAATATCTGGCGTTCGCAGGGCCCCTCGTGCCACTCTTTCGTTCCAAGTTCGCGCGTCCTTCGGCACCAGGGAGAGCTCGACGACGCGCTGCGCCTCGGCAACTCCGATTTGCCACGACTCAGTGCACGAACGACCCGTCAGTTTCTTCAAGCAGCGTGAGTGGAAGCCGATGCTGATCCTGACGCCGCGACGAGAGTGATCGACCCGCTCGCAAACGGGGAGTGCGCGCTCGTCCACTGCGGCTGGGTCTACGACAGCAGCGATGACGCTGGTGGATTTAGCGCTGGCGAATTTCTGCTTCGCGACGATGGTGCTTTGTTCACTCGAATTGGGTCGAGTACCTACGAACACGGTCAGACGATCTACCGGTTCCGGCCGTGGGTCCTCGACGGTCGGTACGAGGGACAAAGAGACACCGAATCCTGTCTGGCTTGGATGCGCTCAAGGGGCTACAGCCTCTACGAACCGGGACCCGTGCCAATTGACAAGTCGGAAGCGGGTCCGTTCTCGGGGATACCGTCAGCCCCCCACCCGCTTGAGCACCGACCGCGCGGCTAACTGCCCCCAAGACTCTCGGGCGTAAGCCAATGCAGCCACACCAGGCGGTGAGTCATCCACGAATCGTTCCCGACAGCTGAATCTTCACGATCTTCGCGAATGGTGTCGAACTGGAATCTCCCCGCGCCCCCTATCGGTTCAAAAGGCTCCGGTGACCACTTCACTAATCCCGTTGGAGACACTTGATACGGACCACGTGTCCCCACCGCTTGCGTGCGTCGTCAGACTCGACGTGAAGACGGCCGTCGCGGCACCCCCACCGCTTGCAATTGTGTCGCCAGCGTCCAGGGCGTAGGCATACGTCAAGTCGCCTCCCGAGGCCGACTCGGAGTCGGAGAAGTCCTTTTTCGTGAAGCTGAACTTCTTGCTGTCGTAGGTGATGGTCTCGCCCGCGCTTTGATTCACCTCAATGGTGATTGTCAATGCCGTAATTGGATTCGGATTCGACACCGTTACGACCTCCGTACCCTTTTTCCCAGATCGGGTGTACGCGCCCGTCGCACTCACGCCATTTGATGGCGGCAAGGTGGTCGTGGTCGTGGTCGTGGTCGTGGTCGTGGTCGTGGTGGTTGAGGTTGTCGTAGTCGGCGTAATGGACGAAGTGCTCCCAGCGCTGGCGCACGCGTTTGGAGAGCCATACGTGACCGGCGTCGCGCCGATCGGTGCAGCGATCATGACCTTTCCTGAATCGATCGTTATCGCGAAAAAAGGGCTCGTCGGGAAGGCCTGAAGATACTGGTTCGTTGCACTCGTCAGGATCTGAGGCGTCACCGGCGGCGTTCCGCCCGTTTCCGTGTCGTACGCCTGAACGGCCGTATCCACAGTGGTCGCGTCGGAGTTGCAAGCTGCGACCGCACTCTTCGCCGTAATGCTGCCCAAGGCGAATATCACAATCGCGGCGAGCACCCCAAGAACAGTGATCACGATCAGGAGTTCAACGAGCGTAAATCCCTGCGCCGTATCGATCGCACGACGATAAAGTCGCAGTTCCTCTGGCGAGCGAATCCACCCCCTCTTCAGGTTCGGCACGTTGAAAACGTTATCGAACCCATAGCCTCTGACGTGGTATTTAGATGCAATTGCGTGGGAGTCAAACGTGAATCGCGAACATCTTGTGACGCGGCACTCCGGATCGGCGACCGGTACTTTTGCTTCATATATCCGCCGAGGGCTCGATGATGACTACCAGCGAGCCAGCATTGTGGTGGTCATCTCCCTACGACCTGATCGCGTCAGCGCGTTCAGCCATCCTGTAGTAGACGATGGTCGACTTCTGACTGTCGATTGACGTCGCCTTCACCGAGAGAACACTGTCACACGGCGTGCCGCCGAGACCTCTGTCCGGCACCTTGGAAATGCCCAGGTGTATGGGGACTTTTGGTCGTCAATTTACCGCGTAGTCATCTAACATCTAACATTTCAATTGTGGGATCGCTTAAGCCAGTACGCCGAACTCTCTTGCGGGAGTCTGCGTATCGCGCACTTCGCGACGCGATCGTTCGAGAAGAGTTGGCACCGGGCACAACGGTGACCGACCTGGAACTCGCCGAGAGATTGGGGCTGTCGCGAGCTCCCGTTCGTGAGTCGCTGGCTCGGCTCGCCTACGAGGGACTGGTCGAATCGAAACCGCAGAGCTACACACGGATAACACCGATCGCCGCGCGCGAGGTTAGAGACGCCGCGTCGGTGGTGCGTTCCATGCAGGAGTTGGCAGTCAGTGCCGCGATGGCGAATCTCAACGATCGAGACATCGAATCGATGCGCGGGGCGAACAATGCCTTCAGAGCCGCGAGTCGTAGCGGCGACCTTGATGCAGCGATGGCCGCCGACGACGACCTGCACGGAGTGCTCATTCAAGCTTCTCGTAACGCTGCGCTCATGGAGACGGTGGAGCGATATACACCCCTGATTCGTCGATTGGAGCGCCGACTCTTCAGCACCAAAGGTGCAGCTCGATCGGCGGCGCTGCACGACCGGCTCATCGATGCCTGCGCCGAGCGCGACAGTGAAGGAGCGAGGTCGGTCTTCGCAGAGATCTGGCGAGTCCTCGAGGACCTTGCCGACGAGTCGCCAGCAAAATAAGCAAACAGGAGCCGTAGCCATGTCAATCGAGTCCTTCGAGCGTTACCCATTGCTGTTTGGTCCGTCCCCGGTGCACCGCCTCGATCGCCTGACTGCCCACCTCGGCGGAGCGTCGGTTTGGGCGAAGCGCGAAGACTGCAATTCGGGCATTGCGTATGGGGGAAACAAGACGCGCAAACTTGAGTACCTCATACCAGAAGCCCTCGCGACCCGCTGCGACACACTGGTTTCCATCGGCGGTGTCCAGTCCAATCACACGCGCCAGGTCGCCGCAGTCGCGGCCCACGTCGGAC
>JBAQZL010000022.1:0-16617 GCA_049790955.1 Acidimicrobiales bacterium
CTCTTCTCGCGAGCGAAGAGAGTGCGCCAGCTCGCAGCCGCGAGAACAATGAACGCGACACCGGAGACCGCGAAGCTCTCGCGCGCGCCCACTGACTCGCCCACGAAACCAACCAGGGGGCTAGTAATCGGTTCGCAACCCGGCAGCGCCATGGTCCACACGCCCATAACTCGCCCTCGCATTTCTTGGGCAGTCTCAAACTGCACGAGCGCATTCGCACGAGCAATAAACCAGATCGACAAGCAGCCCGTTAGCGCCAGTCCGCAGTACTCGAGCGCAAGCGTGGGAGCGCACGCCGTAGCCAGTACTGACCCACCGGTGAATGCCGCGAGTGCGCCGACCGAGCGCGAGGTCGGACGTGAACGACTGGTCGCGGCGAAGAGACCGCCGACAACACCTCCCACGCCGAAGACGGACATCATCAGTCCGTACCCTGCGGGACCCAAGTGAAACACCCGCGTCGCGAGAAGCGGCAGCGGCACGTTCAGGTTGAACAACATGCCCGACACCGCCGCGAAGAGCAGACCCGTACGAATGGCGGGATTGTGCCACGCGTAACGAAGTCCCGCGAGGAAGTGGTCCGACTGCGCGACGCGAACCTGAGACGTGAACGACTCAGACTTGTGCAATATCAGAAGAACAATGAGAGGTGGAACGAAGGACACGGCATTAAAGAAACAGCACGCGGCGGCGCCCACGGTGGCGAGTAGAACTCCGCCGAGTGCAGGTCCGAGGACCCGTGACACGTTGATGACAATCTCATTCAGGCTGATGGCACTCGTCAGGTGTTCAGTGCCGACCAGATCCACGGCGTAGACCTGTCGCGCGGCGGAGTCGGGGGCGCCGACGACGCCCGACGCAAACGCGAGGACGAACAGCATCCAGACCCGCACCGCGCCGAAAGCGATCAGGAAACCGAGGAGCGCCGAGAGCACGATGAATGAGCTCTGCGTCACAATAAGAAGCCGCCGACGATTGACTCGGTCCACGAGATTTCCCGACCAGGGCCCGGTGAACAACATCGGCAAGAACGAACAGGTCGTCAGCAGACCGAGGTCAACGCCACTTCCCGTAAGGCGCAATACCAGCCAGGAGAGCGCCACCGCTTGGGTCATGGTTCCCGACGCGGAAAGCAACTGGCTGACGAACCACCGTCGAAAAGGACGCACCGAGAGTGAACCAAACGTCTGACGGGCACTCGGCGGTCGCACAAACGAACCGCTCGCCGTTAGTCGGCGCTTTACTCGGGCCACGCGAGTCGGCGCGAGAGTCACCGATGAGTCATTGAGGGGATCGTGGGGCAGACTCATTTCAAAATGACGAGGGTCGCCGGCCATCCAATTGGTCTTTGGCGGTGCGTTGCTTTCAACGTTTCATCGATTTATTCGGTACCGCAAATCTCAGAACCGTCAACGTAGACAACCGTCGCGTCGCGTTGACGGACAGCGTTCGCCCAGCGTTCGCTTTGCCATGAATCGGGTCCACCTTCAAAGATCAATTGCGTTGCGCCGTTTATCAACGGTCCATAGACGACATAACTGTGTCCTGCGAGTTCGGCCAACTGCGCCGCGGTCCACAGCACGCGGTCATCGAATGGTTCTCTCATCAGGCTCGCGTACGCTGTTGCAGCTTGGGTTAAGTATCCGCCAGTGGCACGAGAGACTGGACTGTCGTCACCGCTCGCCGGATAGAGAATGAGAAAGGGCTGCTCCGAGGGAAACGGATCGCACCAGTGACTGTCCGACTGACGGTCGACGGTTTCGTCCCACCAGTGGTCTCGACCCTCTACCCACTCAACGGACTCGCCAGTGCGGCGAATGACAAGACTTTTCTTCACTGATGGACACTCCGTCAGCGCTGTGTCAATCACCGTCTTCAAGGGAACGGCGACGTCGTCGCGATAGAAACCGTCAGCGAGCACTGCAAGCGAACACCCAGAATCCTTGAGCGTCATTGCAATTTCTTCCGACGTGGCCTCAGGTCCAACCACGACGTGCGTCGCGCCCAGTCGAGTGATGGCGAGCATTGCCACGATCGCTTCGGGGAGACAGGGTGAGCACACGCCGACTCGGTCAAGAGGCTTCACACCGAGCTCAATGAGCGCATTGGTCGCGTGGTTGATCATGACGTGAAGTTCGAAATAGGTAATTGTTCGCGCATCGTTCGGGCGGTCACCGACCCAGTGATACGCAACTCGTTCGCGGCGTTCTTCTATGACGTGAATGTCCGTGCAGCTGAACGAACCATTGAGCGTTCCCTCTCCAAACCATTTGTCCATCGGAGTTGGCCACGTGAGTTCTTGCGAAGGCTCCGACACCCACGTCAATCGCTTCGACTGCTGCAACCACCACGCGCCAGGCCCCACAACGCTCGAATCCATCGAGACACTTTGCGAACCGGTGGGCGCTGATTTTGATGACGACATTCATCCTCCTCGTTGATCCGCGAATGCGTCTGCCCCGTGTCGCGTTTCAGAACGCGAGGCTCGAAAATGCGAATATCTTCGTGTTGATAACGTTACCAAATACGTACGCTCCCAACGAACGCTCCACTCTTTTTGGGTGGAGCCGGATTCGAACATTGCGACGCCAACTGTCGCCGAGCGACGCGGAATGGATACTTAAAGTATCGAAGCGACGACGCCGCGACAGACACTGTCGATGCGAAGAATTTCGATTCGGTTTGGATTTTCCCGATGTTTACGAGACGCGAGATTTGCGTCTCGACGGACGCAGCTCGCCGGATCCGCGAACAACGAGATTCGTCGGCAACAACATTCTTCCCGGAGCTTCGTGCTCGCCAGCGATGCGATGCAAAAGAAGTTCGGCCGCCTCACGTCCGATATGAAAAGGGTCTTGGCTGACAACAGTGATTGGTGGAACCAGCGATGCAGCGGTAGGAAAGTCGTCGAACCCCACCATGGCAACGTCAGTACGACCCATGCGGTGCAGCGCGTCGATAACGCCCAGCGAGGCCTTCGAGTTTGACGTGAAGATGGCAGTGATGGGGTCGCTGTGTGCCAAGAGACCGGGAATCACCGCAGATACTTCCGCAGGAAGAATCGCCATATCGGCGAGCAACTCGGCGTCAACAGCGATGCCCGCCTCATGCAGCGCCCGCGAATACCCCTGACGTCTCCGTTCGATGGTGAACTGATCCTTCGGGCCGCCCACGAAGGCGATCCGTTGGTGTCCGTGCGAGATGAGCCAGTTCGTTCCGAGAAACGCTCCCCCTTCGTTATCGACGAGCACGGTGTCACAGTCAATACCGATGGGCGGGCGGTCGACGCACACGACGGGTACGCCCGCATATTTGCGAGCAAGGTAGCTCTGGTCCGATCCCGTTGGCACGACGATGATCCCCGCGACCTGTCGATTGAGGAGCCCCGAGACGATCCCCTCTTCGGCGCCATCACTCTCTCCAGTGCAGGAGATAATGGCGCTGAAGCCGTGGCCCCGCGCGGTCTCTTCAATGGCCGACACGACTTCGGCGAAGAACGGGTCAGTGATGCTTGTGACCGCGATACCCAAAGTATTGTCGCGTCCAAGTCGCAGCGATCGAGCCACCAGATTGGGGCGATATCCCAGTTTCGTGATGGCGTCCATGGCTTTTTTGGCCGTCTCCGGAGCCACGTTTGGTCGGCCATTGACCACTCGCGAGATGGTGTTGATACTCAGTCCGGCCTCTGACGCCACGTCTCGGATAGTCGGCCGGCCGTTCGTCATTGCCCTCACAGTTTCGGTGTCGTCACCATCGTGCCACAGTCATCCGACTACAGCGCGCTGTAGAAGAACCAATCACAGAAGTGGTCTCGCGGGGCTCAACGCTCCCGGTGCGGGTGGGCGACAAACAATGACCTCAGCGTCACCATGGCACGTGACAGGCCCGGCTGCGTAGGGCAAGAGAATCGTGTCGCCCTTGGCGATGGCGAGCGGTGCCCCCGCGAAGGGTCCTTCGAGCTTTCCCTCCCCAGAGATGACCACCAAGATCGCAAGACCTTCCTCGATGGTTTCCTCATCGGCCCCACGAGTCAGCGTGGCGCGAAAGAAAGGATCGGCTTCAACCGGAAGCAGTCGTCCCGACGTGGACCCTTGCTTGCCGACGAGCCGCGCGAGTCGTTGTGTCGACCACTCCTCCCGATCGACACATTCGAGGGCCACATCCCATCCAAGGCCAAGATCTCCGTTAGGGAACTCACCCTGTTCGAGCATGATCGAAAAGTCTGTCGGTTCTTGCAACTCCACGACGAGAATGCCGTCGCCAATCGCGTGCGGCAAGCCAGCGGGAATTAACACTGTGCTCCCTGTCGCGACAGGAATGGTATGAAGATTGTCGAGCATGTCGCTCACGCGTTGCTCATCCACCCAGACTCGCAATTCCTCTCGTCCGACGTCCCTTGTGAACGCGGCGTAGACCTCTGCGCCGGGGCGCGCCTCGAGAACGATCCACGCTTCGGTTTTGCCGTGCGCACATCCGAAGTGCGTTCGCGCGAAGTCACGATTCGGGTGCGCGTGCACGACCAGCCTCTTCGAGGAGTCCAGGAGCTTCACGAGAATGCCAAGGTCGTCGCCGAACGCTGCAACGTGATCAGGCCCGAGAAAGTCCGCGGGCGAGTTCTCTATCGCATCGCGGAGACTGCGGCCGTCGGGCAGCATCGAGAAGCCGACACCAGGCTGGCCGAAACGCTCAGTCGCGGATCCGATCCAGTCTTCGGGCGACGTGGCCACCAACTGATCCAGTCCTCGAAAGCGTGCGGCCGCGCCACCCGCCGGATAGGACTGCGAGACGTAGTTAGGGGAGAGTACTAGGGGGGTGGCGGACGTCATGGTCTACTTGCCACCGCTGTATCCGCGAATGCTGTGGTGTTTCCTTGGTGCGCCAAACGAACTTCCCCCCAAACGCACTAGATCCCGCTCTCGTGGGACGAAAATGTGACGTCTTTCACGAGTCACGCCTCAACCCAAAATACTCTGGCAACGTTACCAGATAGTTCCGCGATTGCCCCGTGGGAATTACCACCGGCCTACTGGGCCGCCAGGCGCAGAGCCTCCACGTAGACCGCGGCCACGCGGTCCCAGCTTTCGTTGGCCTCGGTGTCGATGCCTTGGCGCTCGGGATGTGCATCAAACCACTCGACCGTGCGAGCGATGCCCTCGGCGAAGTGGACGTGAGTGTGAAAATCAGGAACGAGACTGCGCAACTTCGAGTTGTCGAAGACGCTCGAGTAAGCCTTGTCGCCCCAGAGGTTACCCAGCTGCTCGGGATCGCTCGCAACGAGGCCGTCAGACGGCACGTGCAGGATGTCGGGCTCCACGCCGGCCGCGTCGCCCACTAGTTCGTAGATCTGATTCCACGTCAGAGCCTCATCAGAGGTGATGTGAAAGTCCTCGCCGATCGCGCCCGCGAGACCGAAGAGCGGCACGAGGCCCTTTGCGAAATCGCTGTTATGCGTGATGGTCCAAATGCTCGTTCCGTCGCCCGGAACAATGATTTTCTTGCCCTTGCGCATCCGATCCACAATGGTGAAGGGTCGATCCCAACTCCCGATCACGACAGGTATTTGGGTCAAACCGTAGGTGAGTGAGGGCCGGATGATCGTTCCGGGAAAGCCAGTCTTTTCAAAGGCGTCGACCACCAACTTCTCGCACTCAATCTTGTCGCGCGAGTACTGCCAAAAGGGATTCGTGAGCGGCGTGGTCTCGGAGATCATCCAGTGTGATGGCGGCTTTTCGTACGCCGAGGCGGAACTAATGAAGATGTACTGGCCGGCGTCGGCAAAGACGCGGATATCCTGCTCCACCTGCGACGGTAGATACGCCAGGAACTGTGCGACGACGTCGAAGTGGTGCGACCCCAGCGCCTCGCGTACCGCGCTTTCGTCAGCGATGTCCGCCACCAAAGTATGGTCCGCGGCCACGCTGCTGGGGTTGGATGACTGGCCTCGATTGAGTTGCCACACGTCGTGGCCCTGGGCTTGCGCCTCCAGAACACAGGCGCTCGAAATGATGCCAGTACCGCCAAGAAACAGAACCTTCATTGTTGCCTTCCTCTCGTCCACCATCAGATCGCGGCGCCAAAAGCGCCTACTCTGGGAACTAGCGTTTACAGATCGCAACGTTATCAGTCATAGGAAGGGCGCCATATGAAATTCGGCCTCGTAGGAACTGGGTATTGGGCTCGCGTCACTCACGGGGCGGTCTTGGCCGCGGATCCCGGCGTAGAACTCGTAGGCGTCTGGGGTCGCGATCCCGACAATGCGGCAACTCTCGCGAAGGAACTCGGCTGCGCTGCCTACAGCGACTACGCAGCGCTGTTGAATGACGTCGATGCGGTGGCCTTCGCGGTTGCTCCCGATGTGCAGGGTCGCATGGCCATCGAGGCAGCGAACGCGGGCAGGCACCTTCTTCTCGACAAGCCCATCACGACGATCGCCGCCGACGCCGCTGAGCTCGTCGCCGCAGTAGAGCGTTCAGGTGTCGCTTCGATTGTCTTCTTCACGATTCGTTTCGCCAAGCCGAGTCGTGAGTGGATGGAACGGATCAACGAATTGCAGTGGCAGGGAGGCTGGGCTCGCTTTATCGTGTCCGCCTTCGCTGAAGGCAGCCCCTACGACACTCCCTGGCGCCGCGAGAAGGGTGGCCTGTGGGATGTCGGTCCGCACGCGCTGTCGGTTCTTGCGGGAGGGCTCGGACCAATCGTCGCTGTGAACGCCGAAGGCGGCGCGGGAGATCTCGTGCACCTCATCCTGCGTCACGAGTCGGGTGCGACGAGCACCGCGACGCTCACACTCAATGCCCCGAGCGCGGCGATCAACGTGGAAATGACCCTCTGGGGAGAGAAGGGCGTCGAGAGCGTGCCCGGTACACCGTCCGAACCCGTGGACGCATTCGCCACCGCGCTGCATGACCTGATGGCGAACGTCGCTGCCGGCACCACAGATCATCCCTGCGACGTGCACTTCGGAGCGGCCATTACTCAGGTACTCGCCGACGCCGAAGCCCAGATCGCAGAAGGCGCCTAGATCTAGACACACGGAACCCCAGCGAACCGAGGTCATCTAGGAGCCAGGTGCCTCGGTCGTCGCCGGTGACTTTTCTTTGATCTTCGGGTCGTAGAGCCAGCACTTGGCCGTGTGCCCGGAGTCGCCGACGGGGAATTCTTCGGGGCGCTCGGCACAGATCTCCATGGCGTAGGGACAGCGGGCGCGAAAACGACATCCCGTCGTTGAGAACTTCTCGCTCAACTCAGCGAAGGCGACCTCGCTCTTTTTGACGCGACGGTCCCCCACCGCGGTGTTGACGGAACGTCGTGAGCGAACTGCTCCGGCGGCGGCACCGGCCAAGAGCTGGGTGTAGGGATGTGACGGATTCAAGATGACATCGTCTGCAGCACCCCGCTCCACGATCTCACCGCGATACATGACCATGATGTGAGTCGAGAAATGTCGCGCGGTCGCGAGATCGTGCGTGATGTAGAGGAGCGCCAGATCCCGCTCGCGCTTCAATCCGTCGAGCAGATTGAGAATCTCGAGTCGGATCGAGACGTCGAGCATCGACACGGGCTCGTCGGCGAGGATGATCTGCGGTTCGGGAGCCAGAGCGCGAGCAATGGCCACGCGCTGACGCTGTCCGCCCGAGAGTTCGTGCGGCAACTTCGTGGCCATGAGCGCCGACGGCACCAGGCTGACCGACTCGAGAAGAGCCCCCACCGCGTCGTCGAGAGTCTCGCGCGGCTGTCCGTGAATCAATAGTGGCCGCGCGAGGTGGTGCTTGACGTTGAACGCGGGATTGAGTGAGGCGAAGGGATCCTGAAAGACCATCTGGACGGCGTGACGGTACTCTCGCAGTTGTCGTCCTCGCATCTTCACGCGATTTCCGTTCAAGTGGATCTCGCCGCTCGACGGTCTTATGAGACTCGACACGGCGCGAGCGATCGTGGACTTGCCACTGCCACTTTCTCCCACCAGCGCTAGCGTCTCACCGGCATTGAGCTCGAAGGAGACGTTGTCAACGGCGCGGAACTTGGGACCGCGGCGTTGCGCGAAGTCGACGGTGAGCTGGCGAACCTCTAAGACACTCATGGGGCCCCTCCCGGAGCGTCTCGATCCGGCGCTACATTTGGGGTGCTTTGTTGTGATGACGAAGCGTCTGACTCGTAGTGCGTGGTGCTCGCCAACTCGTGAGGTGGCCCGTCTGGATTCAATTCACGATTGTGCAAGTGACACGCCACTCGCCAGTCGCCGCCGAGGATTGGGAGATCTGCCGGCGACTGGCGTAGCGACGTTTTTTGGTCCACCGCCTGGGGGGCAGCCGCGTCGCGAGGTGTCCGACTCACGAGTGTCGGGGCCTCAACGACTTGAGCCTGGGGTGGAATCAGCTCCGGATGCACCGTGGAACACGGGCCGAAGGCGTAGGCGCAACGGGGGCGAAAGGAACACCCCTCAATGCGTTCGCGAAGGTCCGGCGGAACGCCGGCAATACCGCGTAGCTCACGTCGTTCGCCGAGGAGATCGGGGCACGATTCCTGGAGCGCGAGCGTGTACGGGTGCGCGGGCGATTGACCCACCCATTCTGAGGGTGCACGTTCGACGATTTCGCCGGCGTACATGACAATGAGACGGTCGCTGATCTCGACGAGCAGCGGCAAGTCGTGCGTGATGAAGATGATGCTGAATCCGAGCTCTTGGCGTAGGGCGTTGATCTCTTCAAGGATGTCGCGCTGCACGACAACATCGAGCGCGGTCGTCGGTTCGTCCATGACCACGACTTCTGGATTGAGAGCCAGAGCCATCGCGATACCGACGCGTTGGCGCATGCCGCCCGACAGTTCGTGGGGAAATCCTTTCAAGCGATGGGGATCGATGCCCACCATCTCCAAGAGTTCCCGGCTGCGCTCGTCGCGTTCATCCGACGACATCTCTGGGCGGTGCGCCTCAAAGATGTCCGAGAACTGCTTGCGCAAACTCGTGACCGGGTTGAGAGAGTTCATGGCGCTTTGGAACACCATCGAGATCTTGTCCCAGCGAAAGTGTCGCAGAGCCGTCGACTCCAAGCCAATGATGTCGACCGGAGCGCTCCCGTCGGCTCCGTAGAAGTGCACGGAGCCGTTGACCAACGTCGCGGGTGGGCGCAGAAGCCGCGTCAAAGCGAAGGCCAGGGTCGACTTTCCGCACCCGCTCTCTCCCGCGATACCCAACACTTCGCCGCGGCGCAGGTCGAGCGAGACGTTGCGCACCGCGCGCGTCGGACGCTCTCCGCCGTACTCAACGGTGATGTTTCTCGCGCTCAACACGATGTCACTGGTCGGCGTAGTCATCTCAGTAGTGGAGGTCTCGGTCACGGCGTCTCCACGAGAGGTGGCTCGTCAAAGACGCTGGGACGCCGACGGATTGCGCGCTGCGAACGCAGTCGTGGATTGAGCACTTCGTCGAGTCCAAAGTTGATCAAGGCGAGTCCCATCCCGAGTACGGCGATGCAGAGGCCAGGCGGTACGAACCACCACCACGCGTGGACCTCCAAGGCTCCGTCCACCTGAGCCCAATAGATCATGTTGCCCCACGTCAGGGCGTTCACGTCGCCAAGACCGAGGAACGCGAGACCCGCTTGGGTGAGGATCGCGAAGATGACCGTGAAGATGAATCCCGAGATGACGAAGGCCACCGTGTTCGGAAGGAGTTCGACAATCACGATGCGCCACGTCCGCTCGCCCGACAGTTTCGACGCAGCGATGAAGTCGCGATTACGCATAGACAAGGTGATTCCTCGCAACACGCGCGAGACGCCCGCCCAACTCGTAAAGGCGATGATCAAGATAATGGGACCGATCCCGCCCGCCTTTAAGAATCCCGACACCACGATGATGAGCGGCACGGCCGGAATGACCAGCACGACGTTGGTAAAAAGGTTCAACAGGTCGTCGCTTTTACCGCCGAGAAATCCCCCACCAATACCAATCGCGACAGCCACGACGGTCGCTAAGACTCCCGCGGCGAATCCCACGAGCAGCGTCGGGCCGGCGGAGGCGACGAGTTGCGCCAGTACGTTTTGGCCCAGCTGCGTCGTGCCCAGCAAGTCGTGCGCGGAAGGAGCCTTCAGAATGTTGTTGCTCAGCGCGTTGCCGTCGTGAACAAAGAACGTGCCGTACAGGGCGACGAGCACGAAGAACAGGACGATGCACAGCCCGACGATCATGCGGGGCGAACGGCGCAAGACCCGCCATCCGCGGACGAGTCCGCGCCCACCTAGCGCGACGCTGGTTGACTCGGCGGAGGGATCGAGCGGCAAACTCATTAGGCCTGCCTCGTTCTTGGATCGATGAAGCCATACATGAGATCGACGATGAAGTTCGCGAGGAGTACGGCGACGCTGATGAAGAAGAAGATCCCCTGGATCAAGCTGTAATCGTCATTCTCCACGGCTTGGATGAGGTAGTAGCCAATGCCTTGGTAGGAGAAGACGAGCTCCATCAAGATGGATCCACCCACGACCATGCCAATTGATATCGCGAAATTTGTCACGCTCGGCAAAATGGCGTTGCGTGCGGCGTAGCCAATCATCACGCGGCGCGACTTTATGCCTTTGGCTTCCGCCGCCCAGACGTAGTCCTCGGCGAGCGTCGTGAGAGTCATGTTGCGCATGCTCATCATCCATCCGCCCAGTTGCACCAGGATCAGTGTGGCCGCCGGAAGAATCGCGTGCTCGAGTGCGGAACTGAAGAATGTCCAGTTCCACGCGGGCACCAGGAGCGGGTCAGAATCGCCGCTCAGCGGCAGCCAGTGCATGATGAAACCGAAGTAGTACACGAGAATGAGCGCAAGAAAGAAGTAGGGGGTCGACGTAAGAAATGTCGTGACGGGCACGAGTGCTTCCAGCCAGCGATTTCGGGTCCAGCCCGCCAGTGCTCCGAGCGTCGTCCCGATGAGGAACGACAGGACTGTCGCGGTGCCGACGAGAATCAACGTCCAGGGCAAGGCTTGGTAGATCACGCTGGTTACCGACATGCCTTGGGAAAACGAGTACCCGAAGTTGAGGTGCGACACCTGGATCAGATAGCTCCAGTAGTGAGAAAACAGATTGCCTTGCCCCACGCCCATCAGATGCTCGAGGATCTTGTACTCCCCGGGCGGGGGGGTACTGGTCTCCTCGATCTTTCCCATCATGATCAGAGCGGGGTTACCCGGCAAAAGCCGAGGGAGGAAGAAGTTAATCGTGAGAGCACCCCACAGCGCAACAACGTAGAAACCGCACTTGCGCGCAAAGTACTTCACTTTTTAACTTCTCCCCCCTCGGCTGTGATGCGTTGTTACTTAACTAGTTCAATTCGTGACATCACCCAACCAGCGCTGGGGTAAATGCCGGCAGCCGACTCGCCGTAGGGGTTCTGCGGCGTCGGGTAATTCTTTACGACGTTGCCGTTGAACTCCGCGTCACCTTGCTGGGCGAACAGCGGGATACGAGCGACCTGGGAAGAGACAATCTTCTCAATTGCGTCGAAGTCCTTTATCGCGGCGGGCGATTCTTCGTTCTCCATCTTGGCGATTGCCGCCAGGTCCGCGTTCACGGTCGGGTTGCTAAAGCCACCTTGGTTGCCCACGGACGACGCTACCGGACCCACCATCTGGTTCAAGTACACCCAGGGACTGGTCGTGAAGCCGTAGTACATGATCTGCGCCTGGAAGTTGCCCGAGGCTAAGTCCGCCAACGCAGTCGCCTGCGCCGGGTTCGAGACCTCCAAGTTGATTCCTACGGCGGCCTCTTCAGTCGTCATGAGCTGGAGAATCTGCTGGTAGTCAGTCCACCCGTCGGGGACGGTCACCGTCACCGTCAACTCGGTGCCGTTCTTCGAGAAGAAGCCGTTCGAGCCCATTGTGTATCCGTCGGCAGTCAGCGCCGCCTTTGCCGCGGTGATGTTGGGCACCGAAGCAGCGGGCGTCGCCGGGTCATACGCCGGGGCCAAGACAGCCTTAAACAGCGGTGTCACGAGACCGGTCGAACTCACCATGGGAAGTTGTCCGTCGTACACGTCCTGGTCGAGCGTGTTGCGGTCGATGGCGTCACTGAATGCTTGACGAACGGCGAGGTCGGACATTGGTCCGGACTTGAGGTTCGGAATAATGTTCGCCATAGCGGCCGGAAGATTCTCGTTGTGGTAGTTCTTGTTCAGCGCGAGATATGCGGAGTCGATGTTCGAGATGAACGAGCCACCCCAGTCAATCGTTCCGCTTTCAATCGCCGCCTGCAACGGCGTGTTGCCATTGTAGAAGAGCGCCTCAACTTTGGGAATCTTCGGCAAGCCAGCCACGTAGTAGTGCTTGTTCGCGGTCAGGGTGATCGCGGCCGCCGTCACTGATGAGACGGTGTATGCACCTGTACCCACCGGGTTACTCGCGACGTACGTTGCCGGATTCTTGATCTTGCTCCAAATGTGCTGGGGCAGGATGTAGATATCGCCCGCGATGTAGCTCAGGTCCGCGTAGGCCTGCGTCTTGAAGTTAAGGACTACCGTGCTGGTGCCCTTGGCCGTCGCACTCGCGATAGGCAAGGCGTAGGTGTTGATCGACGGGTCCTTCTTGAGGAGGTTGAACGTGAAGGCCACGTCCGCGCTCGTGAAGGGCTTGCCGTCACTCCATTTGACGTTCTTTCGAAGCTGGAACGTTAATGTCTTTCCGCTGTTCGACCACGCGTAGCTGGTCCCCAGCCATGGGTGGGTCTGCGATCCGTCGGCCGGGTCGAAGAACCACAGTGGCTCGTAGATAGCGCCTTCACCCAACGTGGTGGACGTTGCCGAGTATGGATTGAAGTTGTTGGTGAAGGCGTTACCGTAGTCGCCCCATCCCAGTGTCAACACCCCGGTACTGGATGCACCCGACGGACCAGCACCGATGGCAACGAAGCCCGTTACCACCATTGCGCAGGCCGCCAACAGCACCGAGCCCTTTCTCATTGAACCTCTAAATCTGTTTTTCATTCTTCCCCCTTGGTGGAAAATTCGTTAGTTATTAATCGTGGATACTTCGGTACCGCAACCTCTTTTTCGAATCAGAACACTTCGCCGCGACGAACCTCGTGGCTCGCCACTTCGCTCCCCCCACTCCTCTCCGCAGAACCGTGCGTCGGCAGACACCGGCGCTGAGACTTGTATGCAACGCGACCCAACCTCATCGCCCGCCGCTTTGAAAAAGAACGTGCACACCAAAGGGCGCCAACGTGATTTCGCTCACGGCATCACCCGACGGCTCGTCGGCGTACGTCGCACCGGTGGTCGCGAGTTCTGCAACCACCTGCGAGTCGGAAAGGTTGACGACGACGGCTCGCTCGTGGTCGCCGACCACCAGTCGACCGACCATCACCCGTGGATCGGCAATCGAAATCACCCGGTCGACGCCAGCCTCGAGTGAGAGTGCGGCGTAGAGACGCCAGGTGTCTTCAGGATTCACGCGCGCCGTCTTGGCCGCCATGTACTCGAGAGGGTACGTGCAAAAAATCATCGAGCCTTTGCCCACGCGACGACGCAGCAACGCGGGACGACCATCTTGATCGGTCGCAAGAACGTCGGCGCCCGCCGCTTCGACGGGCAAGAACGATCGTGAGCTCTCGTTGCCCGCAACCTTGAAGGTCAGCGCGTCGCCGACCGTGAGATCGCCGAGATCTTCCACGAAGGTGAGAACCACCTCGTTGACTTCGATGGGATTGACCAGCCCGTACTGGAGGGACTGACGAAGCCCGAACAGCTCGTTGAGCCAGGGGATCCAGGGACCCCGTTGAGTTCTGGTGCTCCCCGCAAAGAAGGACAAGTACACCGTGGCACCCGCTTCGGCGAGTTCGACGAGTCGGTCAGCGGTGGGCGCCATCAAAAGTTTCGTCGAGGGCAGCAGAATGAGCTTCGCTTCGTCGCCGAGTCCGTCAAATTCGCGCACCATCGACACCGGTAGGTCGGCTTCGCGCGCGGCGACGTAGGCCTGAGCCAAGTTGTCGCGAATGTCTTGGCGGGAGTCATCGGTCGTGAAGGGCAGCACACGTTCGAAGTGCTCCGGCACAACGATGGCTACGTCTCCCGCGACCGTCTCCCATCCGGATTCTCTCAACTCATTGATGAACTTCGAAAATCCCGCAACCTCGTGCAGTTGAGGCTTGGGTTTGCCCTTGGCATCAGTGAGACCGAAGTGAAGCTCGAACGGGTGATGCCGATAGGGATCCTGCGCGCGAAGGTCGTCGTAGTCGCAGTTGTTCCACGCGATCCAGCCCGTCGCACCAGCCAGCAGACTCGAGTACAGAACCTGGCGGTAATAGTGCGCACCGTTTTCGTCAGAGACGAAGTCGGACGTCAGGCCGAACTCTTCGAGCACCACGGGTCGATCAAACGTTCCCGACATCTCGCACACGAACGCCGCCGCGAGCGACTGGCGAACGACGTCGTCACTCATGGGATAGCTGTGAGGACCGTGAAAGTCAACCAGGGATGACAGCGCGCGCAGTGAATAGCCGTTGTCCGTACCGGTGACTTCAATGCCCCACGCACCGTCGCCGAGCGACACGGGTTGAGTCCCTCCGCCGGCACGCACCGCTTGGACCATGATGCGGGCCCACGACGTGATCTCATTGACGCTCGCTGGCCCGCCGTAGATGGGCATTTCATTCGAAATGAGCCATCCAACAACTGCCTCGTGTTGCGCGTATCGACGCGTCAGCGTCTCGGCAAACCACGCCTGCTGGGAGACCATCCATACATCGCTGTAGAGATCTCTCCCTTCGCGCCAGGACGGGTCCCAATTCTCGCCCGACATGTGTCCAACGATGAACGTGGGGATGGTTCCGAGACCCAACTCAACGTGAGCGTCGAGAAAATCGGCGAAATTTGCCATCACTTGCTCGTCGAGCGTTTCGACAGTGGGTACAAAATCCGGCCAGTAGCAGAACGATCGAGTGACGGTGCAGCCGTGGGCCGCCATCGTTGCCAGCTCTTCACGAACGACGTCGCGGTCGTAGTTAGTCCACATTCGCGGCCCACCAACGCGCGACCAGAAGTTCACGCCCACCCAGTTGCCTTTGTCAGGCATGCATCCCCCACTTCGAACCGTACGAGTAACTCGGCGACACACGCGACGAGAACTCAACCCGCTTTTTCTATCATCAATTGGTAACGTTGTCAAGAACGCCACTTTGTTTTGAGGTTCACCGATTGTTGCGAGAACCATCAGGGCTTCAGCCGTGAATTGAAGGATATTTCGCAAGGTTCAATCGACGCGAAATTGATCTGTCGCACTAGCCCTGGCGCGCTCGCTCTCCGCGTTCGAAACAACGAAAGGGCTGTAAATACGGCGAGAACTGTCGTCCCAAAGCTTCGCCCAGCGTTGAATCCATCGAACGAAGGTTCCTGCCGGGTTTGAGATTGCTGGATGGCGCACGGTGACAGGCACCACCGCGAAGTTAAGGCGTGTTCTTTCAGGCGACCGGAATACCCTCAGCACCGCGCATCAGAGCGAGGAGAGCTCTCAATCGCGGTAACGTTGTCAGACTTAGATCGCCTAGCCCCTCTACGTGAAGGAGTTGGCTCAGTTGCCACTGTCGGAGAAGTCGAGCGGCGCACCCGCGAACAAGATTCTCGAACCCATGACTGTCGTCATTGGCGAGAACCTCATTGACCTTTTGGTCCGTGGCGATGGCCAAACGACCGCGGTGCCGGGAGGGGGACCCTTCAACGTGGCCCGTACGATCGCCCGCCTCGGAGAGTCAGTCACTTTCTTCTCCGGACTGTCCCACGACGCGTACGGCATCCTCTTACGAAGAGTCCTCGAACGCGACCACGTGGATCTCGCCCTCACGGAGCCCTCCCCACTCCCCACGGCTCTCGCGGTAGTGGACACCTCAGAATCTTCGCCCCGCTACTCATTTCACTTACGCGACGCCGCCGCCTTCGAGGTTGCCAGTCGTAATGCTGTGAATATCTATCGCGCCTTACCTCTTCCGACTGCTCTTTACGTGGGGACTCTTGGCCTCGTTGTCGAACCAATGGCGACGATGTCCGAGGACGTCGTTTTATTGGCGGATTCGTCAACGCTCGTGATTCTGGACCCGAACTGCCGTCCATCAGCAACACCCGATCCTGATGCGTACCGCAGCCGAGTAAACCGACTTCTGCGTCGAAGTGACATCGTGAAAGTCAGCACTGAGGACCTCGAGTTCCTTTTCCCGCATATGAATCCGGTCGACTCCGCGACGGCGCTCCTGCACGGTGGCGCTGCAACGGTCATCGTCACTGACGGAGGAAACGTCGTCCACGCCTACAACGATGGCGATGTCGCGACGGTCGAAGTTCCCCCGACTCGAATTGAAGACACCGTTGGTGCCGGAGACGCGCTTGTGGGAGGCCTTCTGGCGTGGTGGGCAGCGCGCGGACTTACGCGCAGTGACGCTCGCAGTCTCCAATTAGTAACCGAGGGCCTTCTCGTCGCCATCAAAATCGCGTCTGTCACCTGCTCTCGCAAGGGCGCGGACCCTCCGTGGTCATCAGAGCTTGAGGTGGACGGCGCGAACTGGTTCGAATGACATCCGAGTTTCATCTCCGTGTAGCTCTGAAGCGATTCTCAATGATGGTGATGGACAATGCGAGGCGGCAGCG
>JBAQZL010000023.1:0-39706 GCA_049790955.1 Acidimicrobiales bacterium
GGCCACGGCAGCGAGCACCGGCATCGGTGCGAGCGCGGGACGTTCGGGCGATCCAATGGGCCAGAGGTGGTCGAAGGCGAACACCCCGTCCAGCCCCGCGCTCTGAGCGCGATCAGCGAGCGCTAAAGCATTGTCGGCGTTGTTCTGAAAGATCGGCAGTAAGACGCCGAGTTTCACGCTCTCTCAAAGGCGACCAGGGTGGCGCCCATGGCCCCCGAGCGAGCGCCGAACATCGAGGTCGTTACGGTGATCGTGGGACGCGTGTCGTAGCCTTCAACCAGCTCGGCCAGATACTCGCGCGCCGCCGGCAAGACGAGATCAGACGCCTCCGAGAGGCCACCGCCGATGACGAAATGCCCGCAGTCCAAAATGGCCGCCAGATTTGAGAGTCCGAGTGCCAACCACCATCCGACCTCACGCATCAGAGCGACGGCTTCTTCGAGCCCTTCGGCGGCGGCGGCGGTGACGTCCTCCGCGCGTACGGCGCGCGGATCACCGGCGCATCGTTCGACCAGTGTGGCGAGTCGGCCTTCGAGAGCGGCTTCTCGTGTCAAGCGGTGCAGTCCTCCGCCGGAGGCGTAGCGCTCCCAACATCCATGTCCGCCGCAGAGACACGGCGCGCCGTGGGCGTCGACGACCATGTGACCAATCTCGCCGGCAAAGCCACTTCGTCCGCGTACGAGCTGTCCGTCGGCCACGACTCCCCCGCCGATGCCCGTGCCGAGGGTCACCATCACGAAGTCAGAGATTCCTCGCCCGGCACCCCATTCGTGTTCGGCGAGCGCCGCGCAGTTGGCGTCGTTTTCGCAAAAGACACTCGAGTTGGCGAGCGCGTCGCCCAGCTGCGCACCGAGATCGGCACCCGAGGCGGTCTGTAAGTTCGGGGCGAAAGCCAGATGGCCGTCGCGGCGCATCATGCCGGGCAGCCCCACGCCGATCGGAACGTGTGAGGGGTCGAGCGACTGACGCTCGCAGAGTTCATAGATCTGCTCCACGAGTACCTTGGCGGTAGCTTCACCGGCGCCAAAGCCGGCGTCATGGGGAGTCTGTGACTTCATCTCGCCCACGACCCGCCCGTCACGCGCCACCATGAGCGCGAGAGCCTTCGTGCCGCCGACGTCAATTCCGATCGCGACGTTACTCACGAACGGCTTCCGCTTGAGCTTTCACTTCGCGCAGGGCCTGATCTTGGATGCGATAGGCGGCGCGAGATTTCACGAAGGCGGGGATGGGGACAGAAAGTTCCACCTCGAGATCGTAGGTGAGGAGGGTCCCCTCGGGAGTTGGCTCAAATCGGTACTGGCCATTCAGAAGTGAGGTCAGATCACCTTTGGTCTGATGCCACGTGAGAATGTCCGGAGCGCGGCTGTAGTCGTAGAGAAGGGTGTAGGTGGTGGAGCGCCCAAAAGCGGCCGCACGAAACTCGACTTCGAGGGGTCGTCCGGCGGCGTCACGTTCGAGCACTTCGATCTTCTTGAGGTCACTGACCCAGTTCAAGTAGTTCTCGAAGGCAGTCACGACTCCGTACACCACCGCGGGTGACGCGTGGACCAGGGTCGACTCGGTCGCTCGCTGGGTCACGTCACCTCCATCAAACTCAACCTTAGGCGAGCGTCGACGCGCGACGTTCGTGGTCAAAGGGTTCAAGTTGGCGCGACAGTTCGTTTGCGAGATGGTCCCATGCGCTGTCGCGCCTCGCCACCACCAGGGCACGGCTCGCCAGGCGTAGTCGCTGCTCGTCGTCGCGCACCAGCGTCGCGATCGCTGTCGCCAAATCGTTCACGCTGCGCGGGTTGTCGACGATGACGCCGGTCTCACCGGTACGCACCGCGTCGTGACTGCCGCCCGAACGTCCGGCGATTTGCGCGAGTCCAGAGGCCGCAGCCTCAATGAAGACGATGCCGAATCCCTCCTGCTCGAGTCCGAACCAGCGACTGCGACAGTCCATCACCATGAGATCGCACGCGGCGATCCACTTCGGTTGTTGAGCGTCATCGACGTGACCGAGAAACGTCACGGGCGCGCGCAGTTTCTGTGCGAGACGCTCAAGACGCGCACGATCTCGACCGTCGCCACCGATGATCACACGAAGATGAGGAAACTCGCCACTCAGTTGTGCGCTGGCGCGAATGAGAGTGTCGAAGCCCTTGCGCGGAACAAGACGCGACCACGACGCAATCAGAAACTCGTCATCTCGTCGACCCAAGGACGCGCGCACCTCGCGGCGCGCCTCGTCGTTGATGGGTTGAAATCGAGAGGTGTCGGCCCCTGGAGGAATCTGAATCACCGGACACAGGCGTTCTGCCGCGTTACGCCGCGCCTCGCTCTCGGGAAACGGACCTGCGCAGACAGCCACCGTGGCGCGGCGCAACACGTAGCGCAGAGACGACGCGACCAATGGAATTCGACTGGGAATCGTCACTTCCGCGCCGTGCAAGATCACTCCGTAGGGGCGAGAGAGGCGCGGACCTAGCAGCCCGAGGGGCCACGCCGGGTCGAGCAGGACAAGCTCGGGCTGGTGACGTTCGATGGCTGCCTCAATCGCGCGGTACGCGCGCCACGACGGAAAAAACAAGGTTCGCGCGGGGAGTCGCTCTACAACCACGTCGCTTGACGCGTCGAAGACGCCAGCCGATTCGTGTGACGAGGCGGTCAGCACTACGGCACGCCCGGAATCGAGACGTCGCCAAAGTTCGTGGAGGTAGACCTGGATACCCCCAGTTTTCGGGGGATAGTCGTTGGTCACCAGGAGGTGGCGGGCCATAGAGCCACGTTAGACCTCGCAGCGACGACTACCGCACGACGGGGTGGAACTTCAGGGTTGGGACCAGTCCTTCGGCGGTGAAGAGTTGCACGACTTGTGCCTCATCCTCGGTGAGGTTCAATGCGTCGGGCTCTCCGCCCAGGACAAAGGTTACGAGACAGTCCGAGCAGTCCGGTGTTCCGCGCCGCACGCAGTCACCACAGCTAATCGACAGTTCAATTTCCTTGGTCATGGTGCACCTCTCACTCGATCTCTCAATCATGAGTGAGGTCTGTGACATTACGTCGGGAGATACGATCGTATCTCTGCCGCCACTTGGCTTGGCGAGAAGACAACGCCCTCGGTCGCGACTCGTCGACGCGTCACATCGACGAGTACATAGAACGGTGTGGAACGAATGTCGAGTTCGGTCAGCATCTCCGGTGAAACGATGACCTCTTGGCGCGCGGAGCGCCATTCATCATCGGCGGTGGCGCTCACGATGACGACGTCAACATCATTCAACTCGTCCAGCTCGCCATCAATGAAGTCCCGGCAACCGTCGCAGTTAGGTTTCACGGCGACGATCAGGGTCATTCCTTCGATGACGCGGCGCCATACGCGGCCCTCAAGAGAGTGACCTGAGAGTTCGCGCGGCGCAGAGCGTTCGCGCGGCGCATCAAATGAGTGGGCGTGAAAGTCGCTCACTCGGACTCGGTGAGCACCTCAACGCCGCGTCCGTGACCGCACCAGCGACACGTCACCGATTCGACGCTGTGCGCGATGATCTCGGGCTCTTCGATGTTCAAATCGCCACCCACGCTGTAGTGATGGAATGATCGCACCGACGTCGTCTCTACAACGTCGAATCGCGTCAGGTTGCCGCACGAGTTACAGCGATATCGGTTGGTCACGAATTCACCGTACTGGAATTACGAATAACTCATTCGTACCGACGGCGTTGCCACTCGTCCGGGAGCACCTCGTAGGGAGACGCGTTGGGGTCCTCGTAGGTGTAGATCGTGTCAAGCGGATCGGTCTGAGGATCCGGGGCCATGCGCTCCGCATCGATCAGTCGACACAGCGCTGCGGGGTGTCGAACCAGCCCGATCGGCACCGAAGATCCTGTCGTTTCGAGGTAGACGTACCCGCGGCGCCACAGGCGCTCGGTCATCCGTTGATCGACGCGCGTGGCGAACACGTCGCGCATCTCAACGGCCGATCGCTGGTGACGCAGGACTCCCCCTTCGACGATAATTCGCTCGTTCGTGATGTGAATCTTGTGCGAACGCCAACGCCACGTCCTGGTAAGCGTCACGGCCAACAACGGTAAGACGAGGATCACCATCAGCAACTCTTCAAAGCGGTGAACATATACGAAGCGCGACGATCCTTCAACGATAAGAGCCAGCGTGGTCACCGTGACGAGAGAGGGACGCAGCACGCCCCGCGACACCGGTGTGACCGAAATGATTCGAACTTCGCCCTCGCGCCATAGGTCGCGCCTACTCATACCTCTAGCGTAAGGAGTTTGGAGCACCGATATGCGGAGGGGACGTGTCACGAGGGACACCTATCCTTCGAAGGTGACTGCACCGAACTCTCGCTCGTGGGTGCCCGCGTACGTCGCGACCGGAATCGTATGGGGATGCTCGTTTCTCTTCATCAAATATTCACTCGGTTTTCTGACCCCCTTCGGCGTGGCGTTCATGCGCTGCGCGCTCGGTGCGCTGACCCTCCTTCTCGTCGCGGCAGTCAAACGCGTCGCGCTGCCGAAGGAGTTCGTTGTCTGGTGCCACCTATGGGTGGTCGCAATGTGTCTCAATATTGTCCCCGGAATCCTCTTCGCCCTGGCTGAAACGCGTACCACGTCGATCGTGGCCGGCATCGTGAACGCCATGACTCCCCTTACGACTCTGTTCTTCATGCTCTTCGTATTTCGAGGGGAGCCGATACAGCGCTTTCAAATCGTCGGACTCGGCGTCGGACTTGTTGGAGTACTCACCGTCCTCGGCGTCTGGCAAGGTTTTGGTTCGAATCCGTGGTGGGCGGTCGTGGCGCTGCTCGGCGCCGTGACGCTCTACGGCATCTCATTTCCCTATACGCGGCGCTATCTCATTCCTCGCGGTCTGGCACCAGTCTCTATGGCGAGCGCTCAACTTCTTCTTGCGGCGCTCACACTGCTTCCCACTTTTTTGCTTGATGGTGCGAACGGCCACGGCGTAAGCGCGCATGCCGTAATCGGTGTGCTCGGACTGGGAATCTTCGGCAGCGGCTTCGCCTTCATGTGGAACTACCGCGTCATCGCCGCTGCGGGCAGCTCCATCGCCAGCACCGTTACGTATTTGACACCTGTGGTCGCGGTCGTCGTTGGCGTCATTTTCTTGAGCGAGCCGCTGACGTGGTTTGAGCCGGTGGGTGGCGCGATCGTGTTATTCGGAGTCGCGATCGGACAAGGTCGAGTTCACCTAGACGTTACGAAGTTGGTTCGCCGCCATTGCGAAGTATGACGACAACTCGGTGAACTGTTCGTCGCTGAGTTGCCCGCGCATTTGCTCAAGGGCCGCACCCATGGCGCTCAGCCACGCGTCTCGGGCGGTCTTGGTCACGCGAAATTGCGCGTGACGCATTCTCAAACGAGGGTGTCCGCGTTCGTCTTGGTAGGTGCGCGGACCGCCCCAATACTGCGTAAGGAACAGCGTCAAATGACGTCGAGCGTCCGTTAAATCGTCGGGATACATGGGACGTAGCGTCTCGTCGGTTTCGACAACGGCATAAAACGCGTCCACTAACTGCACGAAGAACGCTTCTCCGCCGACCTGATCGAAGAGCGATTCTTCCACCCCAGCACGCTAATCGCATGATCTAGAATGGTTTTCCGGTCTCCTTGAGACACGCGGGTGTAGCTCAATGGTAGAGCTCCAGCCTTCCAAGCTGGCCATGCGGGTTCGATCCCCGTCACCCGCTCCACGCAAATCATTGCAAAGGCCAGTCTCAATACGTCTTTTTGAATGATCTCGGTCGATCACCATTACGCAGAAATGTTCGATGCTTTGTGCCCGTTGGTGCCCAAGTGGTGCCCGGACATACTCTGCCAAGTTACGCCAGCGAGAAAAGGATTGCACCGCGCGATTGCGCTGTGTGGGGGGCAGCACACTCACGACAAAGTACAACCGAGGAGATGGACTGCGAACGGGAGTTCCGGGAGAATCGAACCACTCCGCCAGAGTGACACTCGCGAACGTGCCCGCACGTATTATGACGCTTGCATTGGCACGGCCCGGAGGCGGCAGAGCGAAGGGGTGGGTCGATCGTCACGACGGAACTCTTGCTTCGCGAACGTTGTTTCGACGCGCCGCGCTGAAGGGCGATGTTTGCGACGATGGATCACGTAATGGTCGCGAAGTTCGCATAACGCTCCTAAGGACAACTGACGGTGAATCTCTCGTCGCAACCGTCGGGTCCAGAGCTGTAGGGTCACCTTACCAATCGAGTCGGTACCTCAAGCAGTCGATTGACATTGGACCTCGTTCCCTGGTCACGAGCTCGATGGAGCGTTACGTCTGTGCGGTAGCGCCTAAGCATTCTGTTGAATAGTCGTCACCTTTTAGCCTCTAGTTCCTTGACGGATAGATCGCTTATCGGTATAGTCAAGCGATGACCAATTCCATTGAAGGGCTTGGGCGAAACGCCGGTGCCGCCGTCCTCGTACTCTCCAGCCTGGCGGGAGGCGACAAGCACGGCTACGCCCTCGTGAAAGACGTCGAGGATTTTGCCGGCGTACACCTCGCTCCCGGCACGCTCTACCAAGTGCTCGCTCGCCTTGAGACTCGCGGACTGATTACTGCGCTGAAAGCCGACGAACGTCGACGTCCCTATCGCTTGACTGCGCACGGCGCGACGGTGCTCGCCGAGTACATCACGGCTCAGCAGCGAATCTTGAAGACCGGGCAGGCTCGTCTCAAGCGTTCATGGAGCTTCGCGTGAGCAGCGAACTCAACAACGCGCGCCGTGCGAAGCGCCTTCTTCTTTGGTACCCGCGTTCGTGGCGCGAGCGCTGCGGTGAGGAGTTCGTTGACCACCTAGAGCAAGAATTCGCAGACCGGCCCGTCGATCTCAGGCGAAGCTTCAACATCGCGCAAAAGGGTCTCGTCGCTCGGGTGGGCGACATTGGCCTCGCCAGCTCGGGTGGGAATTTCGGCGGACAAACGCGAGCCGCGCTCGGCACGAGCCTTGCGTTCATTGCACTGATGGTTGTGATCATGCTCGACATGTGGTCGAGGGCGATGCTCGCGTGGAGCGGACGTCGCTACCATCCGATTCCCGTCTCGGCGACTACTGGAGTTCTGACGGCAGCGATGGGATTATTGGTGTTGATACTCGCAATAGTTGTCCTGGCTGTCGTCTTTCTTGTCGCACGGCAGATTCTCCGTGGTCGCGCCCGCCACCTCGTCGGTCCCTCAATACTCGCAGTGGCCTCGGGAGGATTTCTTCTCTATGAGGGGCGCATTTTGCCGAGATTGCTCTCTCCGTACATCCACCACACCGACGGCCTGCACGGAATGAGCCTGTCTCAACCAGGCACGGTCATTACCAATTTGGCGCAGGTCACCTGGGAACTAACTCAACGGTGGGTAGGTCCTTGGGGTCAAGGGGGGCCAATCGGCCAATCCTCCATCCAAACTACGGTGGATGACTGCATCCCGCTGGCCATGCTTATCTTTGGCATTGCGCTGGCCCTACTCATCCGACGCGTTGAGTTTCCACAATTAATCGAGCGATTCGTTTTCTCAACCGTTGCGCTTCTCGGCGCTCTCACCGGCGCGTTCTTCGTCGCCTACATCGCATGGAGCGCAGTCGGTGGTCCGTCCGACGACGAATACTTCGCCCCCGAGGCTCGTTGGCTCGGCATCGTGTATCTAGTCCTTTTGGCAATCATTCCTTTGCTCGTCATCCGATCAGGAGTACTCGCCAGGAGACAAGAGTTTTCTCAACGACGAAATCACATTGAGATCATCAGCTTGACGGAGTAATTCACTCACCTCCTCGCCACATCTGGGAACGACTTCGCGTTGTGAGACAAGTATCTAGACGTGGAGGAAAAATGTGCACCCGCACCTGAGGCAGGCGAGGCGATTGTTGACTCCTTGGTCTTCACACGCGTCTTCGAAGACTCGTTTCCGTCCATTCACCGATTTATCGCTCGGCGCGTTGGCGTAGCTCTCGCAGATGATCTCGCAGCTGAAACATTTGCGATTGCCTTTCGTCGAAGGGAGTCATTCGTCGCTGAACGTGGAACTCCACGATCCTGGCTCTACGGCATCGCGATGAATCTGATTCGAAATCACTGGCGCACCGAGCAACACCTTCTCTATCTCGACGCTCGACTACGCGTCGAAACTGAGTTCCACGAAGATCCAGACCTCTCCGATGAACGTCTTAGCGCTGCACTTGCCGCTTCGCACATCGCCAAAGCGCTGGCCTCACTAAATCGCGAACAAAGAGAAGTGATTTTGCTGCACGCCTGGGCGGAATTGAGTCACGACGAGATCGCCGTTGCCCTCGATATTGCCCCCGGTACCGTACGCTCTCGACTCTCACGTGCTCGAGCAACATTGGTTCAGGAACTCGGGGGATTCGATTTCGATCTCTGGTTGTTCAACGAAGACCCGCGGACCCCTCAACAAAGGACTGATCATGACTGATGAGATCGAACTACTTCGTCGTTTCCGTGATGAGACTCCAGGGCCTTCGACTGACGCTTGGACTCGAGCGCGCTCTTCGATAGCAGCCATCGCTGCGGAGGAAAGAGACACATCGTCGCTGTCCCTTTTCACGAAAACACGACGACTCGCCAACTCTGTCACTCGTTCTGAGAATTCGAGGCAGTCGCACTCGCGGACCTTTCGCCGCCCTCGCGCTTTCGTTGTGCAATCGGTGGTCGTGTGCACGGTGGTGCTGGCAGGGGTGCTCGCATCGGTGCTGAGCGGACACGCCGCCCTTTCGAGCCCCATTCACTCGAAGTGGAGCGTGGCCCGTGCCCTGCCCGCAACACGCACTCACTTTCAAGCGCCAAAGGGAACCTGGTCATTGGTAAGCGATATCACCGACGAGGGCTGGCAGCAGAACACGGCCGGGCCCGAGCCCGGAAGCCTTACCTGTCCCACGGCCACTGCTTGCTACGTCTTGGGTGACAACGCGTCGTCAGACGCCGGTCCCGCCACCTACAACTCCTTTTATGTCTCTCTCGACGGTGCCCTGAGTTGGAGCGTCTTGCCCGTTCCAACGGGCGTGGACTTCACGACAACACTCGCCTGTGCTGATGCGCTGAACTGCGCCGCGGGCGCGACGTATGACAACCAACCGGCGTACATCTCCACGTCAAACGGCGGCCACTCGTTCACCATTGATCCTTTGCCGACGTCGGACGGTACCTTGTATTCGCTTAACTGTCCCTCGGTGAGCTTCTGCGCGGGTCTCGCGGCCGCATCGAGCGGTGGTAACAACACGCCGACTGACGCCACGTTTGTGTCAACTACGACCAACGGAGCGAGCTTCAGTAGTGCGGCGTTCCCTGCGGGCCAGTCGATGACCTCATTGGTCTGTTCAACAGTTACCAATTGCGTAGCCGTGGGTACTTCGGACGCTCAGAACGCGAACGGTGCGATGGGCGGCGTCGTGGCCAGCACGAGTGATGCAGGCCAGAGCTGGACAAGCGGCGCCTTTCCGGTGGGTTTTGACATGATGGACTATTCAACGCAGCTCAGCTGTAGTGATGCGGAGCACTGTTCGGTGTTGGGCAACATCGTCATCGCGACTACGAACACGCCACCGTGCAGTGTGACGCCCGCGCTTCCCCCAAGTCCGTCGCCCGCCACTCCCCCACTGCAGAGCTCCGCAGTTCGAGCCATTGCCCAAGAGGAAACCTCCTATTGGACCCAGTCGAATGCCGCCGAGGCAAAAGCTGGCATCATCACCTGCTCAGGTAACGGAACCGCGATCATCAGCGACATTGCCGAGACGAGCGACGGTGGACTTACGTGGGTGCCAGAAGCGTTGCCGTCGTCGGCTCCTCAACCAATACTCTCTGACATCGTGTGCCCGAGCAGTGAAGTCTGCGTCGCCACGGGCACGGTGGCTGTCCCGCAGAAGTTCGCATCGGGCGCTCTCAACGGGGGCTCGGCCATAGTCCTAACCACGCACAACGATGGCGCCACGTGGAGCAGCGTCAGCTTCGCCGTACCTTCCAACATCCCCAGTGGTGTGCAACTCGATGCGTTCATGGCCGTGGGAAGTGTTCAGTGCCCTCAGCTGAATTACTGCATAGCCCTTGGAGTGTCGAATCAAGGTTCGAAGACGACACCGGTCTACACGAGCGGTTCAAGCGCGCAATCGGCGAATCCCGCGTAAGCGACTGTCTTGGGAGGGTGAACGCTCAGGCCGCAAGCACCGCGTCAAGTTTGCTGAACGCCTCGCTCCAACCATTTTCGGTGGGCGAAACGTAGCCCTCGGGGAGCCACTGACGAACTTCGAGTCGCGTCCGCCCGTCGTCCTCGTCGTAGAACTCGACTCGCATTCTCGTCTCGAACGGCTCGTAGCCTCTCGGCAGATTGCCCGAGATGCGCATGATGCCATCGAGCAACTCGCCGTCAACGACTTCCGTGAGGTCAATGCGGCCCTGTGTCCCAATGCTGGGATCGGCCGGGAAAGACTCTGTCCATCGCAAGAAACCCCCAGGACGCACGTCGAACTCGACGTCACTCAGAGAGTTCCCGATCGGGCCCCACCACGCCGCAAAGTGGTGAGGGTCCGTAAACGACTCATAGACGCGCGAGCGCGGAGCGTTAACGATGCGCGTCACGGCTAGCTGTGGCGCTGTTGTGGTCATGACTTACCTTTCGTATTTTCTGTCTTGGATTCGATTCGGGTCCTTGTGTTGGGTTGATCTGAGGCGCGTCGCGCTACGTGTTCGTCGAGCCGGTCGAACCTCTCGGACCAGAGTCGCTCGTGCAACGAGAGCCAGGTCGCCGCGCTGGCCAGTGACGTCGCAGAAAGTTGCGCACTACGCCACCGGCCTTCACGGCTACGGGTGATGATTGACGCCCGCTCGAGCACCTTGAGGTGCCGCGAGATCGCCGGAAGGCTGATGGAAAAGGGTGCTGCGAGCTCAGAGACCGTCGCCTCACCAAGCGCAAGTTGCTCAACGATGGATCGGCGCGTGGCGTCGGCGAGTGCACCAAAGAGCAAGTCGAGCTCCTCGCTGGTCTGTTCCGGCGTAACACTTAACATGATTGTTAACTATAGGGGCCGTTCGGTGCGCTTGCAAGCCTCGGCGAGGAGATCTCAACGAATCCCTTGCAGAAGTTTTTGGGGTGGATTACCGTCGGAGAACTCTGCAGAATGCTCGAGAGGACGATCAAATGCCCTACGTCGCCACCGATGACGGTACGGAACTCTTCTACAAGGACTGGGGCGACGGCCAACCGATCGTCTTTCATCATGGCTGGCCACTCAGCTCTGACGACTGGGACGCGCAGATGATGTTCTTCCTGCAGCACGGCTATCGCGTGATCGCACACGACCGTCGGGGTCACGGTCGTTCGACGCAGACTTCGAACGGGCATGACATGGACACGTACGCCGCGGACGCAGCCGCCGTGGCCAACCACCTCGACCTTCACGACGCCGTCCACATTGGTCACTCAACGGGCGGCGGTGAAGTTGCCCGCTACGTAGCCCGCCACGGCGCCGGCCGCGTCGCCAAGGCGGTCCTCATTAGTTCGGTTCCGCCACTGATGCTCAAGACCGATGCCAACCCGAACGGAACGCCGATCGAGGTCTTTGACAGTTTTCGCGAAGGAACTGGCTTCAATCGGGCGCAATTTTACCTGGACGTCGCGTCCGGACCGTTCTATGGATTCAATCGACCGGGAGCCGAAGTGTCCCAAGGAGTCATCCGCAATTGGTGGCGCCAAGGAATGGAGGGCGGGGTCAAGGCTCACTATGAAGGGATCAAGGCGTTTTCGGAGACAGATCAGACCGAGGATCTCAAGGCCATTGACGTTCCCACATTGGTGCTGCACGGTGACGACGATCAGGTCGTTCCGATCGCTGACTCGTCTCTCATGACGATCAAACTGCTGAAGCACGGGACGCTCAAGGTGTATCCCGGCTATCCGCACGGCATGTGTACGACGCACGCCGACGTCATCAATAAAGATTTGCTGGAGTTTGTTCAGTCGTAACCTCCTCCTCTCACTTTCGAACGTCGCGCGAAGCGCTCAAACAACCAGGTGGGAGACCGAATGCTGCGAATGATCGCCGCCCTCGACTCGCGGCGGGGCATCGCCGATGAACATGGCATTCCGTGGCAAGGCAAGATACCGACTGACTCAAAGTATTTTCGTGAGCAGACGCAAAACGGTCTCATCCTGATGGGTTACGGGACTTACAAGGAATTCGACACCCCACTTCATGATCGAGAGAACTATGTCGTGGTGCACCCCGACACCGAGGATCTTCGACCTGGTTTCGCCCCTGTTTCCGATGCGACGCACTTTTTCGAGGAGCACTCGAGAGACATCGTGTGGGTGATCGGCGGCGCGGCGCTTTTCGCGACGTCACTGCCCCTCGCCGATGAACTTTTTCTAACCCAGCTCGAGGGCGACTTTCATTGCACGAAGTTCTTCCCGGAGTATGCAGATACCTTTGAATTGGAACGCGCGCTCGGCTCGCATAAAGAAAGTGACATCACCTTTCACTTTGAGGTCTGGCAACGTTCGCCGAAACTGGCTTCTTGATCTACCGTCAATGGGCCCGATGTCACTGACGCCGTCTACTCTAAATTGCGGATCGCTACTCACTGAGGAGAACAATGACCACTCTAAAAGATCGACCCAATACCGCCCTTCTCGTTGTCGACGTTCAGAACGGCGTCGTTAAAGGAGCTCACGAACGCGACACCGTTGTTGCGAACATCGAGACCCTGGTTCAAAAAGCTCGCGACGAAGGTGTTCCGGTCGTGTGGGTTCAACACTCCGACGAGGAACTCGTTCCCGACAGTGACGCGTGGCGGATCGTTCCGGAGCTCACGCCCAACGGCGCCGAACCTCTGATCGCGAAGGAGTACGGCGATTCCTTTGAGGACACCTCTCTCGAAGGCGTTTTGTCAGATCTCGCGGTGGGCCGCCTCATCGTCACCGGAGCACAGACCGACGCCTGTATTCGCTCGACGCTCCACGGCGCGTTCGCGAGAGGCTACGACGCCACTCTCGTCAGCGACGCGCACACGACTGACGACAGTACTGAGTGGGGTGCGCCATCGCCCGATTTGGTGATCGCTCACACCAACCTCTATTGGAAATACCAGTCGGCGCCTGGCAGGACTGCCGGTACGGTCGAGACCAAGGATGTTGACTTCGCCCCTCTCGCCTGAATCCAGGGAGCTTGGTGAACACATTCAAGGCGTTAACGGCCATCAGTGCCGTTTTGATCGTCGCCGCGGCGTTCGCAGTTGAACCTGCTGGTGCGGCTCCGCGTACGTCGACGGTGTCGCAAGTGTGGACAGAACCCGAGAACGGATATGGCTTCATCGGAGCAGCCATCGAGGAAGCCCACACGAGCGTCGATCTTTCGATCTATGAACTGTCCGATCCAGCGATCGAGCGTGACCTCGTGGCGAGGGCTCGTGACGGCGTCGATGTGCGAGTGATTCTGAACGCCGCCTACGACGGCCGTGCGGAGAACGCGACCGCGGCTGCGGTCCTGCGAGCAGGTTCAGTGCACGTGGTGTGGGCACCGTCGAACCAGATTTTTCACGCGAAGTATCTGGTGGTCGACAACACGAAGGCTTATATCGGCACCGGTAACTTTGTGCCTTCCGACTATTCGACGACGCGCGACTTCTGGATCAGTGAATCTCAGCCAGCCGACGTGTCGGCCATCGTTGCGACATTCAACGCAGACTTTGCCGGTGGCGGCACGACCAGTCACCAGTCGGGAGGCTTGGTGTGGAGTCCCGGCTCGACCGCAACTTTGGTTGATTTGATTTCGACGGCTCACCGCAGCCTCCTCGTAGAGAACGAAGAAATGGACTCGCCAACCATCGAAGACTCTCTTATTACCGCTGCACGACGCGGTGTCAACGTCGAAGTGGTGATGACGACGGACCCCGAGTGGACAGTCGCACTCGCGCGTCTCGCGACCGCTGGCGTCCACGTCCACGTTCTCAACGAATCGCAGATCTACATTCACGCCAAGGTGATCTGCGCCGACTGCACCACAACCTCGGGGACCGTCTTCATTGGCAGCGAAAACTTTTCGACGTCATCGCTCTCGTACAACCGCGAACTCGGTGTCATTACGTCGAGCCCGGCCGCAGTCCGTGCAGTGCGGAGCGCGGTGAATTCTGATTACGCGATTGGGTACTCGATCAGGTCAACGACCGATACGCCAACCACCGCCCCAGTCGCCGCATCGGGCCACGGTGTCACGATCACTTCCGTCGTCGCGACCGTACGTCCAGGCGACTACGAATCGCTGAGCGCGCATTCGACCAAACCCGATGACACCTGCTCACTCTCCGTGGTGCTGCCCAGCGGATACACCAGCGAGTCGTCCGGTCTCGGTCACGCGGCGGCGAACGCCGAAGGAAACGCGACGTGGACCTGGAAGATCGGAACGAACACGGATCCTGGTACGGCCACCGCGACCGTGACGTGCACAACGGGACGAGCCAGCAGGTCCTTCGCCGTCTCCTGAGAGATCGCTAGGAACTGACTGCTAGCCCCCGGCTAGCCGCACTGACGTCAAGCCCGCTTGACCCATTCTCAACGAGTGAGTGCCAACGATCGGCGATCACCGAAGCGACGGGTGCTGCATCCGTACCTGCATCGGTTCCCACAAGCTCCAAATCTTTGAGCGCCCAGTCGATTGAAAAATCCGGCCGAAAATCGCCGTCGATCATCTTTTCGAGTTTGGACAGCGCGTAGGGCGACGCCAGAGCGTTATCACGTAACGCTTCTACGAGGAGCGCAGGCTCAGTGTGCAGGCGCGACGCGAGCGACAGCGACTCGGCCGCCCCTTCTGTCTGAAAGGCGAGCCACGTATTTAATATCAGTTTCATTCGGCTTCCCGCCCCAACCGCACCGAGCCACATTGTCTTTCGTCCCAGGGCGCCAAAAACATTGTCGAGCAACGGTGCCACGGTCTCGTCGCCCGAGGCGAGAATAAGGAGTTGGCCTGATTCGGCTGGTCCTCGACTTCCGGACACGGGCGCGTCGATGAAGGTGACATCCGATCGGAGAGAACTCGACCGACTAGCAATATCCTCGGTCGCTTTCGGCCCTATCGTCGCCATCTGAATCCAGACGGCGTCGCGCTTCATCGCTTCCAGTCCCCGCTCGTTGAACATCAGGTTTTCGGTGACATCGGCGGTTGGCAACATGGTTATCACCACGTCGGCCTTGGCCAGCGCGTCCTTGGCCTCGGCGTGGCTCGTTGCGCCGAGATCGACCAACGGAGCGTTCGTCGCTTCATGACGAGACCAGACGTCAACGTCGAACTGTGCGGCAATGAGGCGCTTCGCCATCGCCGCGCCCATTGTTCCCGCGCCGATAACGGCAATGCGAGTTGCGTTAAGTGATGTATCTGTCATAAACCGACTCCTCTCAGCTCACTCCGACCTGTCACGGCGCTCGGGCGTGTCCTTCGACTTTGGCCTCAGCATATGTGTAAGTACTAGGTGAAAACAATGGGAATGAGTACGACACGTCGATGTGTTTCTTTGATGCCAGAACTTTGTCATCGACCCGCAAGGAGTTCACTCGTTCTCTGCCACAACGCTCGCTTAACCTATAACGATGAGGAAGAAGCTTGCGATTCTTGAACTCGCGAAGCATCGCGAGCCCTCCCTGCTGATTTCGGGTCAAGCCGTGTCAAACTTTGGTGACGGTGTCGCTCTGGTCGCGCTCACGTTGCTCGTGTTGGACACCACTCACAGCGTCACCGCGCTCGGTTGGTTCGCCGCCGCGCGAATGACGCCCCAGGTTGTTTTTTTGCTTATTGGCGGGGCCATTGTCGACCGGTTCTCTCGCCGACTTCTGCTGATCCTTTCGGACGTTGTTCGCGCTGTCCTCACAGCCACCATCGTCGTCTTGATCATGACGCACTCTTTGCATTTCTATGAACTCATCCTTTTCGCCGTACTCTTCGGGTGCTTCGACGCTCTCTTCTTCCCCGCGATTGCGGCGCTGACGCCCGAGATTGTTCCCGAAGATCTGTTGCCGGCCATGAACGCAGTTCGACCGTTAACCAACAATCTCTTAGGCAGCATGATTGGTCCGGCGGTCGGAGGGTTGCTCGCGGCATTTAGTGCCAGTCTCTCCATTGGCGTCGACTGCGCCACGTTCGTCATCAGTGCCACGGCGCTGGCTCTCATGAAATCAACGCCCAAGCCCGCGCGCGAGGCCACCGCCACCATGATTGGCGACATCAAAGAAGGGCTGCGTTACGTAATTCGCACTCGCTGGCTGTGGACGACGTCGGCCTCAGTGACGTTAGTGAACGCCTTCGTCTTAACCCCGATGTTTGTTCTGGTTCCCTTCTTCTTGCGCCACAACTTGCACCTCGCCAAGGACTACGTTGGCTTCGCAGTCGCGGCGGCTGGCGTGTCGGGGGCACTTGGTGCACTATTTGTGGCCAATCTGCCCTCGCCTAAACGCCGCATCCGCATGATGTGGGTGTATTGGTCGATCGCATCGCTCTCGGCACTCGTGATGGGCTTTGCCACGAACTTCTGGGAAGTGATTATCTTTCCCATTGTCGCCTCGCCGATGATCATCTTCGGCAACGTGATCTTTGAGTCAATGATGCAAACCGAGGTTCCGCGCGAGCTTCTCGGCCGTGCCAGCTCTGTTGACTGGTTCATGTCGCTCGGCGTTGCCCCCATCGGACTCGTGGCCGCGAGCGAAATCGCCAACTTCGTTGGGGTGCGCACCTACTTCGTCATATTCAGCATCATCTGTGTGGTGCCGGGACTTTGGATCATGGCCTCTAGACGAATCAACGCCGTCGACGCGGACCGCATTAACCCAGTGGCAGTTTTGGAGCACTAGCGAGAGAGAGCCCGACGACTCGCGCACCCTTTCGTGCCTCTCTGGGAAATATGAGGTCGGGGTGAAACGAACGACCCTTGGCTTCACCGACTCGCCCACCGCGAACTTCTACCCATTCATCACCCGTCGCCTCATTGACGACATGTGCTACGAAAGTCCAGTGCCGGCGCCTCTCTTTGGGTGCGTTGACCACCACCGGGTCGCCATCGCGCACCCCGTTCCACTGACTCGAGCGCACGATAAGTCCGCGGCGAATCGTGATGGGCTTCTTCTTCGGCATAGCTCCATTGTTACCCGATCTCGTGACGTCACAGACCTGGCGTAGCGTTTCTTTATGGCCTTTGAACAACCGCTCCCCCAGTCGCTCTCGCCGTCGCGCCTGTCCGACTTCCAGGCCTGTCCCCGTCGCTATCAACACGCGTCGATTGATCGCATCCCCCAGCCCGCGAGCTACGCCAGCGCCAAGGGGCGTTTCGTGCACTACGTCTTCGAACGTCTCTATCAGTTGCCCGCCAACGAACGCACCATCGACTCTGCGCGCAACTTCGTCACGAATGCTGTCGAGGAGATCCTCACCGATGACGTTCGCCGGGAGATCTCCCTCGACGACGCCATGATGACGCGTCTGCACGAGGAGACCGAAGCGATTATCGTCCGCTTTTTCGAGATGGAAGACCCGAAAGCCGTTCAGCACGAAGGAGTCGAGCTGCGCATCGGCGTCGACGTAAAGGGCGCACCGATGTATGGGATCTTGGACCGTTTGGACCGCGACGAGGATGGATCGCTGACGATTGTCGACTACAAGACCGGTGGTCTACCGAACCGCAACTACGACAGTCAGACCTTCGCGAACGCCGAACTCTACGCCGCGCTCTGTGAGGCGCACCTGGGTGAGCGCCCGGCAAAGATTCGTTTGATGTACGTCGCCCACGGTCAATCAATCGAGCGACCCGTCACCGAAGTCGTCACTAACGCGAGAGCGCAGGCCGCCGCGGGAGCGTGGTCGCGCATCACGCGCTACTACGACGAGGGTGACTTCCCGGCCACCCCGTCGACGAACGCCTGTCGCTTCTGCTCGTTTAAGGATCTCTGTCGCGCGGACGGCGTGGCTGTACCGGGACGCTAAATCCCTAGGCTGACGTGATGCCAGCATTTCAACTTTCCTACGACTACCGTTGCCCTTTCGCAAAGAACATTCATCTTCACGTGGTGACGGCGCTGCGCGCCGGAGCCGATTTTGACGTGACCTTCGTCCCCTGGACAATGAGTCAGGGATATCGCATCGACGGCGCGCCCGATGTGTGGGACGACCCCGCTCGCGACGCCGAGCACCTCGCCCTGGCCGTCAGCACCTCAATCCGCGACCTCATGCCAGAACGCTTCCTCGACGCACACGAAGCACTCTTTCGAGCTCGCCACGAACGAGCCATTCGCCTCGTCAACGAGCGTGAGATCACCGAGGCGCTGGACGGACTTCAACTCGACCTGAAGCCGATCTTCGAGGATGTGGCGTCGCATCGGCCCCACAAGGTCATTGGCGAGAGTTTCCGCGAATTTGAGCGATATGAAGCCTTTGGCGTGCCGACGTTCGTCGTCGACGGCGACGCGACATTCGTGCGCTACATGAACCCACCCACTGACGATCCAATGGCGTCGATCGCGGTCATTGAATCCTTGATTTCTCTCATGAGCAACGAGAGTGCCCTGAACGAGTTCAAGCACACCAAAGTGGCGATGTAACTCGTCCTACGCGAGACGAAAGATCACTTCCAGCAGTGCCAGGACACCTAGGGCGAGCGCCGGGGTGAAGTATTTCGCACTGTCGCCATTTCGAACGTGAAAGGCGATCGCCATGGCCATCATGACTGTTAGGCCGGCTGCGCCAATCTCGTTGATCACGCCAAGTGCCGAAGCGCGTGAAGCGACGATTCCGACCACGACAGCAAGGGCGCCCAGTATTTCCACTACGCCAATTCGCTGATATCCCCGTTTGGTGAATCCGAGGTGTTCGGCGGCCTTTGACATCATCGGGTTGAATACAACCTTCTGAACTCCGGCTGAGGCGAACGCCACAAAGAGAAGAACCGAGAACAGTGCAGCGACAACAGACATTTCTATACCTCATATAGGCCAATTGCGTTGACGCGCAGCGCAACGTGGATGCTCAACTGTAATCAGTTCGCTCGAGACGAATGTCAATCGCTCACGAATCGCATCGTCGCGGGGGGTCGTTGCGTCGCCGCTATCGTCTCGAAGGTGTCCAACACGCGCATCTCACATGAGTTCACCCGCGTAGGCGTGGTGGGAGCCGGACAACTCGCCCACATGATGGGCGAATGCTCGGGCAACCTCGGACTGGACTTGTCGGTACTCGCTAGCGCCAGCGACGACTCCGCGACGAAGACCATTCACGACGTCGTGCTGGGCTCGGCGGTCGACGTAGACGCCCTTCGCCGCTTGGCCGAGCGCGTCGAGGTCATTACCTTCGACCACGAATTGGTGAATCTTGAGATCCTCGAGACTCTCGAGAGAGAGGGCGTCGTTCTACGACCGAGCGCTCAGGCCCTTCGCTTCGCCGTTGATAAGGCGTTCCAACGGCGCGCCTTTCGCCAGCACCACCTCCCGGTTCCGCGTTTTCTGGTAGTCAGTTCATCGCGCGACGAGCGCCTCGTGCCGTTCCTCGACGAGCTCGGAGCCGCTCCGGTGGTGAAGGCCTCTCGCGGGGGCTACGACGGACGAGGCGTGGCGTTTGCCAAGAATCGCGAAGACTCGCTGGCCCTCGTTGATGAACTGGCGCGTTCCGGCGACGTCGTCGTGGAAGAGCGACTTCACCTGCGCAGCGAAGTAGCCCAACTCGTCGCGCGCACGGCCGACGGCGAACTGAGTTACTTCCCGGTCGTAACGACCGTCCAGAAGGACGGGATGTGTGTGGAGATTCGTCACCCGAGCGAACTCGATGACGCCACCCGTGCCGAGGCCGAGCGCCTGAGTGAGGCGGTGGCGTCCCTCGTTCGAGGCGTGGGCATCATGGCGATCGAATATTTCGTGACCGCCGAGGGACTCGTGATCAATGAGGTTGCCCTGCGACCCCACAACAGCGGACACTGGTCGATCGAGGGGGCCACGACGAGCCAGTTTGCCCAGCATCTTCGCTGTGTGAGCGGCCAGCCGCTCGGTCCGGTTGAGCCCACAAGCAACTGCGCGGTCATGGTCAACGTGGTGGGTTCGCTCGCACCCGGCTCGTTGGACGCGGCCCGACGGATCGAAGGCGTGTACGTGCACGACTACGGAAAGTCGTGGCGACCGGGACGCAAACTCGGCCACGTGACCGCACTCGGTGATGAGCCGCGTGGGCCCCACGTGAGAGCATGGGAGAGTGCCCGCGCGTACGGGACCGTAACCCAGGAGGCCTAGTGCAACCAGTCGTGGGCATCGTGATGGGTTCGTCGTCCGACCTAGAGGTCATGAACGACGCGGCGAAGATCCTCGACCAATTCGAGGTGGAACACGAGGTGCGCGTCATCTCCGCGCACCGCACCCCCTCGGCCATGCTCGAGTACGCAAGCGACGCCCAGGGGCGCGGTCTGAAAGTTCTCATCGCCGGGGCCGGAGGCGCGGCGCACTTGCCGGGCATGCTGGCGGCGTCGACAACCCTGCCGGTCATCGGCGTGCCGGTGGCGCTGGCTCGCCTCGACGGACTCGACTCACTGTTGTCGATCGTCCAGATGCCCCGCGGAGTGCCCGTCGCCACGGTCGCAATCAACGGTGCAACCAACGCCGGCCTCTTGGCGCTGCGCATTCTCGCAACATCCAATGATTCTCTCGCCGATCAGCTGGAGACGTATCGACTCGAACTCGGTGCCGAAGCCCGGGCGCAGGACACAGATTTACCCAGAAATTAAGTTCGGCACCCTCGCGCGATGGCACTCGTCGAACTCCTTGGGTCAGTTCGCCCTAATCTGGAAAGGTAACAAAAGGAGGCCCACGTGGGCATATTGAAGCGGGCTCAGACAATCTTTCAGGCGAAGGCCAACGACGCCTTAAACAAGGCCGAGGATCCCCGTCAAACGCTTGACCTCTCGTACGAACAGCAGTTAGAAAACCTCACCAAGGTGAAGCGGGCCGTGGCCGATGTCGCCACCGCGAAGAAGCGGGTCGAGATCCAAGCCGAGCAGTTGAAGAGCCAAGGCGACAAACTCGCCGAACAGGCGAAGGCCGCCCTCGGACAGGGCAATGAGCCCCTCGCACGTGAGGCACTGACGCGCCGCGAAGCCATTGCCAGTCAGCTGAAGGACCTTGAAGTCCAGCACGCGTCCATTGACGATCAACTCCAAAAGCTGGAAGCGACCGCCACCAAGCTGCAGACCGAAATCGAAGCCTTCCGGACGAAGAAAGAGACGATCAAGGCCACGTATACCGCGGCGGAGGCGTCCGCTCACGTGAACGAAGCCGTCAGTGGTATTTCGACCTCGATGGGTGACGCCGGCGCCGCCATGCAGCGCGCCCAGGACAAAGTCGCCCAGATGCAGGCGCGCAGCGGTGCCCTCGACGAATTGTTGTCGTCAGGCGCTCTCACCGATCTTACGAACACCAACGACGACATCCAAGCTCAACTTGACAAGGCCTCCGCGCAGTCGGACATCGACGCGCAGATAGCGGCCCTGAAGGCCACCGGCACGACCACCCAACTACCCGCGGGCACGAGCGAAGCTCCCGCAGAAGCGCCGACGACCGAAGGAAGCTAGTCGTGGCAACATCCAAGATTGAGACGGACCATAAGTTAAACGTGCGCATGTTCATCACGGGCCTCGCGCTCGTGGCGCTCTACGCGATCATCGTGTCGGTCATGATCAGCCTGGGCGTCTCGCTTGTCTTGGTGATCATCATTGCCGGCGCACTGATCTTTTCTCAGTACTACTTCTCGGACAAGATCGCGATGTTCTCGATGCACGCGCACGAGGTCACGCCCCAGCAGGAACCGAAACTTCACGAGATTGTCGATCGTTTGTGCCTGCTCGCCAACATGCAAAAGCCGCGCGTGGGCGTCTCCGAGATGGACATGCCCAACGCCTTCGCCACGGGGCGTAGCCCCAGTCACGCCGTTATCTGCGCCACGCGCGGATTGATGCAACGTTTGAATGACGAGGAACTCGAAGCCGTCTTGGCTCACGAACTGAGCCATGTGGCGCACCGCGACGTGGCCGTCATGACGATCGCGTCGGGAGTTGGGATGTTGGCCGGACTCGTGAGTCGCATCGCACTCTTTGGGGCGATGTTCGGCGGCGGTGGGCGTGGCGGACGCGGTGGCCAGAACATTGTCCTGCTCGAGATGGCCACGATGCTCGTCTCGATCCTTATCTACATCGTGGCCTTCCTCTTAACCATGGCTCTCTCTCGTTACCGCGAACTGGCGGCGGACCGCTCTGGTGCGATCTTGATTGGTAAGCCCAGCGTCCTCGCCAGCGCGCTCGTGCACATCACCGGTGACATCGGGAAAATTCCGCGCAACGACCTGCGTAAGTCCGAAGGAATGAACGCCTTCTTCTTTGCCCCGGCGCTCGCCGGTGGCACCACGGCCAACCTCTTTTCGTCGCACCCGACACTCGAAGTGCGCCTCAACGCGTTGAGCAAGCTCGAAAAAGAGCTCAACGGCTAGTGGGCTTGCGCGACACGATCTTCGGGCGAACGAAGCAAGCCGCCCCCAACCTCGACAATCTCTTCGCCCTGTCGACTGCCGCACTCACCTTGGAGAGCGAGCTCGATCTCGTCCCGTCGGGTCACGCCGGACTCTGCTTCAAGGCCGGTAGCGGCGAAGGCACTCTCACGACGGACGCCGATATCAAAGAACTCTTGAACTTTGACGAGACCAACGACAAAGTGACGATGACGAAAGACGATCTCGGATTTGAGTGGCTGCTCGTCGCCGATCCAGACCTCGAGTCGCTCGTTACCCGCGTGCACGCGGCCAACACCTCAATGGTGGAGCACGGGCTCGGACCGCGTCTGCTCTGCGCGGTGTTCGGTTTCGTGCCAAAGACTCCGCCAGGCGAGGGCAGCCTTCGCCTGGTGTATCTGTTGAAGCAGGGGACGTTCTACCCTTTCGCTCCGACCGGTCCGTCGCAACGCAACAACGAACTCGAACTGCGCGTGCGGTCGTTTCTCAGCACCGACCTTCCGATCGAGAAAGATCTCTCGCGTTGGATGGCCCTCTGGAATGTGCCGGTCGAGTAGCCGCGGTTTAATTTGCGCGTCCCAGGTGTAGGTTGCGAATAGGGCGAGAATCTCGCCACGATGGAGGATTATGCGAAGTGTCGACTCAACGCCCGGCGACTCGGCCGTAGGGGGCGACTTCGTCAGCGATGACGAACTGACCGAAATGGCTCTCGCCGCCGACCCGAACGGGCCGATCGATCTCGATGCTCAGCCGTGGCACTTCTCGCAGGGCTTCTCGCGAAACCTCCTGCCCGAGTGGTACATGCCAATTCCGATGGCTCGTGGGCGCGGGCGCGGTGCTCAGATTGCGGCCGTCTCAGTCGTCGTTGGCATGGTCGTCATCTGTGCCTTCGGACTGTGCATCACTTCGGGGTTCTTGCAGCTGGCGTGACCCTACGGGTGCGTCATCTCGTCGGGGACGACCGCGGCGTCAAATTCCGCACCAGTCAAAAAACCCAGCGCCAACGCCGATTCGCGTAGCGTCATTCGCTCTTTGTGCGCCTTCTTCGCCACGAGCGCTGCCTTGTCATACCCAATGATGGGGTTAAGGGCCGTCACCAGCATCAGTGAGTTATTGAGGTGGTTTTGAATCTGTTCGTAATCGGGCTGTAGACCCTCCACGCAGAACTCACGGAATCGGTCGCACGCGTCGGTCAAGAGGTCGATGGAATTGCAGAAGTTGTAAATGATCACGGGCTTGCACACGTTGAGTTCGAGGTTGCCTCTCGACCCGCCGATGGCCACCGCGGTGTCGTTGCCAAAGACCTGAACGCCGACCATGATCATCGCTTCACTCTGAGTAGGGTTCACCTTGCCCGGCATGATTGAACTTCCGGGTTCGTTCTCGGGCAACTGGAGTTCGCCCAGACCCGATCGCGGGCCTGAACCGAGCCATCGGAGATCGTCGGCGATCTTCGTGAGACTGGCGGCGAGAGTCTTGATGGCCCCGTGGGCAAACACAAGAGCGTCGTGAGCCGCGAGAGCCGCAAACTTGTTGGGCGCCGTTACGAACGGCTGATGAGTGAGGGTGGCGATCTCCGCCGCGACCCGCTCACCGAACTCGGGGTGTGTATTGAGACCAGTGCCGACCGCTGTCCCTCCGGCGGCCAGCTCGTACAGGCCGGGCAATACCAGGGTCAAACGGTCGAGGTCGGCGTCCAACTGAGCAACGTAGCCCGAGAACTCCTGACCGAGCGTCAAGGGAACAGCGTCCATGAGATGGGTTCGCCCGATCTTGGTCACGTCGGCGTATGCCGTGGCTTTGTCGTCGAGCGCGTCGCGAAGCCGCTGTACCGCGGGAACGAGTCGGCCCGTGATCTCCATGACCGCAGCGATGTGCATCGCCGTCGGAAACGTGTCGTTGGACGACTGTGACATGTTGACGTCGTCGTTCGGGTGGATGGGTACTTTGGAACCCATCTCTCCCCCCGCCAACTCGATCGCGCGATTGGAAATCACTTCATTGACATTCATGTTCGTCTGAGTACCGGAGCCGGTCTGCCAAATTCGAAGTGGAAACTCATTCGCCAAGGCTCCGTCGATAACTTCGCTCGCTGCACGTTCGATGAGGGCAGCCTTATCGCTATCTAATTTTCCGAGATCCTTGTTCACCTTCGCGGACGCGAGTTTCAAGACGCCAAATGCGGTGATGACCGCGGGAGGCATGGTCTCACGGCTGATGGCGAAATGGTGCAAGCTCCGCTCCGTCTGTGCCCCCCAGTAGTGATCGGCGGGCACCTCTATGGAGCCCATCGAGTCCGATTCGACGCGCACGTTACTCATTACATCTCCTACTTCTTGGTCGACTTCTTTGCTGACTTCTTAGCGAGTTTCTTGGTCGACTTCTTTGCGGTTTTCTGAGCGAGTTTCTTGGTCGACTTCTTTGTCGCTTTCTTGGCGAGTTTCTTCGTCGTATTCCTTGCCAACTTCTTCGCCGACTTCGTAGCGGTTTTCTTGGCCGACTTCTTGGCCGCTTTCTTGGTCGACCTGACAACTTTCGACGCGGCATTCTTCGCCGTACGCTTCGTCAACTTTTTAGCGGCCTTCTTCGTGACCTTCGAAGCTGCTCTGTTCGAAGTCTTCTTCGCTGATTTCTTGGTCGACTTCGTAGCCTTGACCGTCGCATTTTTGGCAGCCTTCTTTACTGACTTCTTGGCCGCTTTCTTGGGCGACTTCGTAGCCTTGACCGTCGCATTTTTGGCAGACTTCTTCACTGACTTCTTGGTCGCTTTCTTGGTCGACGTTGCTGCTTTTGTTGGGGACTTCGCGGACGTCGGCGATGCTTTCACCGGAGCTTTCGCGGACTTCGCAGCACTCTTGGCCGGCGCCGCGGGAACTACGTCGGGTAACAGCTCCTCCCAGTCGGACGAGCCCTCCCATAGCGCGATACCGGCCCTGACAACCTGCTTACCGACCTCGACATCCTCAGCGCGCGGACCATCTCCCGCGCCTGGTACTTCAAGAAGAAGCGGGAGGTTTCGAATCAGCGGGTGTCCGGTAAGCGTCGCGAGTCCTCGCGTACCGATCGTGCCTTCGCCGATGTTGGCGTGGCGATCGCGGTTCCCGCCAAGCTCAGTCTTCGAGTCGTTGAAGTGGAAGCATCGCAGGCGGTCCATTCCGACACTTAACTCAATCTCCTTGATCAGTCGCTCCGTCCCGGCGACTGTCGAGTAGTCAAAGCCACTCGCCCACAAGTGCTGAGTGTCGATACATAGTCCCAGTCGATCATCGCTGTTGCAGGCATCGATCATGAGGTGGATCTCTTCGAGCGAGCGTCCGACGGTTCCTCCCGAGCCGGCCGCGTTCTCGATCAGTATCGGACAGTCGGCCTCGCCTTCAGGCGTGGGCTCCGCCTCGGCGAGCGCGCGCTCGAAGGCGTCGGCGATCTGGCGCACTACTTGATCGAAGCCAGCACCGTGGTGTGAGCCCACGTGCAAGATGAGTCCGGATGATCCGATCCCGCGCGCCACCGAGAGATTGTGCGTGAGAGTCACGATGGACTTCTCGTACAGCTCGAGATCGGCCGTCGCCAAGTTGATCAGATAGGTCGCGTGACAGAACGTGTCGGTGATGGTGAGGTTCTTCGCGGCCGCCTCGCGATACGCGGCTAAGACCTCGGGCGCGTACTGCGAGGGCTTCCACATTCGAGGGCTCTGAGTGAAAATTTGGATGGACGTCGCCCCCATCTCTACACCGAGTTCGAGGGACGGAACTAACTTGCCACCACCGCGTACATGCGCGCCTACGTTCATTACAGTAAAACTAGTAGGCCTTTTCCGATCGAATCACAGGAGTTTCATGACTGACACTTTCAGCGCCGCTTCACGAGCGATCTTCGATAAGCAGGTGCTCGCGCACGTGGCCAGCCTCGACGCCGACGGAGCGCCCAACGTCACTCCTGTGTGGGTGATGCTGGACGGTGACGACATTGTGATCAATACGGCTCTGGGCCGCGCCAAGGCTCGCAACCTCGCCTCAGACTCGCGAGTGGCCGTTTCTCTCACCGATCCCGACGATCCCCAAGCGAGCATCGCTGTACGAGGCACCGTGGTGACGTTCACCACCGACGGCGCCGACGCCGTCATTGACGCCCTGGCAAAGAAATACACGGGGCTTGACACCTATCCGTACCGCACGCCGGGTGAAGTGCGCGTGACGGTGAAGATTCGACCCGACCGCATCTCGCGTCAGCCCGAGTAGTCCTCGAAGTACGTCAACTCGGCGTCGTGGGTGTCGTCGTGCCGCACTACCCGTAACGTCACGTCACCACTCGTCAGCTGCTCGTTGTCGTAGCTCCATACCGTAATGGGCTTTGGTGGCGCGGGCCGACTGATCGCGTGGTGCAGTGTCGCGACACTATTGGAGAAACTGACCTCTTCACCGGTGAGAAGCACCCGCACCACGTCGGCATGGTCGCCGGCCCGATCGCGCGCCGCAATCACTACGTGTCCGAGATCGGTCAGCACCGACAGAGTCCTCGCATCGCGCGCGGCGATCTGCGCTGGATAGTCCGGACCCACCTCCAGCCAGGCCCCCACTTCACCCGACAACCGACCGCTCCAGGAGGCGAGAGCGATGGCGGTATCGCCATCGGCGCATTGAAAGAGAGGTATCGAGCGGTCGCCGATCTCGCTCAGCGCGAAGCTCGAGGTGCGCGACGCAACGACGCGTACCAGGCGCATCTCAGGGCTGAAGATCTTCTTTGGGCAGACGTTCGATGTTCACGTCACGAAACGTCAGGATTCGAACCGACGGAACGAAGCGCGCAGCGCGATACATGTCCCAGACCCACGCGTCGTGCAGGGTGATCTCGAGAAGAGTGGGCGTCGCGTTCGAGCGAACTTCCACGGCCACGTCGTTGGCCAGGTAAAAACGGCGATCGGTCTCTACCGCGAAGTCGAACATGCCGACCACGGCTTTGTACTCCTGGACCAGCGCGAGTTCGAGGGTCGACTCGTAGTCGTCGAGCTCTTCTTCGCCCACTAGCGACTACGCGCGCTCGTTGACGCGAAGTTCCTTGATCTTGGCGGCGCGGCCGCGCAGCTCACGCAGGTAGTACAACTTCGCGCGTCGTACGTCGCCGTACGAGTCGACTTCGATCTTCGCAATCGTCGGGGTGTGCACGGGAAACGTGCGCTCCACACCGACGCCGAAACTGATCTTGCGCACCGTGAAGGTCTCCTGAACACCGGAGCCTTGGCGGCGAATGACCACGCCCTGGAAGACCTGGACGCGCTGGCGGGTGCCTTCCACGACGCGAACGTGCACCTTGACGGTGTCGCCGGGGCGGAATGACGGAATGTCGTCGCGAAGCGAGTCGCGGTCGACGAGGTCGGTGGGGTTCATGAGAGCGGTCCCTTTCGGATCACAGGCTTTACGAGTTTAGCCGCTTCTCTCGACCTCATCCATTTCCGGGAATTCGTCGAGGAGCGCCTGATCGTGCTCACTGAGGCCCCCACGCCGCGCGATCAGGTCGGGTCGGCGCGCCACGGTGAGTCGCAGAGCCTGAGCCCGACGCCATCGCGCGATGCGCTCGTGGTTACCCGAGAGGAGAATCTCGGGGACGCGACGGCCACGCACGTCAGCCGGTTTCGTGTACTGGGGGTACTCCAGCAGGCCCTCGCTGAACGACTCGTCGTCACTGGAGGCGTCATTGCCGAGTCCCCCAGGCAACAGGCGTACGACCGATTCGATCACGCACAGGGCGGCGAGCTCTCCGCCGGCCAGCACGAAGTCACCTAGAGAGATCTCATCGTCAACGACAAGATCGAGGGCGCGCTGATCGAAACCTTCATAGCGACCGCTGAGCAGCGTGAAGCCCGACAGAGCACTCAGTTCGAGTGCGACTTCGTGAGTGAAGACTCGCCCCGATGGGGTCAAAGCGATGACCGGTCTCGCGAGTTCGGGTATCGACTCGATGGTCGCGACGATCGGTTCCGCGCGCAGGACCATCCCGGCTCCACCGCCAAAGGGCGTGTCATCGACACTTCGGTGCGGATCGGTGGTGGCGTCGCGAAAATCGTGCAGGCGCAGTTCGAAGACTCCGCGTTCGCCGGCACGCCCGAGCACCGACGTGGTGACGTAGTTCGAAATCGCTTCAGGAAAGAGCGTCAACACGTCAACGCGAAGCGTCATTCGAAGAGCCCCTCGGGCGGATCGATCTCGACGCGGCGATTCGCTTCCACGGCGACGACGAAGGTGAGAGGCACGAGGGCGCCCGAGTCGAGCACCATGAGGTCACTCGCCGGGTTGGCCTCAACATCGACGACAACGCCCCGGCGCACTCCGGCAACGTCAACGACCTCGGCTCCAAAGAGCTGGTCGATCCAGATCACACTGGTGTCGTCGATGCGCGGTGCAGAGAGAACGACGCCGCGCCAGCGCTCCGCCTCTTCACGGCTATCGATGCGATCGAAGGTGACGATGAAGCGAGCCTGGTGCGCCGCGGCGGCCACGACGACGAGGGGCCCACGCTCGCTGAAGAGAGTGTTACCCGCGGTCAGTCGCTCAAGGCGATCACTCCACAGGTCGACCAGTACTTGGCCACGCAGCCCTTGGGCTTTGACGATGCGCCCGACTTCGAGCGTGGCGCGCTCGTCGGACACGGTTAGTCGACGATGTCGACGGAGGTGGTTACGCCGTCACGCGCACCAGCGGCGCCCACTAGGGCGCGAATGGCCTGAGCGGTGCGTCCGCGACGTCCGATAATGCGGCCCATGTCGTTGGGTCCGACGCTGAGCGACAGTATGACCTTGCCCTGACGCTCGCTGACTTCGATCTCTACGGCGTTCGGGTCTTCGGCGAGGGACTTGGCAATGAACTCGAGCACCGCAGTCGCGGAAGCAGCCTTGTCGGCGCCTACTTCGTTGGCGTCGTCGTGGTTGTCGTCGTAGCCGCCACCGTTGTCGTCAATCGTGTTGATGTCGCCCGGGACGTAATCGTCGTGAGCGTCGCTCATTTGGCGGCCTTGGTGGCCTCGAATGCCTCAAGGGCGCCACTGACCTTCAAAAGTTTGGCGACACGCTCGGTGGGCTGGGCACCCTGGCGCAGCCAACGTACGACTTTGTCGTTGTCGATCTTGAGCACCATTTCGGGCTCAGCAATGGAAAGTCCGCGCGGCTGGTAAGTGCCGACGATCTCCAGGAAGGCGCCGGAACGGGCGCGACGGCTCTCCGCAGCGACGACGCGATAGGTGGGCTGCTTCTTCTTACCCATTCGCACCAAACGTAGTTTTACAGCCACAGCGAAAATCCCTTCGAACCTTTTTCGTCCCAATGCGAGACAGGGCGATATACCCGAGCGTCAAAGTTTAGCGTTGTTTGGGAGGGGTAACTCTCCCGCCCTTCTTCTTCTTGTTTTTGCCGCCACGCGACGCTGCGGCGTTCGCCATTCCCGCGCCCAACGCCTCGAAGCCCGCGGGCAGGGCGTCAGTATTCTTGGCCCCCCGAGCGGCCATTGACGCCATACGCCCGAGTCCGCCCGGCATCGACGGCATGGAACCGTTGCCCATTTGGCGCATCATCTTTCGCATCTCGGTGAACTGCTTCAAGAGTTGGTTCACCGCGGCGACGCTGGTAGCCGAACCTCGCGCGATGCGCGTGCGACGCGAACCGTCGATTATCGCGGGATCACGTCGCTCTTGAGGAGTCATTGAGCGAACGATCGCCTCGACGCGGGCAACTTCCCCATCGTCGATGTTGTTCGCCGCGGAGCGCATCTCTTTCGTCACGCCCGGCATCAGCTTCATAATGCCGCCCAGAGAACCCATGCGACGAACTTGATTGAGTTGAGCGAGGAAGTCGTCCAACGTGAACGTCCCGCTCATCATTCGCCCGGCGGACTCGGCAACGACGTCGGCGTCCATCGTGCGTTCGGCCTGCTCAATCAGCGAAAGAACGTCGCCCATCCCGAGGATGCGCGAGGCCATGCGGTCGGGGTAGAAGAGGTCGAAGTCGGCCATCTTCTCGCCGCTCGATGCGAAGACCACGGGCCGCCCCACCACGCCGCGCGCCGAGAGCACCGCTCCCCCGCGCGCGTCGTAGTCAAGTTTGGTGACGATAAGTCCTGACAGTTCGAGAACGTCGTGAAAGCTCCGCGCCGTGTGCACCGCGTCTTGGCCAGTGACCGCGTCGATCACGAGGAAGGTGTAGTGCGGCGAGGTCGCGTCCGAGATCGCTCGCACCTCGTCCATGAGCGCCTGGTCGATCGCGAGGCGCCCGGCGGTGTCGATGATGACGACGTCGCGCCCGAGACGGCTCGCCTCGCTGATTCCCTTGCGCGCGACGTCGACCGGTGAACTGGGCTCCGAGAAGACATCGACGCCCACCTGCGCGCCGAGGACGCGCAACTGCTCCACCGCGGCAGGGCGCTGTAGGTCCGCGGCAATCAGGTAGGGCTGTCGGCCCTGCTGCTTGAACCAATTGGCGAGTTTGGCTGCGGTCGTCGTTTTGCCGGCACCTTGGAGACCCGCGAGGAGCACGACCGTCGGAGGCTTTGACGCGTAGGTGACTTTGAGCGGTGTCGCGCCGAGCACTTCGATGAGCTGCTCGTGGACGGCCTTGATGACTTGCTGGCCCGGAGAGAGACTTTGGCTGAGAACTTCGCCGCTCAGGCGCTCGCGCACCGCGTCGAGAAACGCGCGCACTACGCCGAGTTCGACGTCGGCTTCGAGGAGGGCGGAACGGACGTCGGCGAGCGCTTCGTCAAGGTCCGCGTCGTTCAGGCGCCCCTTCGAGCGCAGCGACGTGCTCAGTCGATCGAGGCGTTCACTTAGTGCGTCAAACATGATTCGAAGGCTAGCGTTACGCCCCGAGAAGTGAATCTACGAAGGCGTGGGGCTCAAAGACGATGAGATCGTCGACCCCTTCACCAACCCCCACGAACTTGACGGGGATGCCGAGGTCCCGCTCGATAGCGACGACGATTCCCCCGCGCGCAGTACCGTCGAGTTTGGTCAAGACAATTCCCGTCACGTTCGCCGCAGCCAGAAACTCACGCGCCTGGCTAAGCGCGTTCTGGCCGGTCGTAGCGTCGAGCACCAACAACGTCTCCACGACCTCGCCGGGCTCACGATCGGCCACGCGTCGTACCTTCGCAAGTTCATCCAACAGGTTGGAGCTGTTCGCGCGACGTCCCGCGGTATCGGCGAGCACAATGTCAATGCCGCGAGCCTTCGCGCGACCAATCGCGTCGTGCACCACGGAACCAGGATCGGCGCCCTCAGTGGCGCGCACGATCTCCGCTCCGCTGCGTGTGGCCCACTGCTCGAGTTGGTCCGCCGCCGCCGCGCGAAAGGTGTCTCCCGCAGCGAGCAGGACGCTTCGACCTTGATCATGGTTCTGTTTCGCCAACTTGCCGATGGTTGTCGTTTTGCCCACGCCGTTGACGCCCACGAAGAGCCAGACGGCTACGCGATCGGCGTCCGCGCTCGTTCGCACCGATCGGTCGCCGCCAAAGGAGTTGATCAAAATCGTGCGCAACGCGGCGGCGATGCCGTCGGGCGCACCGTTGGTTTTCAGCTCATCAAGTACCGAGTTCGTCATAGCGACGCCCACGTCACTGCGCAGCAACACTTCTTCCACGATATTGAGCTGCTCGGTGCTGACGTCACCGACGCCGGACAGCGAGCGCACCCGATCAAAGACTCCCCTCGACGACGCCAGGCGTGTCTCGAGCGACGTGTCCTCGAGTACCGGCATCGGAGCGGTCTCGCTGACCAGCACCTCGGGCATGGCGGCGCGTGGGGGCGCAACGAGGGCCGGTCGACGACCACGGCGTCGGCGTCGCACTACGACGGTCGAACCCGCGGCCACAACGAGGACGGCCAGTACTACGTACAGGACGATCACGCCGTTTCAACTTCCTTCGGCCGATTGACGCGCTGGCTGACGACCTTCGAGGACGCTCCCGGCACCATCGTGACGCCGTAGAGCGCGTCGGCCGACTCCATCGTTCGCTTTTGGTGCGTCACGATGAGGAGTTGCGCTTCGTCGCGGAACTCGTCCACCAGGTTGAGGAATCGCTGGAGGTTGACGTCGTCGAGGGCGGCTTCCACCTCGTCCATCAGATAGAAGGGTGAAGGCCGCGAGCGAAAGACGGCGAAGAGAAACGCTAAGGCGGCCATCGAGCGTTCACCACCCGAGAGCAGAGAGATTCGCCGGACGTTGCGTCCCATGGGACGAACTTCGATCTCGACGCCCGTGTTCAGGGGGTCCTCGGGCTCGCTCATATTGAGTCGACCCTGACCACCGGGAAAGAGCATCGCGATCAGTGACGAGAAGTGCTCGTTCACGTCGGCAAAGGCGACGGTGAAGGTCTGCATGATCTCTTCATCAAGGGCTCGAAGAACTTCTTGGAGTTCGCGACGCGCGTGGCGTACGTCACTGACCTGCGCGTCGAGTTCCTTGTAGCGATCCTCAAGGGCCGACAACTCCTCGAGAGCGAGTGGGTTGATAGGCCCGAGCGACGTGATGCGCGCTTCGAGTTCACCGACGCGCGACTCGAGGGTGATGCCGTCGGGAAGATCAACGTCAGGAGCGGGACCCATCTCGTGGGGCTCTACACCGAGATCACGTTGAATGATTTCGTGAACGTTGGAGACCTTTACGACGAGTTCGGCCTGTTCGATCTCGTAACGGCGCATGACCTCACCCAGTTCGCTGAGCCGGGAATCGGCGCCGTGGCGAGCTTGGCGAACCTCTTCCAAGAGTTCGGCACTGGCGCGGGTGGCTTCGAGCTGCTCGCGGTACGTCGAGTCCATCGCTTCTTGCGCGACACGGATCTCGTCGGCGCAACGCTCGACGAGAGCGGCCAAGCGGCGCAGCACCTGTATGTCGTATTCGAGGAGCTGGCGCTTCGCGGCCGCCTCTTCACGCTCTCCGGTGCGTCCTTCGAGACGCTGTTCGATCTCGTTCTGGCGTTGTTCGATGAGTCGCCGACGTTCGCCGTAGCGGGCCCCGCTTTGCGACAGGGTCGTCGCGACCTCGTCGGCCTCGCGACGACGAGCCTCCAGTTCACTTCTCGCCTCGACAAGACGAACGGCGCGCTCAACGCTGGCGCTCAACGTTTCTTCGAGAGCGGGAAGGGTCTCGCGCACAGAGTTGCGTTCCTCGCTGAGCGCCTCACGCTGAGAAGCGAGTTCCTCGGCATCTCCGTGCAACGTCGCGATCGTGGCGGCCAACTGATCACTATCGAGTTTCAGCCGCTCCACATCGCCACGGAGTCGTTCGATCTCGCCGCGAACGTGCACGATCGCCGCGGTGGCGACGTGGTGGCGCTCCAGCGCTGCGGTCAGGTTCGCCTCGGCCTCATCGCGGTGCTCGCGAAGAGACGCCAACGCGTTCGCGGCAGCCGCGGCGGCGGCTTCGGCCTCATCGACGGTGACACGCGTGACGACCGCTCGACCGGACGCGACCCGCCAGCCAGACGAGGAGAATCGGTCGCCGTCCATGGTCACGATCGTGAGATCGGGATTCGCCACAGCAACTTCAATGCCCGACTCCCAGTCGCTCGCCACGAACGCGCGCGAAAAAAGGGCGTCGAGAACCCGGGTGACGTGCTGGGGGGCGCGCTCGCGCGCCCGCACCAGTTCGCGAAGAGCCCGCGTCCCCTGCGGCGCTGCTACTGCGGCGACGTCGGCCTCGCCAATCGGCAAGATGAGCCCGGCGCCACCTTCTCGTCGCAGGGCGGCGAGGGCTGCGCGAGCCGAACGACGTCCGTCGACGACCATGGCGCCCACCGAGGCACCGGCGGCCGACTCCACGGCCCGCTCACTGCCCGCGTCAATTTCAATGAGATCCAAGAATGATCCGAGCACTCCTTCAAGGTCGCCAATAATTGCGCGACCGTCGGCCCCGGAGAACTCTTCGAGTGCGCGCGCGAGCGTCTCCGCGCGGGCCTGGGCACGCGACACGCGGTCGGCCCCCTCGGCGAATGCCGCATCGGCTCCGCGCCGGCTCTGCTGAGCGCTCTCTTCGTTGGCGGCCGCATCATCGAGAATTGTCGTGGCGTCGTTCAGACTGCTGAGCGCTTCAGTGAGCTCGTCCTGAGCGACAACGCGCGCGTCGGCGAGCGCGCTGGAACGAGCTTCAGCTGTGTCAAGTCGCGCACGCGCCCGTTGCTCGCTGTCTTGCAGCGACGTCAGCGAACGTTCGAGGAGTCCGAGTCGATCGTTCGCCGCCCGCAGCGCAGCTTCGTCTTGCTCGAACGACGAGTCACCGATGTCACCGACGTGCACTTCGGCGGCGACAAAGCGCTCGCGCGAAACGGCCAGGGCGTCACGCAGCTCGCCTAGCGAAAGCTCTTCGGCGCGCAGAGCCTCGAGATCGGTGACCAGTCGAGCGGCGTCGGCCTCGAGAGTGGCGATGACGTTTTCATCGGCCGAGGCAATAAGTGCTTGGCGAAGTGAGCGCTCGCGCTCTTGAATGACCGATGAGGTCCCGCGAGCCCGCTCGCCGAGACCTTGCAGTGTTCCCAGCGTCGACGCCAGCATCTCTTCTTTGCGTGAGGCCATCTCCGCCGCCGCGTGCGTGGCCTTGGCGTCGAGAGTTACCAGTTCGTGTCGCAGCTCACGTTCGCGCACGCCAGCCTCTTCGAGAGAGTGCTCAAGTTCACGCCGACGCTGCTCGAAGTGGTGAAGGCGTGAGGCGAAAAGCGCATGACGCGCCTCGCGAAGTTCGCTCTCGACGTCGGAGTAGCTGCGCGCGGACGCCGCCTGGCGCTCAAGCGGACGCATTTGGCGCCGCACTTCGCGCACGAGATCACCAAGTCGTTCGAGGTTCTCTTGCGTAGCGGCGAGCCGGCGCTCGGAACGTTCCTTGCGGCGTCGATGCTTCAACACGCCGGCGGCCTCTTCGATGACCGCGCGGCGATTCTCGGGGTTCGACGAGAGAATCGAGTCGAGCTGACCCTGACCAATGATCATGTGTTGCTGGCGGCCGACGCCGGAGTCGCCGAGAAGTTCCTGTACGTCGAGCAGTCGACATGTGGTGCCGTTGATGGCGTAGTCGGAGTCGCCGTTGCGAAAGAGAGTTCGCGAAATTGTCACCTCCGCGCCTTCAATAGCGAGGCGACCCGAGGAGTTGTCAATGGTAAGGGCGACTTCCGCACGTCCGAGGGCCGCTCGATTGGCCGTTCCCATGAAGATGACATCGTCCATGCGCGAACTGCGAAGCGCTCTGGTGCTCTGGGCGCCGAGCACCCACGTGACGGCGTCGACCACGTTGGACTTGCCCGAGCCGTTTGGGCCAACCACCGCCGTGACGCCGGGTTCGAACTCTAAAACTGTCGTATCGGCGAAGGACTTGAATCCCTTCATGGTCAATCGCTTAAGAAACACAGGTAGACGCTACCAACCTTCTGGTCGCGAACCCGGAGTTACGCCTGGCACTTCTCGCAGTAGTAGGTGGAGCGTCCGCGTACCGTCTCGCGGCGAATCGGCTGGCGACACTGAAGACAGGGTTGGCCCTCGCGGTTGTAGACCTGATGGAACTGTTGGAAATTGCCAGGCTTGTCGTCGGGGTCCACGAACTGTTCGTCATCGAGGGTCGATCCCCCATGTTTGATGGCTTCGGTCAACACCTCACTGATGGCGCGGTGCAGACGGCGAATCTCGATGGTCGAGAGCGACTCCGCCTGACGATCAAAGCGCAGACCGGCCGAAAAGAGAATCTCGTCGGCGTAGATATTGCCAATTCCAGCAATGATGTCCTGATCAGTGAGAACAGCCTTCAGGGGCGTGGAGCGACTTCGCAAAATCGCCGCGAATCGGTCCCAGCCAATCTGGTCTTCGAAGGGATCGAGGCCGAGGTGTGCGAGTTCCGGGACCGCTCGACGTAGCGCCAGTCCCTCGCCCCCTATGGAGAGGCGCGCGAACTTCGAGACCTCGACCGGCGGATCGTCCTCACTCGGGGCCTTCGATACGTAGAGCTCGCCGAACGTGCGGGGATCGACGTAGCGCAGTTCGCCGCCTTGGGTGAAGGTAAAGACGACGTGAGTGTGCTTGGGCTTCAGATCCTTCGGGCCCTTGGAGCGCAGCAACTGTCCGCTCATGCCGAGGTGAATGACGAGGTGTGAACCGTTATCGAGACCCACGATCAAGTTCTTGCCGAGACGCTGCACCGAGCGCACGCTGTGGCCCTCGAGCATGGCGCGAAAGTCCTTGGCCGTTTTGTGCCGTCGCACCACGCGCCCATTCGTCACCGAGACGGTCTTGAACTTCTTGCCAATGAGGTCACGCGCCAGCGAGGCCCGCACCGTCTCGACTTCAGCGAGCTCAGGCATCGCCGTGTCTCTGCCAGGCCGCGCGGGCGGCTTCGCCCTCGGCACTCTTCTTGGAGCGACCCTCGCCCTCGGCGATGAGATCCCCAACGCGAACCGTCGCGTAGTACGTCACCGCGTGCGCGGGACCCTCCGCGCTGACTTCGTAGAGCGGCGTTCCGTGCCCGTGGGACTCAGCCCACTGACGCAGTCGAGTCTTGGGATCGATGTCTCCCGGGGCGAGTGCGGCCTCAACGACGTCGTTCGCGAGTGCGGCGTGAACAAACTCTTTGGCGGCGTCGTAGCCGCGCTCGAGATAGAGAGCCGCCACGACTGCTTCGAAGGCATCGGCGAGCAAGGATGGCCGCTCGGAGCCGTTTTCCTTCCGGACACCACGCCCTACACGCAGCACCTCGCCGAGATCCAATTGGCGTGCGGCGCGAGCCAACGCCGCTTCATTGACGACGCGACTGCGCACCAGTGAGCCCGATCCTTCATTGAGCTCGGGATATCGAGTCACAATCAGATCCGCGATCGCCAAATCGACCACGGCGTCACCGAGAAATTCGAGGCGCTCGTTCGATTCGACGTTGTGCTCAGCGGCGAAACTTGAGTGCGTGAGTGCCGTCACCAGCAGCGGGCTCGCGGGATTGAGCCCGAGGCGCTCCGCGACGGTGTCGAGGGACGAGACCATGAGGCTCACCCGCCTCGTTAGACAACCTGCAGTTTGAGCGCCACGTAGTTGACGGCGTCACGAACCGAGGCGAGACCTTCGAGGTCCTCGTCGTCGATGTGAAAACCGGCCGAGTACGTGGCCAGACTCTCTTCAAGACCTTCCACGAGCTCAATCAGCGCGAGCGAGTCCGCGCCTAGTTCTTCGAACGAAACGTCTTCGCCAATATCGCTCGGACTCTTTTCGAGAATGTCAGCCAATTGGTCACGTACGAGAACCAAGATGCCGGCTCGGTCCAACGGTGCGGTGGTGTCAGCGCTCATGACGCCTCCTTATAAACGTGTCCCAACACTAGTGAGTGTCAGCCTTCGAGCGGCTAGTTAGGCAGCCTGATCAGGACGTATCGTAGCGGCCAGTTTTGCCACGACGTCCCCTTCGTTCACCTCGGCCGCCACGCGCAGCGCGTTCATGATGGCCGTGGCGTTGGACGACCCGTGGCTGATGATGCAGATCCCTTGAACGCCAAGCAACATCGCGCCGCCTTGGCTTTCGGGCGTGAGTTGCGACGCTACCGGCCAGAGGTGCTCGAAGAGCACGTCGCCCGCGGCTTTCGTGGCCTCGTTGGTGCCAATCGCGTCGAGCACGGCGGAGAAGACGTATTTCAGTCCCCCTTCGAGGGTCTTCAGCGCCACATTGCCGGTGAAACCGTCAGTGACGATGACGTCGACGGGTGAGGGAATGAAGTCACGCCCTTCGACGTTCCCCACGAAGTTCAACGTGGACGTCTCGGAGAGAAGTTGGTGTGTGGCTTTCACGAGCGGGGTGCCCTTCGAGGCCTCTTCACCAATCGACAGCAAGCCAATCTTGGGCGACACCACGCCGTAGCGGGTAGCAACGTAGGTCGAGGCCATTTTGGCAAACTGCAGAAGCATCTCGGGCGTGCACTCCGCGTTCGCTCCCGCGTCCACTAACACAACGGGCGGACGATTGGGGTTGGGAATCGGCGTCACGATGCAGGGTCGGTGCACTCCCGGGAGACGTCCCATGCGCAGCAGCGCCGAGGCCATGGTGGCGCCAGTGTTGCCCGCCGACACCATGGCCGACGCTTTACCGTCGCGCACGAGTTCGGCGGCGCGCACCAAGGACGAGTCCTTCTTTTTGCGAACACTGGCGCCGGGATCGTCGTCCATGGCGATCACCTCGGTGCACTCAACGACGTCGAGGCCGAGAGGGTCGCCCATCAGTTCGGGCACGCCGACGAGGGTGACGCTCAGTCCCAACTCATCGACCGCGCGGCGAGCGCCCGCGATGATCTCTTTGGGAGCAAAGTCACCACCCATCGCGTCTAAGGCGATGGGCAGGGTCAACTCAGTTGACCTCTACCGCGACGCGGTTCTTGTACCAACCGCAGTTCGGGCACACGATGTGGGGCAACTTCGAGGTTGCACATTGCGGGCAGACGCTACGAGCCGGTCGCTCCAAGCGCCAGTTGGCCGCACGGCGGCTGCGGGTCTTGGCTTTGCTGGTCTTGCGCTTGGGTACGGCCATCGATCTTCTCTTTCACCAGAAACGGGCGGGCCCGTCGCTCTCTAGGAACCCTCGGACTCGGGGTCCGCAAATTGGAGTCCGTCCAGTGTAGCCCACCGTGGATCACGTGGAGCCTGACAGTCGCAGCTGGCCTCATTGCGGTCGATCCCGCAGTAGGGGCAGAGTCCCTGGCAGTCGGCTCGACAGAGTGGCGCCAGCGGCAGATCCAACAAGATCGCGTCGTGCACCAAGGGGGCGAGATCGACAAAGGACTGATCAATCTGGTAGGTCAGTTCTTCGGTAATGTCGGGGTCGTCGACGAATCGTTCGTTCACCGCCACGTTGGTAACCCCGAGAACCGGGGCGGAGCAGCGACGACAGATCCCGTGCCACGGGGCTTCCACCCGACCGCGTGCGCGCAGTCCCCCACTGAAGCTCTCGAGGCGCAGCTTTACGCGCACCATCGCCTCGGGAAAGACATCAGTCTCGACGGGACCGCGCGGGGCGAACACGTGGGGCTCGTCAAAGGGAGCTTCAAAGTCCACTGACGTCGACGAGGGCACGTCACGCAAGAGCGCCGCGACGGGGACGAGATACGGCGACGCCATTGCTCTAGAAAGAGTCCTGATCGAAGAAGGACCCTTCGGTCGCGCCGGACTCCTCAGGCGCGGGGGCCGGGGC
>JBAQZL010000024.1:0-33713 GCA_049790955.1 Acidimicrobiales bacterium
AATACAATCATGAACGCCTGCACAGTTCTCTTTGCTACCTGACCCCGGTCGAGTTCAAGGAGCTGTGGAAGCGTCAACACCAAGAACGACTCTCAATGGCACTGGCTCACTAAGAGGGGTCCCCGCAAGTGCGCCGACATAGACCACGCTGACGGCGATCCGCTGGTCGATCTTCGACTTAGCGAGACCAGTGGTGCTGAGCGAATTCACCAACTTAGGCCAACCGAGACGCCGATCACAATGACGAGGACACGGCGATGCACATCCGACATCTTACGATCTGCGACTGGCTTTTAATCCCGAGGTACCAGGACAGAGACCCGGGCGGGGCCACTTAGAACAACTGAACACTCACGCTAGCGATTGTCGGAAGGATTAAGGCGAAATGGAGTTCGGCGCTTTCGAGACTTCTTCGCTCGTTAACCATGTCTCACTCTTACAGGCCACCTTGTGAATCGAAAGCACTTGCTCCGAAGTCAAAGTAACGGGTTGATTTCGTAACCAAGAACGGACGGTTTGATATGACTCGACTTGGACGTCTTTCGGTTCTCCTTTGATCGTCCAATCATCCGCATCCGCAATGATCACAATCACCGGTTTGGCGAATATCTCAAACCCGCATGCCTTCGAGAGGATTCTTGAGACCTTCAACCCCTCGTTGCGCGAGGCGCGGAGGTAATCCTGTTTATGTCCATTCACTAAAAGGGCCCATTCGCCAAGCCAAATTTTGCTGCCGAAGTGGTTCTTTGTGTTAAGAGAGAAAACGCCCCCGGGGCCTATGGCAAGGTGATCAATATCGGTGCCCGTCATACTGACTGGTATTGAATTGATAACGAACCAGCCTTCCTCGTGAGTCGGAAGACGCCTTGCCACTTCCATCTCTCCTAGTAGTCCTTTTTGAAGTGCAGTTTCTTCAAATCGATCGATAGCTGTCATAGCTAAGACTGCCTCCCCCTTTGCCCTCTGGTCCTCAATCATCCTTCTGAGAGAGCGGCCTGGCTCGTTCATTGAAAGATCCGCGCACGTCATCCCGATACCTCGTTTCGGACTAGATCGGAATTTTCAATTCTCCGAAAGGCCGCTCAACGGGCAATCTCGAAAACAACAATTTTCGACCTAATGTCAAATAAATGAGCGGTCAAACGTTCGACCTTCAAAGCCGTAAGGGCAACAAACACTCGGCTCCGGCTAAAAGCAGGTACTTGGCGTAGGAATGGGGAGGATCAGTCATGATCTGCTCGGCCGGCGTACGCGCCTCTTGGTTTCTAGATAGATAGTGAGTATAAAAGATCAGGCGGTCGCTGAAATGTATTATCAATTCCGATGACGAACGCCCCTTCGCGCTTTCCATTTTCCTTCGAGCCGTTGACTCCCGTCAGCTTCTTGTCCAGATCAGCTCTGGTGTTCGCCACCGACATTGCCGTCATTGAGGGGAACTTGCGTTTTACTTACAGAGATCTCGACATTCGATCAAAGAGATTGGCCTTTCTGCTGAGATCAAAAGGAGTGAACCGGGGCGATCGAGTCGCTGTATTGGCTTCAAATAATCACGTGATGCTGGAGTCTCATTACGGCGTACCCATTGCGGAGGCCGTACTCGTTACTCTGAACACTCGCCTAGCGATATCGGAATTGGTCAGTATCGTGAACCATTCTGGATGCAAAGTGATCATTCACGACGTCGCTCATACTGATGCCGCCAACGAAGTCGCGATGGCTATCGATCGCGAACCAACGCTGTTGGTCGCCGATGAGAGATACGAAAACTCACTCATTGAAGGCCCGGGCCTCGGAACACCAGCAGTTGACGAATTGAGTCTTCTCGCAATTAACTATACGAGCGGTACCACCGGTGCTCCGAAGGGTGTTATGTATCACCACCGAGGCGCGTATCTACAGTCCCTCGCGATGACGAATCACTTTGATCTAGACAGTTCGTCCAAGTATCTTTGGACCCTACCAATGTTTCATTGCAACGGCTGGTGCTTCACTTGGGCGGTAACCGCAGCGGGTGGTACCCACGTGTGCATGCCGGACTTTGATGCTCAAGAAGCCTGGCGCCTCATTTCGGAACACTCCGTCACGCATTTCTGTGCCGCGCCTACCGTGCTGACGATGCTCACGACGAGCACGGATGCGATATCAGTCAAAGGTAAAGAAATCCGTGTCGCGGTTGGAGGGGCTCCCCCCTCACCATCCTTAATAGCGAAGTGTGAGACTCTTGGGCTCTCGGTGACTCACCTGTATGGGCTGACTGAAACATTCGGACCAGTTGCCATCTGTGACTGGAAGTCCGAATGGGTCGATTTGCCTTCCGATGAACGGTCGTTGCGTAGGGCTCGGCAAGGCGTAGGCAACATTGTTTCGCATTCCCTACGAGTCGTAGACGCCAGCGGCAGCGACGTTCCTCGAGACGGGGTGAGTTTGGGCGAGATCATTGTTCGGGGGAACAACGTAATGCTTGGGTATTACAACGACGACGCTGCCACAAATTTGGCGGTGACTGGTGGTTGGTTTCACACTGGCGACATCGCCGTAATGCACCAAGACTCATACGTCGAGATTCGAGATCGCGCAAAAGACGTAATTATTTCGGGCGGAGAGAATATTTCTTCACTTGAAGTGGAATTCGTTCTCGTTTCGCATCGCGCGGTTCTGGAAGCCGCGGTCGTATCAGTTCCGCACGAGCACTGGGGAGAACGACCGATCGCGTTCGTTACATTAAATGAAGGTGAGTCTGTGAGCGAAGATGAATTGCGCAATTTCGCTAAGAGCCATCTTGCGCGGTTCAAGGTTCCAGATCACATCATTTTTGGGAGCCTGCCCAAAACAAGTACGGGGAAAATTCAGAAACAAGTCCTTCGGTCAAGAGTGAAGGAATGCTTTGACTGACCAAGTGGTCGATGCTGATGTCCACTTTCGAATTTGTGCTTTGCCTTAACAAAACGTCAAGTTTTGAAGTCACGATGGCCGGCTGATTCAGCAGGAACTTAGGTAGTTGTGGACGATTGGGCACCTTATTTATTGGCATCCACCAATCCTCGGTGATTCAACCTCATGCCGAGCAGTTCGCCAGCGATCATTCCACGGTGGATGTCCACGGTGCCGCCAGCAACGAGGTACGGCGTGACTAATCGGTACAGCCATTCGAGCGGCAGGTCCTGCGACATGCCTGACGCTCCATGAATCATCATCGCGTTGTGAATCACCGAACATGCAACTTCATGGGTAGCAACCTTCATCGCAGACGAGTCAAGCCGTGATGCCGTGCCATCATCGCCGCTCGCTGCAGTTTTGTAGAGCATCAATCGTGCGCCCTCCATCGCCATGTACATTTCGGCGAGACGACCTTGCACGAATTGAAACTCCCCGATGGCACGTCCAAATTGTTGGCGTTCCTTGGCGTAGTCGATCGCCATGTCCATCGCGATCTGAGCGGTTCCCAAGACGCTCGCTCCGCCCGCAGTCCGCTCGAAGTTGTAGGACGACATGAGACGCTTGAACCCATTTCCGTCAAACAGAACGTTTTCGAGAGGAATCTCGGCGTTATCAAAGAACAGCTCGCACCAAGGCTGTCCTCCCATGAAGTAGTGGGTTGGACCAATCGTGAAGCCGGGTGTGTCCCTGTCGACGATGACTGCGCCAATGCCCTCGACCCCTGGACCGAAACGGACAAAAACCAAAAACAAGCCCGAGAAGGGTGCGTTGCTGCAGAAGACTTTCTGCCCATTAATCAAACAGGCGTCGCCTTTGATCTCAGCTCTCGTACGCAAGTCGGTTAGGGCCGTCCCGGCCTCAGGTTCCGTCAGTGAAATGGAGCAAAACAGTTTGCCCGCCATCACAGAAGGAAGGTACTTCGCCTTCTGCTTCTCGGTGCCCCATTTTGCAATGAACATTGCAGGGCCGCCGATCGCCCACATGGCAAAGCCACCCGTAGTAGGGCAAGCCCACGTCAGACGCTCAATCGCGAGAATTCCTTCGACGTCCGGGCGCCCGGAGCCTCCATATTCCGTCGGCATGCAAAGACCCAAAATCCCAAGCTCCCCAAGTAGCTCCATATTCTCGTAAGGCGGAGAGTGGTCAAGTTTTCTGTCGAACGCTGTCGGACGGAATCTCTCAAGGCCGACCTTGGTTAATAGGTCCCAAAGATCCTGCTCCTCTGATGAAAACTTAAAATCCACGGCTCACCCCAAACTGTTGACGTAATACGAAAAATGACACGAGTGCTTTAGGTCGAGTGCATCTCGTTAGCGCCCTTAAATTCTTGTCTAATCAATTTTCTTCCACCGACCGACTGATGGAACTATAATCAAAGCACAGTGCACTGTCAATGCCGCGGGGGCGCGTTGCGCTCGCAGTTGTTAATGAAGGGACTCGCTGTGGATTTTTCTTACGGTGAAAAAATCGATGACCTCATTGAGCAAGTCATGCTTTTCGTCAACGAGACCGTCATTCCTGCCGAGACAACCTACGCCGAGCAGCGTGGTGAAATTGGGCAGTGGGACACGCCACCAATTATCGAAGATCTAAAGAGGGTTGCTCGCTCTCGAGGACTTTGGAACCTCTTCCTTCCTGGGGATGATCGCGGCTATGGGCTGAGCAACCTCGAATACGCCCCACTCGCAGAACTCTCCGGCCGCAGTCCCTGGATTGCGCCGGAGGCAATGAACTGCTCAGCGCCGGACACGGGCAATATGGAAATTCTGGCCCACTTCGCGAGTCGTTCGGTGCAAGATCAATGGCTGACACCTCTCCTGGAGGGTCAGATTCGATCCGTCTACTCCATGACCGAACCGGACGTCGCCAGTTCGGATGCGAACAATATCTCAACTCTCATCGAACCCGATGGCGAGGGCTTTCGGATCAACGGTCGCAAGTGGTGGTCGAGCGGCGCCCTTAGCCCACGTTGCAAAATTGCGATTGTGATGGGCGTGTCCGACCCCAACGGCGAGCGCCACCAACGTCACTCCATGGTCGCTGTGCCCTTGCAGACCGAAGGCGTCAAGGTCTTACGCTCGACGAGCGTATTTGGCTACAGCGACGGCGCACATGGTGGCCATGGCGTGATTCACTACGACAATGTGTGGGTCCCTCGAGAAAATCTTCTAGGAGAGTTGCACGGAGGGTTCGCGATCGCGCAAGCCCGCCTCGGGCCAGGTCGTATTCACCATGCCATGCGCCTCGTTGGAATGGCCGAACGCGCGTTCGACCTTATGTGCGAACGGTCATATGTTCGGTTCCCATTCGGCAATTCCATCGCGGAACTCGGCGTGTTTCAGGACTGGGTCGCTCAAGCCCGAATCAAGATTGAACAGGTACGGCTACTCGTCCTGAAGACCGCGTGGCTAATGGATACGGTCGGTAGCCGAGCCGCTGCAGTCGAAATTTCCGCCATCAAGGTTGCCGCGCCGGAGATGGCTACCTGGGTCATCGACCGGGCAATCCAAACCTTCGGCGGGGCCGGAGTCAGCCAAGACACGCCGCTCGCCGAACTCTACGCACTTGCGCGGACGCTGCATATCGCGGACGGACCCGACGAGGTGCACAAGATGTCATTGGCACGACGTGAGTTAAAACGCTACGCGCCCAGCCTATAGCAGAGCTCGGCCAACGAGGGCGACGCTTTATCTCCCCACACCGCGAAAGAGCGCGGTGAGTTCATTGATGTCGTCTAACTCGTCTAGACGCCACAAGGTTCCGATGAACTCTTCAGCCTGATCATGTTCCATGATGCGATCGCTCATCGTACGAAACTTTTCAACCAGTTCATCGTCACTCATCGGATTATGGAAATTCCCCTTCGGCCACGACGATCGCTCCGTGATCTCCGTTCCATCTTTAAGTCGAAACGTAACGATGGATGGCCAGTCCGAGATCTCATACCCGCCTTGCTCTTTCACACTTTGAGTGAGCTCAGGGTCATGGGTAACGGAAATCTTTTGCATAAACGGCCTTAGGGAAGGATCACTCACGCGCTCCGGGCTAAAGCTATCCACGGTTATCGCGCCGTCCGTGAGGCCTACCGCGATGAGGTACGGAAGGCTGTGGTCGGCAGTCTCACGCGTCGTTGGGTCCCATTTATCCGTAATGTCACCCTGGCCGCCGCCAATCTCGTGCCATCCAAGGTGATGGATCGCAACATTGATCTGGTCGATGTCTTCAATGTCGACATTCTTGGCGATTTGAAAAACCTTTGATAAAGGGCCCTGAGAGTTGTATTCAGTCGGGTAGTACTTGTAGGCGGTTCCCTCGATCGCACTCAACCCATCGACGGGACGGCCGATATCTTCCAGAGCACCGGGACCTATTCCCGCCAACGATCGGAAGCCATCGACACCGTCGAAGGGCTCGTCAGGACCACTCATTCCCGCAGCAGCTAGATGGGCAGCGAAGACACCATTCATCGTGCCGTGCGCCGTTGCGCAACCCTTCCAGTTGGACATGACACCCGTGCGCGTTACTCGGAGCGGGACAGCTGGCACGACAGAGAGTGAAATGGCGTTGGCGAGCTGCTCAGACGAGAGCCCGAGAATCATGCCAGCGCCTATCGCAGCGCCAACGTTTGCCCATATCTGATCAATGCCCTTAAGTCGCAAGTCAATTATCGACGCGCCACTTCGTTGAATCGCGGCGACCACTTCATACATTGCGAAGACCGCCAGAATGACGTCCTGGCCACTTGCCCCGACCGACTCGCCAACGGCGATTGCCGCAGCGATCATGTCACTCGCGTGGCCGGCGGGTCCATTGTCGTTATAGTCCAGGTAACGGACCATCACCGTGTTGGCAAAGGTCGCGTACTCAGGAGTCGTTTTTTCGCGAAGGCCTATTACGGAAGATCCGTTAGAACTCGTTGCGGTAGCGGCAACCTTCCGTGCCACCGTGGCCGGCCCAGAAGGAAATCCGCCAAGCGCACACGACATGGCGTCGAGGATGTGCCTCACCGTTGATTCTCGCTGCGCTTCCGTCAGCGAGTGATAATTGAGAGACGCCACGTACTTAACGATTGCCTGAGTTGGCGCGTCCATCCATACCCCCCAAGTGCATCGGGAATCTACCGACCGACTGATGGAACTATAATCAGCGCGCGACGAACTGTCAATACCGCGAGAACCGTCGGTCAAGGGGAGGTGCCTCTTTTGAGGCGTGTCATTACTGCAGTAAATAACGATGGTGGATCATACGCAGAATCCATTGAGACATTTGCTGACAACTTGTCACAGAGGCTTTGGGACTTCGAACCGACTGACGAGATAATGAATTGGATCGAGGGAGTAGAACCTGGAACACTTGCCAACTCGATTGGACCGAAGAGCGTCGGCGGATCGCGCTGGCTCTTCGTGGTTATCCCCCCATATTCGGAGCCAAGACCGACGGCAGTTCGACAGGGCGTCGATGAGGACGGCTGGCATACGACACCTACCATCGACTTCGATTACCTCCTTGACGGAGAGTTGGACCTCCTTCTCGATCATGACACCGTGCGACTGCAAAAAGGTGACGTCGTGATCCAACAAGCCACACGGCACGCGTGGCGAAATCCGGGAAGTCAATCTGCCGTGCTGTTAGCTCTATTGCACCGTCCCTGAAGGTCTATCGAGTTTCTCGGTCCGGGGAAAATTCGTGACCTATCCGCTCTGAAGTGCCAGTCGGAGCCCCTCGTCGGCGACGGCCACAATCTCCGTCTTCAGATCTCCGAACGTCTGACCTGCCATTACTCCGTTGAGCCCTCGAACCAATATGCCCTGAGCAATGACGGCGTACTTATACCGAGCAAACGCTTCGTAGAACGTCGAACGGTAGAGATCGGTTTCCGTCTTCAGTGCATAGCGCTCCGCGAGGTGACTCCTGGCTGGAAATCCGGCGGTACCGGTGATCCGGGGGATCAACGAAAGTGGAATGTCAAATGCTTCTCGCCAGTAAAAGAGCGCTAGTCCGAGATCGGATAAGGGATCGCCGAGAGATGAAAGTTCCCAATCCAAGACGGCATTCATCACGGAGGGCGTATCCAACGACATCATGCAGTTGTCCAGACGATAATCGCCATGAACGATGGATGAGAGGCTCGTGCGGGGTAGAAGTTGTCGGAGGCGCCCGGCCAGCTCGTCGAGCGCCTTGACTTCAAATGTCTTTGTGAGCTCCCACTGTTGACCCCAACGTTTTAACTGACGTTCGAGATATCCCTCGGGCTTTCCAAAGTCACCCAGTCCAATTGACTCAGGGTCAATGCTGTGAAGCTCCGCGAGAACGTCAATCAGTGTGTTGGCGATGCCCTTTTTTTCATTCGGCGAGTCTGCGTACCCTCGGGGTATTTCATCACGCATGACGCTGCCCGGGACTTTCTCCATGACGTAGAACGGGGCGCCCATCACGTCGCTCTTGGTATGAACCATGAGAATTTTGGCCACGGGCACCGACGTCGTCCACAAAGCGCTTTGAACTCGCGCTTCGCGCACCATGTCGTGCGCACTCGGCAGCACTCCGCCGCTAGGCGGTCGGCGCACAATCGCAGATCCAGCCTCGCTCGTGATCTCAAATGTGAGATTCGATTTACCTCCGGGTATGAGTGCGGCGCTGAGTGACAACCATCGATCGTCGCCAGTCCCACGGGCAAGTGTCGGACCAAGCAAATCTAAATGAAGGAGATCGTCGTCAATTGTCACAGTGTCGACCCACGCGATGGTCATCGCTCTGATTCAGTTTCAATTTTGTCGCCATACGTGACTCGCGTCCACGAGACACGTGATTTCGCGACCGACACACACGTAACGCGTTGTCTGGAGGGCCGAGAGCCAGAGCCGTAATCACGAGATCCGGAGCGTGAGTTTCACAATGCAAAGATCGGGCGTCGGAGGCATGGCTAGAACGTCTCAGGATCCCGTCCAGATCGGAGCTCGTTTCTCTGCGAATGCTTTCGCACCTTCTCTTGAGTCGTTCGACGTAAACACGCGGTCCTCTCGCAAGGCCTGCACCTTCCAGAACTCCGCCTCCGTCAAACCTGTTGTGGCCTTAATCAAGCCCTTAGAAGCAGCGACGGCAAGTGGAGCATTTGCCGCGATTCGCTCTGCGAGTTCCATCGCGACGGCGACCGCACCGCCCGGATCTGCGAGACGCGAGGCGATTCCTAACTCGACAGCCTCCTCGGCCAAGATTGACTCGCCGGTCAACGCCATTTCCATGGCCTTGGCATATCCCGCGCGACTCGGCAGTCGCGCCAAGCCGCCGCCCGCCGCGAAGAGACCAACCTTTACTTCTGGAATACCTAGTTTTGATCCCTTGGCCGCAACTATGAGATCACAGCTCAGCGCCATTTCAAAACCTCCCGCTAGCGCAAAACCTTCGACCGCCGCTATCAGTGGCTTCTTCGACCCGTGGACCACAAACTTCATAAAAGAGCTGATGTCTTCCCCTCGAACGAATGCCTTGAGATCCATTCCGGCGCAGAATCCGCGCCCAGCTCCGCTCAATATCCCAACGGTCAACGTAGAGTCGCTATCCAGCAACTCGATGGCGCGCGCCAATCCGGTTGAGAGTGAATTGTTGATCGCGTTCATGGCGTTCGGACGATTAAGCGTCACCAAGAGGACCCGACCTCGTCGCTCTACGAGCACGGTTTCTTCGTTTACTTCATTTAGGTCCGACATACTCCAACTCCTTGGTCCTCCGTCCGTCATCTGCGGCTCTCACCCGAACCGAGCAGACCTTTCAATTACGTTTTGCCTACAGCACGCCATTCTTTCCCGCTAGAAAATTCTCAGACGGTGTGGGATTCGACTAACTTTCCGTGACAATTCCTGCCGAGATGAAGTCACTTACCTCACCTTCGTTGAAGCCCAACTGCTCAAGGATCTCTCTGGAGTCGCCGCCGACTGCGGGCGCTGGTCCTTTCGGCCCAATATCTGAGCCTTTGACGCGAAACGGAATTGCGACTGTACGAATCTCCTGCGAACCTGCAGCAACCAGAGGAAAGAGGCCGGTCTCGTTGGCATGTGCATCTTCGGCAAGATCGAGAAGATTGGCCACCGGTCCCCAAATCAACTCTGCTGAAGAAAGAATCTGACTCCACGCAGCGAAATCACGGGATGCGAAGACCTCGTCGAGTTTGTCAATCAACTCGGGCATGTTGTCGAAGCGGCTCTTTGTGCTCGTAAATCGCTCGTCATCAACAAGATCACTCCGGCCGATGGCCACGCACAATCGAGGCCACCAGTGAGCTTCGGGCATGTTCAATATCACCCATCTTCCATCGGAGCATTGGTAGGAGTTGGCCGTCGCGAGAATTCGATGTCTTCGATCACGTCGTCGCGGTGGGTGGCCGTCGACCAGCGTCGGCGTTAGATCCGTTGCCATGGCCCATGCCGCCGTTCCAAAGAGGCTTACATCAACAGCCTGCCCTTGACCAGTAACGTCAACATTTCTGAGACCAACGAGGATTGCTGCGAGGAGCGCGAGTCCGCTCATGTGGTCGCCCAGTCCATTAGCGGGCAACGGGATTGAAGCTTCATCCATCATCATCGCGTCAAGGACGGCGCCACGCGCGAAGAAGGACGTCACATCGAAACCGGGCAGGTCGGCGTCGCGCCCGTCAAGGCCATAACCCGTCAACGTTGCGTGCACAATCTTGGGATTGACTGCAAATGCTTTCGAAGGAGAAATGCCAAGTTTCTCCTGTTGCGAGACCCGTGCGTTCGTGACCAGAACATCGCTTCGTTCTATGAGCCGTTGGGCGATGATATGACCTTCCGGCGTATTGAGCGCCATTGCAATAGAGCGTTTCCCTCGATTGTCGTTAATAAAGGGCGCGTCGCACTCGAACCCGGCCTCGGTCGCTCTCGGTTGCCGCTGCATTCCTCTCATTGGGTCACCAGTTACTGGCTCGATCTTGATTACATCGGCGCCCAGATCTGCAAGCGCCGCGGATGCGCTTGGCGCAGCGACCCAACTTCCGATCTCCATGACGTGAATTCCTGCAAGTGGAGCGATCTTCACCACGTGTCAATATCCCGAGTCGCGCTTTTGAGCGGCAAGTTCTTGCGTAATATCTCGAAATGACGTTTCCAATGAAGTGGGTACATCTATCACGAGTGGGAGTTGTAAATCCTTAAGCTGTGCCAACGCGGCCCGAAGCTCGTCCGTGCTGGTTACGCTCACCCCTTCGCAACCCAGAGACCTTGCAATTGCTGCATGGTCAAAGGCCGTGAACTCGGCCGCCACGGCACGTTTGCCCATTCCATGCAGTACCCACCCCAATGCGCCATTGTTGAAAATGATGACGCCAACGGGAAGGTTTTCCTGCACGGCGGTCATAAGGACGTGGAGCGACATCGCAAAACCACCGTCACCACACACCGCGATCACCGGAGCGTCCCGGTGCGCAAGCTTGGCTCCTAGTGCAGCTCGCACGGCATAGCCCATTCCTCCGCCTGCTGCAGGTTGAAGATACTTACCGTTTCCATGGCTCCGGAACCAGTGCAACATGAAGAGTCGGTTCTCACCCGCGTCACATGTGATTATTGCGTCCGAGGGAAGCTCCTCCTCTAAGACGGTCACGAGCCGCTGCGGCGCAAAGGGCATTGAATCAGAGGCGAATATCTCAGAACCGCGGTCGCCATGCTTTAGGGCAGCCTCACTTACTCGGTCCGTTCCACTCATCGCATGGTCCAGTTCGCGAAAATCCTCCAGCAGTAGTCGATTGAGGAGATTTTTCGCGTCGCCGATCAGCGGGTGTTGCACCGGATAAGTCCACCCGGCGTTCAAAGGCTCGATGTCCAACTGGACGATTGTCTGCACATTGGGGTTGATGAGTCTGGTGTTTTCGTCCGCAGTATCCTGCGGAGCCAACTTGGTCCCCACCGCAATCACAACATCCGCTTCGCCGGCGACAACGTTCGCTTCGGGCCAACCGAAGGCACCTATGACGCCAGCAGCGAGCGGACTTCGCTCATCGAAAACGCCCTTACCGCTCGACGTCGTAACAACCGGAGCGTCAATTCGTTCGGCCAGGAGAGCCAATTCGTCGTATGCGCCTGAAAGGCGTACTCCGTTCCCGGCCACAATGACCGGTCTCTTGGCGGTGCGGAGAACGTCAGCGACCGCACTCAATGCTCGCTCATCGACCGACTGCGGTGGTGCCGAAAGATAAGCAGCAGTGTCGTAGATTGCCGGTTTGGTGTCACTTTCAATTCTCCCGCGCAGAGAATCGGTTCGAAAAACTACGGCAACGGGACCGGGCTCTCCGGTCGTCGCAAACTTCAGCGCGAGCTGCGTATGCTGCACAGCTTGTCCGGGATAGTGACTGACGAATACTCGTTTAGTGACGGCGCTCAGCGCGGTTCGAATATCCCATGTGCCATAGTCACCCGTCCCGCTCTGATACGGCCCGTGATGAGAGAGAGGCCCTCCATCGGTCATGTCAGTCAAAACGACTACAGGCGAGCTTCCGAGATGCGCCTCGAGGATTCCCTGCCCGGCGTTTCCAACGATCCACTCTCCCTGACCGACGACAACGAGCGGATGACCCGTTAGCCGCCCGTATGCCTCGGCCATCGTGGTTGCGATCGACTCTTCGCGAACTTGGATCACTCTGATGCGAGGATGCTCGAACAGACTCGAAAATATTGGTCCGGTCAACCCCCCTGGCATTCCAAGCACGAAGGGCACGCCCGCCTGGTCAAGCGCGTCAACAATGGCTTCCCCAACTCGCCGAGCCGTACTCGCGTTTTCGTCCTCGACCATCTCGTCACGCCCCTTCTAAACCTTGTACTGACCGCTCGAATGAATCATACGTGATTTCTGAGCCCTGGCAAACGAAGTTGAAAACTCCAAACTCCAAATGCCATTCGAACGATCGGCTTAGCTCACCGTTCCACCATCGATAGGCACGACCGCGCCGGTCACGTACGCAGCGTCGTCCGAGGCGAGGAATCCAACGACGGTGGCGCATTCTTCGGGCGTGCCTATTCGCTTGAGAGGAATCTGACGAACGATTCGATCGACTCCGGCTGCTTCATACGACTCGGACAATCGTCCCGTCTGTATATATCCGGGCGCGACACAGTTGACCGTGATGTTGTACTCGGCCACGTCTTGCGCGAGGTACCTCGTGTACATGATGATGCCGGCTTTAGCAACGCCATAGTGGGCGTAGCCACCGTTCTTTGGCGCCTTGCGCCCCGCTTGACTTGATACGAGAATCACTCGTCCGTATTCGAATCTCTTCATTACTGGGAGTACAGCGTGACACGTGTTGACAGTGCCATAGAGATTACGTTTGATCACTTGGTCAAATTCGTTCAGGTCCATTGACGAGGCGCGCGAACCCTCCGGAGTTCCAGAACCGCCTCCCGCGTTGCAGACCAGTATGTCGATCCGCTGCCACTCGCGCTCGACCTCGTCAATCGCTTTTTGGACCGATTCCGCGTCCGACACGTCGGCGGCAACTTCGAGCGAACGACGATCCATAAGTCGGATCTCCTCGCTCGTCGACGAGGCAGTCATGGCCTCCTGTTCGATCTCGTATTCTCGGTAGGATTGCAGGTCGAGATCAAGGATCGCAACGTCAGCGCCGAGTGCGGCAAGGCGCAGCGCATAGGCCCTGCCTAGCCCCCGCCCAGCTCCGGTCACGACCGCCGTGCGCCCAATCAAGGGCAAAGAAAGTCCACCATCGGTGGTATTAGTCATACAGTGTCACCGTTCATCCCCATCTTCAGCGCGGCCAATTTGCCATTTTCTCGGTGATTATCGGGCTCTGCCACCGAGGCAGCCCGGGCCTGCAAAAAGATTGTACCGAACGCCCCATCTCGATGTAAAATGTGTTGGTTACAGGCCCCGATGAAACGAGAGTTGCGTACTTCAGAGTGGCAGGCTGGTATCAATTAGACCAAATGAACGAGACCAGGAATAGCAATCATGGGCGAGCGCACTAACAGCAAAAGCGCCGAGAATTCGCAATATCGGATTCGACGTACAGAGATCGTCGACATTGCGGCGTCCCTTTTTGCACGAAATGGCTACGCCGCCACGGGAATACGTGAAATCAGTGAGGCTGTTGGACTGGATCGCGGCGGTCTTTATTACTACATAAAGTCGAAAGAATCGCTCCTCGAAGACATTCACGACCGGGTCCTCGACCCGCTACTCGAAGAGACACGTAAGATCGCGAAACTCAATTTCAGCGCCACCTCGCGTTTGAGGCTGATTTCCGAGTCGCTGTTGCAAAATATCATTGAACACCAGGATCACGTTTGGGTTTTTCTGCACGAATATCGTGCCTTTACCGGCGTTCGTAGGGAAACGTTTCGTCAGAAACGAGCGGAGTTTGAAACTATTATTTCCGAACTATTCGAAGAAGGAATGTCGGACGGAGAATTCAACTTCAACGACTTGCGCTTCACCGTGATGGCATTCATCGGGACCCACAATTACACCTATCTGTGGGTGGGCCACGGGCACGATGTCGATCCGAAACGACTTTCGCTAGCGTACTGCAACATCTTCTTCAACGGCATCGCTGGATCTCAATCGGGAGAGTCTCGAGTACCTTTCGCTGAGATCGTTGCCTCAAGTTAGCGAGTGAGAACCACTCGGGCACTCTCCAAGACAATCGACTCGTTCAGAACCGTTGAGTAATGGCGCCGCTTTTAGTTGGAACCTTCGGTCAAGCCAGAAGATAGCCGCCATCTAGAGGAATAACCACGCCAGTCATGAACGCAGCGGCGGCCGAAGCTAGGAACAGATATAGCCCGGGCAGATCGGCTCCGGTTCCCCATCTCCCAAGTGCGGTGTGTCCGAGGACACTGTCCTCCATCGTTGGACTGTTTCTGAAGTAGGCGGTAAGTGGCGAATCAAACCATCCGGGCGCGACGCCGTTCACGGTGATCTCTCGAGGACCAAGTTCCACGGCCATCGTTCTGACGAGTGCATCGAGGGCTGCCTTCGAAGAGTTGTACGCGCTTAATCCGGAACCGGATCGTTGTCCGAGCACTGAACTCGTTGCAATAATCCTCCCACCGGCTTCCATGACCCGCGCAGCGGCGCACATCCCTAGAAGAGCGCCGGTAAGGTTTGTATCCAAGACCGTTCGCCATGTATCCATACTCAGTTCGGTTGCTTGCTTCAGTGCGGGCGAGATTCCAGCATTGGCAATCCAAACATCGACACCGCCGAAGTCTTTTACAACGGATCGCGCAATTTCGTCATTGAACTCCTCATCTCGCACGTCTCCCGTGTGCACGATGTACTCGCCAGGAAGAGTCACAGCGAGTTTTTTGAGGTCACCCTCATTTCGCCCGACGAGCACGACGCGGGCACCCTCACGAGAAAAAGCGGTGGCCAAAACGCTCCCAAGACCGCGGCTCGCGCCAGTGATTACCACTCGCTTGCCTTTCACCGACGTCGAGGGGAATTCGTCTGGGATGTACATCAAATCACTCTCGCCCATCACCTAACAAAATCCTCTCTGTTGGCCACGCGGAGTGCAACCACCGATATCAGCGACTTCAAAAGCTCTGACTCTGCGAAACTTCGATGGCTTAGTCATTGCCGAGCCCGGTGAGGATCGGCATTTCCGAGTTGCGCAGCAAACGCGATGATCATCGCCATAAATACTCCAACCTCCTCGCATTCCGTCTCACCACTATTAACTTACCAAGCGATCGGTACAAACTCAAGTGTACTCTTGACGAACGAATTCCTAAACCTCTTAACATTCTGCGTAAGGTAACGCAGACCTCAAACCCCTAGTTGAACGCCAAATCGACGATTCCTATACCCTGAAAGTTCGCGCGCCATGTTCCAATCTCGGTAACCGGATGATGCGAGAACGCGCCAGTGATGACTTTCTGTCCCGGCTGCAAGGAAAGTCCGTATCTGCTGAGTACTTCACAGAGACGAATAATCGAGAGAAATGGATTGTCCATGCCTGATCCAGGAATCGTCGAAGCCATCACTACATCGTCCTTAGTGACAATTACTTCGGTTTGAGTGAGATCAACATCCGACACCGGCACGCCCTCGCCAACGGCGATTCCCCAATTCGATAGGTCTTCCGCAATACTTATCGACGGCGGAGTCTCAGCACCGAACCGTCGTAGTTCATTGATTTCGAACGCCGGCGCAACTGCACTTATTGCGTTACGAACTTCCTCAACTTTGAGATTCGCGCCGCCGAGCGGCGCACCGACTACGAGGCAAAGTTCGGGCTCAACTTGACACGTTTGTATCCGATTTCGAGCCAAACTCGAGCCAGAAGTGAGTATCCGACTTGACAGAACATAGCCAAAGGGTCGGAACCCCTTTCCCATCTTGTCCCTATTCTTCCCTGAGGTCATCCCAACCTTCCAGCCCCCGAGAGTCTCGCCAGCCGCCTCCCACAAATGCAGCGTCTCGAGCTGTATACGAAGACCTCCATAGAGAGACGACCAATCGTCTTTGTCAGCTCTCGGCGTTTCAGGCACCGGCTGATTCCTTGGCGCGGATGGTGAACTGTCGAAACAGACTTGCAATCTCTTCAAGATCTTTCACCTGGGCCAAACCCAAGAGGCGCTCCCGAAGAAGAGCATGCTCCGCGGGCCCGAGCACTCTGGGAACCATTGCATCAAATTTCTCGAGCAACTCCTCATCCGACATGGGATTTTCTATGACGCCCTTCGGTTGATCTTCACGCTTTTTGATCACACGGCCGTCTTTCATCTGAATCGTGACCTCCGCCGCCCACAGACCCTCGTCTCTCTGCCTCGACATCTCCTTATCTTCAACAACGCTGATCTTGTCCATCAGGGGCCGAAGTTTTGGATCAAGAACTCTCTCCATCTCGAAGCTTTCTATCGCGATCTTCCCGTCCGTCAACGCCACGGCTAGCACGTACGGCAAACTGTGATCTGCGGTCTCTCGGGTCCGGGGGTCCCATTTTTCGGCCACATCCCCCTGGCCGCCGCCAATTTCGTGCCAACCGACGTGGTGCGTGGCGACTGATAGCGTCTCGATATCGTCCACGTCAATCTCTTTGCGTAATTCAAGAACGATACCCAGGGGCACTTGGCTATTGAATTCCGACGGGTAGTACTTGAAAGCCGAGCGTTCAATGGCGCTGAGACCATCAACAGGTACGCCGGGTTCAACGTCAAACGCGGTACCGCTCACTTGTGAAAAAAATCCGTCAACTCCGTCGAAAGGTCTACCTGGCCCCTGTAATCCATTTTGCGCCAGTTGCGCGGCAAAGACAGCGCTTCGCGCGGCGTACGCAGTTGCGCACCCTTTCCAGTGCGTCATCACACCGGTGCGGACCACTCGAAGAGGGATATTGGGGATAACGGTGAGCGAGATCGCATTGCCAATTTCTTCCTTAGTAAGTCCCAGCAGCTTCGACACTCCCGCGACCGCACCGAGTCCGAGGAACGATCCCTGATCCCAACCCCGGATTCGAAGACCGGGTGATCCTTTGAAAAATGCCGCCTGCACTTCGTACCCGATATAGATGGACAAAATCAGATCCTCGCCGCTAGCGCCGGTAGCTTCCGCGATAGAGAATAGGGCCGGAACCATGTCATTCGGGTGTGCTGGAATGGTGTCATTAAAGTCCAAATACCGATTCATCGAGGAATTGGCAAACGTCGCCGAGTCAACGAGGACACGATCACTTAGACCGTAGACCGACGCGTTGAGAGGTCCCGTCACTCCTTGAGCAACACTTCGGACAATTCGCGCAGGCTCGCTGTCGAAAGCTCCAGCAGCGCAACCGACACCGTCCAAATGGTGTCGGACTATCACCGCAATCACCTCGGGACTCAGTGAGTCATAATCCGTTGACAGAACAAAGTCCGCCACTGTCTCTGTAATTTTGTCCATCAAATGCTCCTTAACTTATGGTTCCAAAATGCTCACATGCAGTGCTGCTAAAAGTCCTTGGCGAGTTCGAACGGCAACGCTCCCGTCAACTAAACGACGCGCCGGGATTCACTATCGCGATGTCGTTGAACATCTAATACCGAATACCGAGCTCTGAAAGACGTTCACGATACCGCTCAACGTTGCGCTCTTTGATTGACTCGTAACCTTTGACCACTTCGACCGCGCTGGCGGCAGCGACGGCGTGGTCATAGTTCTCAGCCGTCAAGGACTGGGTCAGACCCTCAACCATTCCCAAGTACTGGTCGCGCAGTCCCCGCTCAAGTTTGCGAACCGACGTGTACCCAAAGACATCAAGCGGAGTACCCCGGACCACTCTCGCGGCAGCGAGCACCCGAAACATCGGGCGCGTGGCAGGGCTAAAAGGCAACTTCCGCTTGCGACCCAAGCTCCTCAGTACTGGTGGGTGGAGTTGGTAACGAATTTTATGCGCATCGGGAAACTGAGTTTGAAGGTCGGCTAAGAACTTCGGTGAGAACATGAGTCGAGCGACCTCGTACTCATCTTTATACGCAATTACGCGGTGTGTTCCCTTCGCAACTTCCTCTGAATACTCAGTACGCTCAGTCACCCCTCGCTCACTCGTCCACGCGCTTTCAACTATCTGGAGGTAACGCTTCGCGGCACTGTGACCACCCCACTCGACGAGCGCGGGGACACGAATCTCCGCGAGATCGCGCGTCGCGCCGCGAAGAGGTGAAGCCGCCAGCAACTGTCCGCTCACGACCGCGCTCGAAGTCACCGGCTCTTCGACGTGCATAGACAGAGCAAACGCCGCCGGATCAGCGACCGCCAGTCGACCCCAACGAAATGCAGCAAGATTGCCTTCAACTTCGACTCTGTTGATTTCGATGGCGCGTTCAATGCTGGCGGACGATACAGGAAGACCGCCCGCTTGAAAGCAGGCTCCCAGGAGAAATATATTGACTGGCTCCATGGTCCCCAGCAATTGCTCGCAACTTAATCTCGTATCCATCGCCGTCATCTCCAAGACCGACGCTCCAATTCGAGCCGTCAGCTCATCAACGTCCGGCGTGAGCGAATCTGTGTCACGCACCATCGCCATGGTGGGTGCCAGATTTGTTGAGACAAATGCCTTTGTTCTCGACGGATTTGCAAAACCCAATGACTTATCACTGGCTCCAGCCAGGCAATCGAAGATAACAAGAGTGTCCGCTGATTCAGGTGGGAGATGGTTCGCCCGCTCCAACGGGTCGTGCGCGATCCGAAGATGCGACCGCACCGCACCGCCTTTTTGGCTGCCACCCTTCTGGTCAATTCCCAGGGCGTACAGGCCATCAAGTTCCGCTGCTTTCGCCAAGATCCTATTGACTGTCACTACGCCAGTTCCGCCAAGTCCCACGAAAAGAATGTTGTAGACGCCATCTATGTTCGCAAGTACTGGTTCGTTGACGTTCGGTGGCAATGGCACCTTACGTTTTGGCCTTTTACCGTCGGACCCCACCTCCACCGTGACGAATGAGGGACAGTCACCGTCGAGGCAACTGAAATCAAGATTGCACGATGTCTGATTGATTTGCGTCTTCCGACCCAACACCGTGTCAACCGGCTCTACCGAGAGGCAGCCACTCTTCTCTCCGCAGTCGCCGCAGCCTTCACAGATCTGCTGATTAATGATGACGCGCTGGGCCGGAGTCTTTTGCTGACCACTTCGCCGGAACCTACGCGCCTGGGCAGAACATTGTTGATCGTAAATCAGCACCGTCACGCCGGGCGTTTTTTGAAGCAACTCTTGCGCTTCCATCAGACGAGAGCGATCCCAAACGAGAGTGTCGTGCCCGATCTTTTTGCGACGGTACCGATCCACGTCATCGGCGCAGACGATTATTCGGCGCACACCCTCAGCCTCAAGTTTCTCAACTACCTTCTCGACGGGCAATCCCCCTTCAGGCTTTTGGCCGCCGGTGTTCGCAACTGCGCTGTTGTAAAGGATCTTGTAGGTGATATTTACATCTGCGGCAATACTGAACTGGATGGCGAGTTGACCGGAGTGGAAAAAAGTGCCGTCGCCCAAATTCTGAAAAATGTGTTCAACGTTGGTAAAGGGGGACTGTCCCACCCATTGGGCGCCCTCTCCTCCCATTTGGGTCAACATAGTTACGACGTCTTTGAAATCTGACAAACGACCAACCGAACCATGGCAACCAATCCCTGCACCGATAAGTGCGCCATCGGGAAGACGGGTCGAACGATTGTGCGAACAACCGGAGCACCAAGAATTCACTCGGTCTGCAACAATAGGCAATTGAATGCGAGTCCTAGGCGTCTCCGCCTCCTTCATCGGCACTCGTCCATCAAGCACTCTGCGTAGAACTGTTAGAAGTCGATCTAAGCTCAATTCGCCTTCAGAGGGAACGAGGCTCCGTCCGACTTCGTCCCGCTTGCCGATCACGATCGGCTGATCGGGACCGCCGTAGAGGGCATTGCGAATCTGGCTCTCGAGAAAGGGCGTCTTCTCTTCAACAACGAGTACGTGTCGAAGGCCTTTGGCGAACGTTCGGACCGTTGCGACAGGCAAGGGATTGAGGCTCCCAACCTGCAGTATTCGCACGCCAGCGCGACTAAGTTCCGCTTCACCGAGACCCAAGCCCTCAAGCGCCTCAAGCACGTCTGAAGAGGTCTTACCGGCAGCGACAATTCCAAAACGCGCGTCCGCCGAATCCACTTTCGTCGGGTTGACCCACTCGTTCGCGGCAATTATCTCATTGAGGGCCTGCCACCGAGGACCATAGAGGTCGAACTCCGCTTCTTTCATGTAAAGAGTCGAAATGCCTCCGTACTGGCGATAGCTCCAGGGATTCCCCTCCCATGTCAGTTCCGGGATTTTTATCTCATGGGCGATCTGATGGCTCTCCACGACGGATATTCCGTCAGCAACGTCATTCACGATTTTCATGGCGACCCACAGACCCGTTGCACGTGAAACTTCAATTCCAAACAGGCCCAACATCATTAGCTCGGCACTGTCCTTCGGATACAACACCGGCATCGAAAGTCCGGCAAGCGTTCTCTCGCTCGCGTTTGGGAGGGAAGATGACTTTCCCGTGGCGTCGTCACCGACCAACACAAGGACGCCACCGTTAGGATCAACACCCAAGGTGTTCGCGTGGCGCATGGCGTCGCCCGCACGATCGATCCCGGGCGACTTTCCATACCAGACACCGATCACTCCGTCAAAATTTCTTTGTCGGCCGGGCAACGTTACTTGGCTCCCCCAAACCGCCGTCGCGGCAAGTTCTTCATTGACGGCCGGAGTTAGATGAATCTCCTCGGCCTGATTGCGAGGAAATCTTGCAATGGTTTGATCCAGGCCAGCCAGTGGGCTTCCGGGATAGCCGGAGACGAAAGTCGCAGTCTTCAATCCACGCTCTCGGTCTCGACGATGCTGCTCCACCAGTAGCAGCGGAACCGCATCCACTCCAGACACGACTGGAGCCCTGTTCTCGTCAACCTCGGCGCTTTGTTGATTATCGATTGTTCCTAATGTCATACTCTTATTCCCGCCTCTATTCGGTGGTTGATCCTCATACCAATCAGCTCCCCCGCGATCATTCCGCGGTGGATGTCCACAGTTCCGCCTGCGATGAGATAGGGAGTAACCAGTCGATAAAGCCACTCGAGAGGTAAATCCTGCGTCATTCCCGACGCTCCGTGAATCATCATCGCGTTATGAATGACGGAAGTTGCGACCTCGTGCGTGACGACCTTCATAACTGACGAATCAAGTCGCGCGGCCGTACCATCGTCGCCGTTCGCGGCAGCTTTATAGAGGAGCAAACGCGCGCTTTCCATCGCCATGTACATCTCAGCGAGGCGGCCCTGCACAAATTGAAATTCTCCGATGGAACGACCGAACTGCTTGCGCTCCTTGGCGTAGGAGACCGCCATGTCCATGGCAATCTGCGCCGTTCCGAGCATGGTCGCGCCCCCGGCCGCGCGCTCGATGTTGTATGTCGACATCAGACTCTTGAATCCATTGCCTTCGAAGAGAATGTTCTCAAGTGGAACTTCGGCGTTGTCGAAATAGAGTTCTGCCCACGACTGGCCGCCCATGAAATGGTGAGTTGGGCCAATCGTGAACCCGGGCGTGTTGCGGTCAACAAGAACAGCGCCAATTCCTCCAACCCCGGCCCAGAAACGAACAAAAACGAGAAATAAATCCGAGTGAGGAGCGCTGCTGCAGAAAGTTTTTTGTCCATTGATCAAACAGACGTCGCCCTTAATCTCAGCTCGAGTGCGGAGATCGGTGAGAGCAGTTCCAGCATCGGGTTCAGTCAGAGAAACTGAAGTGAACAGCGTTCCTGCCATTATTGGCGGAAGGTATTTCGACTTCTGTTGATCGGTTCCCCACCTCGCAATAAACATGGACGGTCCGCCAATGGACATCATCGCGTAACTGCCCGTCGCAGGACAAGCCCAGGTAATACGTTCAATGGCGAGGATGCCCTCAACGTCGGGGCGCTCCGAGCCTCCGAATTCCTTCGGCATGCAAAGGCCCAAAATCCCGAGTTCACCGAGAAGCTCTAGATTCTCGCGAGGTGGCGAATGATCGAGTTTTCTCTCAAAAGCACTCGGGCGAAATCGTTCCGTTCCGACCTTGGTGAGCAGGTCCCAAATCTCTTGCTCCTCCGGCGAAAACCTAAAATCCATAACGCACTCCAAATATTGGGGGTTGGTAAGAATACAGGTGACGACGAACGCTCGACCTTGAGACATTCGACCTCGAACAACTTTTCCGACGGTATCCATCGCGAACTTCAGATCGTTTCAATTACCCACTCAACTGACTCGCTCATATCACTGACGACAGGGCATTCGCGCCCTGTGTGTTCCAACGAAACGCGTAACGCTCGAAGATGACCACGAGGTAGAACATCACGCAAGCGACGATGGTCATTATCATCATTGAGAGAATTGCGCCCGTCATGTCGAAGCTGGCCAGTGACTGCGTCACCAGCCAACCAAGGCCGCCGGTAGCGCCGAACAACTCGCCAATGATGGCGCCGATCATCGCAGCACCGATGCAGATCTTGACCGATGACACAATCCAGGGCATCAGTGAAGGCAGCACGACGCGCCGCAACATCGTGCGTCGTGGAGCGCGCATGCTTCGAAGCGCGTCAACGAGTTCGCGATCAATCGAGCCCATCCCTTGACGGACGTTGAAGAGCGTGATGAAAAAGACAATTGAAACCACCAGCAGAACCTTGGATTCGAGTCCGATCCCGAACCAGATCACGAAGAACGGTGCGAGCGCAACACGTGGCAACGTGTACGCCGCAATGACGTACGGATCAAGTGTGCCCGATATCAATTTCGGCATTTGCGCAAGCAGGATGCCGCCGATCGCTCCCAGGGCGACGCCAATGACGAGTCCAAGCAAGGCTTCCTTCGTCGTAATCCACGTATTGTGAATGAACATTCCGTTCGCCACCCACGTGCCGAAACGATCGGCCACCAGTTTCGGACTACTAATCCAGACCGGACGAATCCAGTACTCAGCAGCCAACTGCCAGGCACCAAAGAAAACGACGAGCGACAGGATGAACGAGAGCGCGGCGACAAAAAAATGGGCTACTTTTCCACGGGTTTTCATGAAGCCCCCGCGCCCCTTCGAAGACCAAGTTTCTCCGCGAGCAGCTGCTGGTACTCAATGAACTGGAGAGAAAATCGAGATTCGTAGTAGTCACGCGGTCGTGGAATGTCAATGCGATAGTCGCCGACAATTCCCCCCGGTGATAGGGACAAAACCACGACTCGATCCGCGAGAGCCACGGCTTCTTCGATGTCGTGGGTTACGAAGAGCACCGTCTGGCTCGCCTCTTCAAGGATCTCGAGGAAGAAATTCCCCACGACAACGCGCGTTTGGGCATCGAGCGCACTGAAGGGCTCATCCATCAAGAACACGGACGGGCGATAGACGAGTGCGCGAGCGAGCGAGACCCGTCGCCGCATGCCTCCCGAAAGTTGGCCGGGATATTTGTCCTTAGATTCGGATAGACCGACCCTGTCCATGAGGTCGCGCGCTCTTTGCATACTCGACTCTTTATTGTCGCCGCCCAATTCGCCCGCAATAGCAATGTTCTTGGCCGCCGTGCACCACGGCAAGAGGGCGTCAGACTGAAAAAGGAAGCCGATTCTCTCGTCCTTTGGCGAGAGTCCGTCCCCGAAGACGACGCTGCCCGAAGAAGGAGCGATCAGACCCGCGATCGCCTTTAGTAGCGTCGACTTTCCGCAACCACTCGGACCAACGATCGCTACGAACTCCCCAGCTGGCACGGAGAAATTCAGACCCTCAAAAACGGCTGAACTAACTTTCTCTCGCCCAGTTCGATATTTCACCGACAAGTCAGTAACGGTGACGCCGCTCGCTGGCGCTGCCCCGTTCTTTACCAGCGACGACGGAGGTAAATCATCCACCCGCACCCCTTCGACGACACTTGAATCTTCTTGATTAATTAAACCTGTATTCGTGTGTCGCGGAAAATCATCCGGCACCTTAATACCCCCACTCGACATTCTTGTTCGCACCGTCTCCACCAATTCTCATGCGCTACTCCTGCGACCCCGTGATCTGCTGGGGAAACTTCACAGATCACGAGGCCACAGAACAATCTCAGCCTTAGCAGGCCTCTCGCACCCTCTTGCCCTTCACTTTTACGATTTGAGTCGGCCTATGTGAAGTGAGTTGCTTGTAGGTCGGAAAGCCAGTGGCCGAAAATCCGGAATCAAGAAGTATCGCCTTAGAGCTGGTGTAAAGCGAAAGAGGAAACGAATTGACTTTCGGCCAAGTTCCTGCACTCTCGAATGCATCCACTGAAGTCTTGATATCAGCCGCTGAGGTGCTCGAACCGTAGAGATTGGCCGCTTCGGCCAGCGCCCAGTTCGGTTGGCTGTAAATCTTGGTCTGCGCTTGCTGAAGGGCCAGCATGTAGTTACAGACAGCAACTTGGTGAGTTGCGAGATATGAGTTGCGAACGGCAATCACGTTCGCGGCGTATGGCTGCGAAGTCATGCTGTACACCGTCTGAATCGTGCCTGCGGACTCCGCGTCCTGAAGATTCGGCGCGACGAGTACGGCAGCTTTTACCGTACCGGCCTCGAGTCCCGCAAGTTCAGTTGCTGGACCACCAAGTGCCACGTAATTGAGGCTTGTTGGACTTAGACCTGCCTGATCGAGACCGTAATAGAGACCGTACTGGCTAACCGCACCGATGGCGCTAATACCGACATTTTGACCAGCGAGACTGGCGAGGGTCGTGTACGGAGATCCCTTGAGACTCACGAGGACCCAAACGTTCGTAGCAAGAACTGTTCCGACAATCGTTGTTTGTGCGAGACCCTTTTGATACAACGTTACGTTCTCGTCAAATCCTCCAGCCAACTGATCACCGGTGCCACCCGCAAACTCTTGAACGGCTGCAGCGCTTCCAGTCACATCGTCCGGGGAAACAATGAGATTATGTTGCTGCGCGGTATCGAGTTCGGTGACGTTAATCGCTAGTTCCGACAACCCTGGCGTGGTGTCAATCTCGCTAATAGTTTGAACCTTTGCCGCTTTGGCTTTAGTTCCAGCGCTGCTTGCTGCGACGCCCCCAGCACCCGCGAGTACAAGTGCCATCGTGACCATCGCTACAGTCAGACGACTCCCCCGACGAAGGACATTATTTCCGTGCATCACTACCCCCCTGCGTGGGCTCGCCCACATTGGCTTTGGTCGATTTCCACCGACCGACTGCTGGAACTATAACCAAGAGTAGAGGACCCGTCAACATCACTCTAGGTAACATTTTTCTGCGAATCTGGTCGCTTGCCCCGCGGGAGTGGTCAATATTCAGCACTTCCAATGACCAGATTTGACTTGAAATACTCGAGCGAATCACGCCTTCGCACCTTGAAACATGAAGGGACGTCGAACTTTCAGACGAGCAAATTAGTCCTCAACCGGTCTCAAAGGATCGTCCGCGCTGGCCACAATCTGTGTGGACCAGAGTGTTCTAAGTCGCAGAAGTGCTCGCGACGAGTAGACACGAAATCACGTTTTGATTTTCTCTGCATTGCGCGAGCGCGCTCGGGATACCATCGCTGCCACTGTTTCACCGGATACGAAATAAGTGCAGGGATTCTAATTTTTGGACTTCAGTTTTCGGAATTCACGCTCACGCGATGAGTCAAAATATCTGACGTGAGTATCAGTGCCGATCGATGGAGCACTATGTTGACGCGATGGTGCATGTTCTTTTCAACGAGGACGTTCAAGCTCAACTTGACGCCCCCACGACGGTGCAGTGGATAAGTGAAGCCGTTGACGCGCATCATCGTGGAGAACTCGTAGCACCGCCGCGAGCCATTGTGGAACTTTCCGGTGGACAATACATGTTCACCGCCGGGCGACTCCGCGGGTCGTGGTTCGGTTTTCGGTCAGACGACTCTTTCGACTTTGAACCCGGGAATCAGGTCGTCATCGTTCAAGACGAGACTTCTGGAGTGGTTCGCGCAATAGCGATAGGCGACGAAATAGGTCCTCGACGAGTAGGCGCCATTGGAGCGGTCGCAGTCGATACATTGGCGTCGTCAAACGCCACGACCATGGCGCTCATTGGTACCGGGGTTCAGGCAGCTAGCCAATTATGGGCCATTGACAGCGTCCGAAATCTGCGCGATGTGAGGGTATTCTCAAGAAACGAATCCAAACGAGAAGAGTTCGTTCGGAATAATCAACACCTGACAAGTGCGAGGTGCCGCCCGACCGCCAACGTCCACGACGCTGTACGCGATGCCGAGATCGTCATTCTTGCGACGACGAGCCTTACGCCCGTCCTCAACGCAGATTGGCTTTCACCCGGCGCGTACGTCGCCACGCTTGGACCCAAGCGGCGTAATGGATCCGAGGTCGGTATCGATCTTCTCGACAGAGCGACTTCGATCGTCACTGATTCTCTCGAACAAATGGACGCCTTCGAGCCCCCATCAATGTTCGAAGGATCACCGCATCGATCTCGACTTGTCTCCCTTGGAGCGGTCCGAGCAGGAGAGGTGCCACGTTCCAGCCCCGAACCGCTAACTCTTTTTGTGTCTGTCGGGCTGGCAGGGACCGAGGCTTTTTTACTGGACCGACTCGTTCGACCTAATTGAACGCGAGGGGAGGCTCGAGTGGAATGGGAGTACTGCCGTCATGACTCATGGAAAGTCAGGAAATTCCGGCGATCGCTTTTCCAGGTAGCTAGCGACCCCTTCTGGAAAATCCGATAACTGGAACGACTGCAGCATGAGATCATTCGCGTCAACCACCGATTCTTCGTAACTCGAAAGCGCGGAACGATGAATCTGTCCTTTGATCGTTGCCATCGAGTGTGGGGAGCAGAACTCAGATAACTGATTGGCGTAGTCGATAGCGGCACTCACAACGTCCGTGTCCTCCACTAAGAAGTCGAGCAAGCCAATTCGAAGAGCCTCCTCCGCACCGATCATCCTTCCCGATAAGAGAAGATCGGTCGCTCGGCTTACGCCTACAGTGCGAGGCAGCAACCAAGCTATTCCGTACTCTGCGATGAGGCCTCGCCGAACAAAAGCAGTCGTGAATCGAGTGCTCGGACCTCCAAACCGTACGTCAAAGTAAAGGGCTTCAACCACACCCAAACCTGCAGCCACGCCGTTGATGGCACCGATCATTGGTTTTTGAATCGTTAGCGGAAGGTCTCGATCACGATTCCGAGCCTCCGTTTTCGAGTTCCCGCTAGATATGGACTTGAGATTCTCCATGTGGGCACCGGCACAAAATCCACGGCCGGCTCCCGTTACAACTACGGCTCTCACGTCGGGATTGGAATCGGCCTCTGTCAGGATGTCAAAGTACTGATCCTCGAGACTGTCAGTCCAAGCGTTGAGTCGAGACGGACGGTTAAGCGTTACGAGCAGAACTCGATCGAGGAGCTCACTCTTTACTAGTTCTTCGGACATGCCTATTGACCACCCCATTTGAATCTAAAGAAGTTGACGCGCCATTTCGAATCGCCAGACTCACCATTTGAGTACCAAACCACCAGCGTAACTAAGTAGCGACCGGTCGGCAAAATCGCAGTTACAGTTGAATGATGGTTGAGGCCCTTGTCGCATTAACGTCGCAACCGCGATCGTCATTGTCAATAATTCGCGTGATCGTGATATGAGCGATCTAGATCAACTCGACCCTCGCACACCAGTACTCGTGGGCGTTGGTCAAGCGTCGGAACGAATCAACGAGCCGACGTACCGTCGGATGTCGGCGGTGGACCTCGCTGCAGAAGCAGCACGCGAAGCGCTGGCGGATACCGGGTGTGAGACAGCAGCCATCGCTCGAGCAGTGGACACAGTCGCCGGGGTTCGTCAATTTGAGATCTCTGCACCGTGGGCCCGCGCGCGCCTCGGTAAATCGAATAACTATCCCCGTTCGGTGGCTAATCGACTTAGCTCCAAACCCTCGCGAGCGATATTGGAAGTCGCCGGTGGCCAGTCCCCTCAGCGCCTCATCACCGAACTTGCCTCGGTAATAGCCGCGGGAAAGTCCGAGGTAGCTCTAGTCTTCGGGTCTGAAGCGACGTCGACGAGCCGCCTCCTCGCCGGCGAGGACGACAGACCCGACTTTTCCGAGAGCGTCGACGGCGACCTCGAAGATCGCGGCTACGGTCTTGACGGACTCAGCGCTTCCGCGTTGACGATGCACGGTCTGTCCAAAATGACAAGTCAGTACGCGCTTTTCGATAACGCACGGCGTGCGCGTCTCGGTCAATCGCGTGAAGCGTACGCACTGAGCATGGGCGAACTCTTGGCCCCCTTCTCTCGAATAGCCGCCCGGAATCCTCACGCCGCCGCCCCGACTGAACGCAATGCCCACGAACTCGCCACGCCAACCGAACGGAACCGAAGAATTTCTGATCCGTACACGCGGTATCTCGTCGCCCGTGACCAGGTAAATCAGGGCGCAGCGGTCCTACTAATGTCCCTCGCCGCTGCCCGCCAATACGGCGTCCCTCGCGACAAGCGGGTTTTCCTTCACGGTCACGCTGATCTTCACGATCGCGACCTGCTTGACCGAACTGATTTAAGCGCGAGTGCGATGTCCGTCATGGCTGTTCGTCACGCACTCGACATCGCTCGCGTCACCACCGCCGATCTCACGACGATCGACCTCTACAGCTGCTTTCCAATAGCAGTGTTCAACATTTGCGATGGACTCAATATCCCCATCAACGACGAGCGAGGACTAACAGTGACCGGTGGGCTCCCCTTCTTCGGCGGAGCCGGGAGTAACTACTCCATGCATGCCGTCGCTGAGACCGTGAACAAACTGCGCAGCACCCCGGGTGCTTTCGGCCTCGTCGGAGCCAATGGCGGCACGCTAAGCAAATACTCCGCAGGGGTCTACTCCACTAAACCGACCGCATGGCGACCCAATCACAGCGCACAACTACAGGCCATGATCGACGGATGGCCCGTCGTTGATCACGTTGAGCGAGCGGACGGCTGGGCAACCGTAGAGACGTATACGGTTACTTACCGCGGAACCGAACGCCAAGGCATCGTCATTGGTCGACTCGAATCTGACGGTAAACGCTTCGTCGCTTTGACGACTCAAGGTGATGAAAAAACGATGGCAATTCTCGAGGACGAAATGCCGATTGGCACCCGAGTATTTGTTCGAAACTTCGAAACCGGCAATCGGGTCGCAGTTTCAGAGCGCCACTTGATCTCACCTTAACCCGCTTGTGCTACTACATTTGCTCGGCAATGTAGAACGGTTTCAGCCGATCCGACCTGTTGCGAATCTCACGCTGCCGGAAAAAAGACACGGGAGACCCGCGATAGGGAGTTTTTGTCGCCAGACCACCGGTTGGCCTTTGGACAGACTCAGCGTCAACCCTTGGGTTGGAGTCAAGACAATGAAGCGTCCCCCGCCCCAAAGCGCTGCAGCAACGAGTTGCGTATCGCTGGACGAGAGCCAAAAGTCAGCAACAGTTGCGCCTCGCGCGCGGTCCGTTCCGCGATGCAGTCTTCGAGCGCAGACGAACTTCCGAGGAAGACCGCGAGCGCGTGCGACGACCGTACCGCCAGCTCGCAGGCCCGTGCCCGAGCCGTTGCAATGGTCTCGGCGTCCGCACTGTCGAGCTCCGCCCGTGCCTCTCGTAGCTCGTCGTCGAGCGCCGACCGACCAATTACATTGCAACATCGGCGAGTAACTCCCAACGCCAGCGATCCGTTGACGCGGAGCCCTTCCGGTGACTCCTCCGACGGATTATGGGGAACTTGGCCGAGCACGCGGTCGTCCTGGACAACCAATGCGTTAAATGTCAATTTCACCGTGGCGGTGGCGTTGAGCGCCGAAAGCTGCCGTGGCGCGACTTCCAGTCCCGGCTGATATTGCGCATCAAGCGCCAAGGTAACGACGGTGTCATCGGGCCCGCGCGCGGCCACCACGAGGATGTCCACGAGTCCCCATCCACTCACCCACGGCGCCTCTCCGTCGAGGACCCATCCGTCGCGGGTCGGTGTAGCCGTCAATTTGGCAGGCCCCGGTTGAAGCCCGGTGAGAGCAACTCCTCCCCTGACTCGGCCACGCACGATCTCTTGTCGCAGGTCTCCGACGAACGCCGGCGCAGCGGGATCGAGCACGGCCGCGAGCAACCGAGAGTGCTGGATCCAGACGAAGGTGGTCGCGAGACAGGCCGAGGCTAACTCCTCAACGCGGTCGCACATTTGAGAGAGGCTGAGGCCGAGCCCCCCTAACTCAATCGGAGCGAACGAGCCGTAGAGTCCGAGCGACGCCAGTTGATCAAAGTGAGAGGGAGAGATCGAATTGCTCCGGTCAACCTCGGCGGAGTCCTTGGCGAAGTCTCGAACGACATCAGCAAACTTCTCCTCGAACTGACTCACCGAGCGAGATCCAGGTCACAGGGGTAGGTCACGAGAGACTTTTATCATGGGTTCACCAAAATGGATAAATTCCATTAGTTGACATAGTCCAGAATTCACTAGGATGATCTTAATGAGCATTACTCCCCTCGAACTTCTTCGCGAGAACGGCATTCAAGCGACGGCCCAACGTCTCTCGGTGCTTCGCGCAGTATCGACTCACTCTCACGTGACCGCCGATGAAGTTCTCGACATCGCCCAGTTGGACATCGGCGCCATTTCGCGCCAAGCGGTGTACGACGCACTCGCGGTATTGGTAGCGAATGGTCTTCTTCGTCGAATCCAGCCAGAAGGATCTGCCGCTCGCTATGAAGATCGCGTCAACGACAATCATCATCACCTGATCTGTCGCGACTGTGCTCGCGTGGTCGACGTGGACTGCGCGGTCGGTTCGGCTCCCTGCCTCGAAGCGTCGGATGACAAAGGCTACGAAATCGACGAAGCCGAAGTCGCCTACTGGGGTCGATGCCCAGAGTGTCAAGTGAAAGCAATGACGCCTAGCGTCGACTCGTTGACTTCGAAGCAACTTCGACAGCGCACACCTCGCCAACAACATTCCACTCCACCCATCAAAACCTGAAAGAGAAGACACCCGTGACTGACATTGACCCCCTCATTCAAGAAGGAAACGACGAAGCCGTCTGCCCATACGCGGGCGGCGCCTTCACCCGGTTGGAGGACAGCACGCCAAGTGCGAAGTGGTGGCCCAACCAACTGAACCTTCGTCTGTTGCACCCTGACTCCCCAGCGGCCAACCCGCTCGGCGAGGAGTTCGACTACGCCGAAGAGTTCGCGACGCTCGACCTCGACGCTTTGAAGAAGGACGTGCTGGCGCTCATGACCGACTCGCAGCCATGGTGGCCGGCGGACTTTGGTCACTATGGACCGTTCTTCATTCGCATGGCCTGGCACAGCGCCGGCACGTATCGCGTGAGCGATGGCCGTGGTGGTGCGGGCTCGGGCATGCAGCGCTTCGCGCCGCTCAACAGCTGGCCGGACAACGTCAGTCTCGACAAGGCGCGACGACTGCTTTGGCCGATTAAAGAGAAGTACGGGCAGAAGATCTCGTGGGCGGACTTGTTGATTTTCACCGGTAACTGCGCGTTGGAATCGATGGGCTTCACAACATACGGTTTTGCTGGCGGACGAGTGGACGCCTGGGAACCCGAAGAGGGCATCAACTGGGGACCCGAAACAACGTGGCTGGGCGACGAGCGCTACAGCGGCGACCGCGAACTCGCCGATCCTCTTGGCGCAGTCCAGATGGGTCTTATCTACGTGAACCCCGAAGGCCCGAACGGTAACCCCGATCCCCTGCTCGCGGCTCGCGACATCCGCGAGACGTTCAAGCGCATGGCCATGAACGACGAAGAGACAGTCGCGCTCATCGCGGGCGGTCACACGTTCGGCAAAACCCACGGCGCCGGCGATGCTGAAAAGTACGTCGGACGCGAACCCGAGGCCGCACCTATTGAGCAACAAGGTCTTGGATGGAAGAGCACCTTCGGCACAGGGTCGGGAGAGTTCACCATCTCAAGTGGTCTCGAAGGTGCCTGGACCACGACCCCTGTCACATGGGACAACACGTTCTTCGACCTTCTCTTCACTTTCGAGTGGGAGTTGACCAAGAGTCCCGCCGGCGCAAATCAGTGGAAGCCCAAGGATGGCGCCGGCGCTGACACCGTGCCGGACGCCCACAATCCGTCGAAGCGTCACGCTCCCACGATGTTGACGACCGATCTGGCTCTTCGCTTCGATCCGATCTACGAACCGATCTCCAAGCGCTTCCATGAGAATCCCCAGGAGTTCGCCGACGCATTCGCCAAAGCCTGGTACAAGTTGACGCACCGCGACATGGGTCCGCGCTCGCGCTACCTCGGGCCCTGGGTCCCAGCTGAGCCACTGATCTGGCAAGACCCGTTGCCCGAAGTCACGCACGATCTCATCGAGGCCGCAGAAATCTCAGAATTGAAGACCAGGATTCTCGCGTCAAATCTTTCGATTGGTCAGTTGGTCAACACGGCGTGGGCGTCGGCCTCGACGTTCCGCGGCACCGACAAGCGCGGCGGAGCCAACGGTGCACGAATTCGCCTCGCGCCACAGAAAGACTGGGCGGTCAATAGTCCGCTGGAACTGGCCACGGCGCTCTCGACCTTGGAAGGTATCCAAAAGGACTTCAACGCGTCACGCACGGACGGCAAAGCTGTCTCGCTCGCCGACGTCATTGTTCTTGCTGGTAGCACCGCCGTCGAAAAGGCGGCGAAGTCCGTGGGCCGCGACGTCGTGGTTCCTTTCGCTCCTGGTCGTGTCGACGCGATGCAAGAGGAGACCGACGTCGAATCATTCGAAGTTCTCGAACCGACGGCTGACGGTTTTCGCAACTATCTCGGCCAGGGGCAACGCCGCCCGGCAGAGGATCTTCTTCTGGATCGCGCTCGCCTCTTGACATTGAGTGCGCCTGAGATGACGGTGCTCCTCGGTGGACTGCGAGTTCTGAATGCCAACGTCCAACAGAGTGAGCTCGGCGTCTTCACGACGCGGCGTGAATCACTGACCAACGACTTCTTTGTGAATCTCTTGGACATGGGTACCGAGTGGAAGCCAACGTCACCCGCCGAAGACATCTTCGAAGGACGCAGTCGCGAGACGGGCGACCTCAAGTGGGTGGCGAGCAGGGCGGACTTGGTGTTTGGCTCGAACTCTCAACTACGAGCGATTTCCGAGGTCTACGCGTCGAATGACGCACAGCAGAAGTTCGTGACCGACTTCGTTGCGGCCTGGACAAAGGTGATGGACCTCGACAGGTTCGATCTCGCCTGACCCGGGTTTCGAGTCAGGGG
>JBAQZL010000025.1:0-47502 GCA_049790955.1 Acidimicrobiales bacterium
TCCCGCTCCCGGCGTTTACACCGTTGACCCCGTCCACTCGAACCTCGACTTCATTGCGCGCCACCTCGTGGCGTCCAAGGTTCGCGGTAATTTCACCGAGTTTTCTGGTGAGATAACAATTGGTGACTCCATCGAGAGCTCGTCGGTCGAGGCCACGGCCCAAGCGGCCAGCATTACTACTAACAACGAAATGCGCGACGGACACCTGAAGAGCGCCGACTTTCTCGAACTTGAGAAGTACCCGACTTTAGGCTTCAAGTCGACGAAGATCACCCATAAGAAGGGTGACGACTACGAACTGGTCGCCGACCTCACGATCAAAGATGTGACCAAGTCGGTCACTTTTGACCTCGAGTACCTCGGTACGAACCCCGGTATGCAGCCTGGCGTGAACGTCGTTGGATTTGAAGCCACGACCGAGATCGACCGTCGCGACTTCAACGTCAACTTCAACGCGGTATTGGACAATGGCGGTCTCGTTGTGAGCAACAAGATCGTGATTCAACTCACCATCGAAGCATCGAAGCAGGACTAACCTCCACGACGTAGCGGACGCCGGGGGCTTTTCGCCCCCGGCGTTTTGCGTTAGTACGATGAGGTGATGGCGAACAACAAGAGCAAGGCGAGCATCGGAGTACTGGGCGCGCTCGCGACCATCATTTCCGTGTGGTGGTTTGCGCTTCGCCCGCGTCGAAACAAGGGCGATTCGTAAAGTTCGCCGAGGTGTTGCTTCGCCTCGTTAAGTTTGTTGCGTGGCAATTGCCTCGTTAACTCCCTTACGACACAGAAGCTTCGCCCTCGCGATGACGTCCTCCTTCGTCTCGTCGGTGGGCACGTGGATGCAGAGTGTGGCGCTCGGCATCTACCTGACCGAGACGACCAGAAATCCCCTCTGGCTAGGACTTTTGACCGTTTCAGCCTGGACGCCAGCCCTCATTGGCTCTCCCATTGGGGGAGTCGTCGCCGATCGCTGGAGCCGCCAGAGATGGATCCAGCTCAACAACTTCGTCATGGCCTGTACGGCGAGTGCGCTGGCGGTCGCGGCGCTGACCCACCACTTGACTCCGGAGCTGGCCTGCTATCTCGCCGTGGGTGAAGGGTTGTGCAGTTCCGCCTCCTGGGCCGCGTGGCAATCGCTCCTGCGCGACCTCGTCGACGCCGACGAGGTATTGGCCGCCGTGTCGCTTTCCTCGGCGCAGTTCAACCTCGGGCGCATCATCGGGCCCGTCTTGGCCTCGGTGGCGCTGGTCCTCGGGTCAGTGGGGCTCTGTTTCTTGATGAACGCCGCCTCGTTCATCTTCGTGCTGATCGTCTTCTCCTTCGTGCGCACTCCCGCGCGACCACGGCCGACAACGCGGGTGCGATTCTTCGCCGAGACCGTCGCGGGGGCTCGAAAGGCGTGGAGCCTCGCGGGTTGTCGCAATCCCATCATCGCCATTGCCGCCATCGCCATTGTGGCCAGTCCTTTCATTACGTTGGTTCCGGCGATGGCGATCATCGCGCTGCACTCGGGCAAGATCGGAACGACATGGCTCGTCACCGCCCAGGGCGTCGGCGCCGTCTGCGCGGCCCTCACGCTGCCCATCGTGGCGAAGCGCACGTCGAGAATCCTGGTGCTGCGCGGGTCGATCATGGCACTGACCGGCTCGTTGATCCTCTACGCCATTGCACCGTCGCTGGTGTTTGCGATGGTGGCGATGGCTCTCCTCGGAGGTTCGTACATGGGCGCGTTGGCGGGGCTCAACACGTCGGTCCAGATGCACGCCCCGCTGGCCGAGCGATCAAGGATCCTCTCGCTGTACACGCTCTCATTGTCGATGTTCTATCCGCTGGGTGCTTTTATTCAGGCCGATCTGGCGCGAAGTTTTGGGGTGCGCGACGTGACCTTCGTATCGGCGATCGTCCTGGCCCTGGCGCTCCTGGCGATGAAAATCTTTAAGCCTGAGTTCTGGACTCAAATGGGCACCGGCACGGTTGAATCGCCACTTTTGCTGGCAGACTGATGCCATGACATTCACCGCCACGAATCCCGCCACCGAGGAGATTGTCTCCGAGTACCCCGTTCTCGACAGCGCCGGTATCGAGAACGCCCTCGAACAAGCACACGGAGCTTTTCTCAAGTGGCGTAGCGCGAGCGTGGCTGAACGGGCAGCGTCGATGACCCGGGCCGCGGAGATCCTCGAAAGTGAAGTACCGGTCGTCGCGGAGTTGATGACGCGCGAGATGGGAAAGACCTTTGCGGCAGCGAAGGGCGAAGTGATGAAGTGCGCCGCGACAATGCGCTACTTCGCCGAGCACGGTGAATCGATGCTGCTCTCAGAGAGCTTGCCCACGAAGGGCTCGCGAAGCGGTTTGCGCTATGAGCCCATCGGCGCCATCTTCGCCGTCATGCCGTGGAACTTTCCACTGTGGCAGGTCGTGCGCATGGCCGTGCCGACAATCATCGCGGGCAACGTGGTGGTCTTCAAGCACGCGCCGAACGTTCCGGGAAGTGCTCTCTATCTCGAAGACCTCTTCATCCGCGCCGGGTTTGCGCCGGGTATCTTGACGACGGTCTTTGTCGACGTCGAGCAGGTACCCGCGATCATCGCGGATCCGCGCATCGTGGCTGTCACCTTGACCGGATCGGAGCGCGCTGGGCGTTCAATTGCCGCCGAAGCGGGAAAGAATCTCAAGAAGTGCGTCCTTGAGTTGGGTGGTTCTGATCCGTTCGTGATTGCCTCGTCCGCCGACATGGAGCACACGGTGGCCATGGCCGTCGCGGCACGAATCCAAAACAACGGCCAAGCCTGCATTGCCGCGAAGAGATTCATCGTGGTGCGCGAACGAGCTGACGAGTTCGTCGAAAAGTACGCAGCAGCCATGGGTGCTGTACAACTCGGCGACCCGATGGACCCAGCCACGGAGCTCGGACCACTGGTCTCAAAGACTCAACGCGACTTGCTGGACGCTCAGGTGTCGTCGTCGATAGAACGCGGCGCCACAGTGCTCGTTGGCGGCGTGGTGCCCGGGCGCACCGGTTTCTACTACCCGGCGACGGTCCTTACAAACGTCCCAGAAGACTCGCGCGCGAGTTGCGAAGAGCTCTTCGGACCAGTGTCGGTGGTGCGAGAGGCGCGCGACCTCGCCGACGCCATTCGCATTGGCAACGACACGCCGTGGGGCCTCGGCGCTTCGATCTGGGCGCAGGACGACCGCGAGATTGACGAAGCGATCGCCGGACTCGACGTGGGAACCGTGTTCGCCAACGCCATGGTCGCGTCCATGAACGAACTGCCCTTTGGAGGAACGAAGAACTCGGGTTTCGGTCGTGAACTATCGGCGCTCGGCGCGCGTGAGTTTACGAACGTGAAGTCATACTTCGTCGCATGACCAAGCAGTACTACTTCGATCACGCCGCCTCGGCGCCGCGCCGCGACGCCGTGACTGACGCCATGACGCGCTGGCAACATGGTGTCGTTGGTAACCCCTCGGGGAGCCACCGCGCCGCGCGTGACGCGCGACGAGCCGTCGAAGAAGCTCGTGACGAAGTTGCTGCTTTCGTCGGTGCCAAGCCCGGCGGCGTCGTCTTTACGGGGGGCGGCACCGAATCGTGCCATTTAGCACTCGCCGGAGTCACGAATCATCACCGACGCACTCATCGACGCACCGAGTTGATCGTGTCGAAGATTGAGCACCACGCCGTTCTCGACGCCGCCGCACTTTTGGAGCGCGACTACGACTCCGTGAGCGTGCACTACGTGGACGTCGACGCGGAAGGCGTTATCGATCTCGACGATCTTCGCAACGCGCTGAGCGACGATACGGCGCTCGTGAGTGTGATGGCGGTGAACAACGAAACCGGAGTTCGCCAGCCGCTCGACGGGGTCAGTTCCGTCGTGCACAGCTTGCCGGGCGCGAAGGTCACCCACACGGACGCCGTCGCCGCCGCACCGTGGCTTGACCTCTCGGTCGTAACGGCGAGCATTGACATGGTGTCGATTTGCGCCCACAAACTCGGTGGTCCCGTGAATAGCGGTGCCTTGATTGTTCGAAACGATGTGCCGTTTGAGGCGATGGTGCCCGGTGGAGGTCAAGAACGTGGTCATCGCGGGGGAACGGTCGACGTGGCGGCAGCGGTCGGTCTCGCGGCGGCGCTCCGCGAAACGACGCGTGAGCTCCACGAAGTCAACGATCGCGTGATCGATTATCAGTTGAAGCTCACGAGCGCGTTGGGTTTCCTCCCGGGATGCCGCGTGACGTCAAGTGAAGCCGCTCGCGTGCCCGGCACTGTTCACGCCACCTTCGAGGGACTCGCGAGCGATGAGCTGCTCTTCCTCTTGGACCAGGAGGGAGTCTGCGCCTCGGCGGCCGCCAGTTGTTCCAGTGGCGCGGCTTCTCAAAGCCACGTGCTCGAAGCCATGGGCGTGGCGCCCGAGCGCGCTCGTGGATCGGTGCGCTTCTCGATGGGAGGCGAGACCACCGCGGACGACGTGGACGCCCTCATCGGGATCATCTCCACGGTTGTCTACCGCCTGCACTCTGACGTGTAAGTCGGGTCACCTGTCAGACTAGTGAGGTGAAGGTTCTCGTAGCGATGAGTGGGGGAGTCGACTCCTCGGTAGCGGCCGCCCTGTTGCTCGAGGCTGGCCACGAGGTCACCGGTGCGACGTTGAAGCTCTGGGGCGGAGCTTCGGACTCCGGGTGTTGTTCGGTCGCCGACGTCGATGACGCGCGCCGCGTCGCCCAGACCCTCGGCATCGACCACCACGTCTTTAACTACACCGATGAGTTTGAACGCCACGTCGTCACGCCTTTCGTCGAAGGTCACCTGGCCGGACAATCGCCGAACCCTTGCATCGAGTGCAACCGCCATATCAAGTTCGACCTTCTCTTCGAGCGCGCAACGCGACTCGGTTTCGACTCCGTGGCGACCGGCCACCACGCGCAGGTGTCAGCGCGCGACGGGCGGCACTCGTTGGTGCGCGGGGCGGACGATCAAAAAGATCAGAGCTACGTGCTCGGGTATCTTCGCGAAGAGCAGCTCGCCATGTTGTTGCTCCCCATAGGACACCTAAAGAAGAGTGAGGTGCGCGACGAGGCCGAGCGCTTGGGACTTCGCACGTGGGATAAGCCCGACAGTCAAGACGTCTGCTTCATTGAAGCCTCCAAGGGCCGCGAAGTCTTTCTCCGTTCGCGCGCCGAGTTGACGTCGGCCACAATCGTCGACGTTCGAACCGGCGAAGCCCTCGGGGAGAGCGCGGCGGCGGAGCTCATGACCGTGGGCCAGCGTCGCGGCGTCCTTCCGGGACGCGACGGCGAGAAGCGCTTCGTCTCACGAGTCGATCTCGTGGCAAAGCGTGTAGAGGTAGGTCGACTCGAAGAAATCCTTATCACCTCTCTCGCGCTTGACGATGACTCGCTCAGCTTTACCGGTGATGCTCTCGTTGACGGCACGGCGGTCCTCGCCCAGTGCAGCGCCCACGGGCGAGTGCAACTCGCGACACTTCGTCGCGGCGACACGTGGTGGCTCGAACTCCACGCTCCGACGCGTCCCGTCGCGGCCGGTCAGTCGGTTGTGATGTACCGCGTTGATGATCCCACGGTCGTAGAAGGCGCGGCGATCGTCTCGGTCACGTGACCCCCGCGCAGCGCGTAGCGGAGCTGCGCGCTGAGATCGCTCGTCACAACGAGGCCTACTTCGTCAACGACGCGCCGACTCTGCCGGACGCTGACTACGACGCGCTGGTGCGCGAGCTGCGCGCACTGGAAGCGGAGCACCCCGAGCTGGCCGATGAGCAGTCAGTAACGCGGCTCGTCGGCGCCCCCGTGTCGACCGTCTTCTCGCCGGTCGTTCACGAAGAGCCCATGCTGAGCCTCGACAACGTTTTCGACGCCCAAGAACTCGAACAGTGGGGTGCCAGAGTCGCGAAATCTCTTGGACTGGAGGCGAGCGCGATCGCCTTTGCCGTCGAACCCAAGATTGACGGCTTGGCCCTTTCGATCACCTATGTCGACGGGACCCTGACGCGCGCCGCGACGAGAGGCGACGGTCGGGTGGGCGAGGACGTCACTGACAACGTGCGAACGATTCGTAACGTGCCAGCTGCTCTTAAGGGCATTCGTCGCGGGCGTATCGAGGTGCGCGGCGAGGTCTTTCTCGCGCGCAGCGACTTTCTCGAGATGAACGTTCAGCAGGTGACGCTCGGCGCGAAAGAGTTCGCTAATCCGCGCAACGCCGCTGCGGGAAGTTTGCGTCAGAAGGATCCAGCCGCGACGGCGAAGCGACCGTTGTCGTTTCTCGCATATCAGCTGGTTGATCTCGACGCGACTCTCGCCTACACGTCGTATACCGACACGATTCATCAGCTCGCCACCTGGGGCTTTCTCACCGCTGCAGAGTCGACGCTCGAATCCGGATCCGCCGCGATGATCGCGCGCAGCGACTGGTTCGAAGCACACCGCCACGACCTGCGTTACGACATCGACGGCGTCGTCATCAAGGTCGACGATCTGGCGCAACGAATTCAACTCGGCTTCACCAGCCGGGCGCCACGGTGGGCGATTGCGCGGAAGTTTCCGCCCGAAGAGCGGACGACGCGACTGCTCTCGATTGAGATATCGATCGGCCGCACGGGCCGCGCGACCCCCTACGCGGTCTTAGAGCCCGTCGTCGTTGCGGGTTCGACGGTCTCCATGGCGACGCTCCACAACCAGGACCAAGTGGCGTTGAAAGATGTTCGCCCGGGCGACCTGGTCATAGTGCGCAAGGCCGGCGACGTGATCCCCGAGGTGGTGTCCGCGGTGCCCGAGCCCGGAAAGCGTCGGGCGAAGGCGTGGACGTTTCCGCTCAACTGTCCCGAGTGCGGGCAGCCGCTCGTCCGTCGCGGCGCCGAGAGTGATACCTACTGCGTCAATCCGACCTGCCCCGCTCAGCAACTCGAGCAGATTGCGCATTTCGCGTCTCGTAGCGCGCTCGACATTGAAGGTCTCGGTGAACAGCGCGTTGCCCAACTGCTCGCAGCCGGACTCATTAGCGACGTCGCCGACCTCTTCACCTTGAGCGTTGCGGACCTGAGCGTCCTCGAAGGATTCGGTGAGCTCTCGGCGTCGTCACTGGTGCGCGCCATCGACGCCGCCAAAGTTGCGCCACTCAGTCGGGTCCTCGTCGCTCTCGGGGTTCGACACGTCGGTCCCGTCGCGGCGCGCGTCCTCGCTCGGCACTTTCGCAACTATGTAGCCCTCGAGAGCGCACCGCTGGAGGAGCTCGAGGAGCTCGACGGCGTCGGCCCGATCATTGCTCAGGCGGTCTTTCAGTACTGCCGGGAGGACGAAAACCGTGACCGCATGGCCCGTCTGGCTGCGGTCGGCTTCACGCTCAACGAACCCAGTGAGAGCGTGACCGTCGAGGCGACGCTGGCCGGCAAGGCGGTCGTCGTCACCGGGGCCGTACCGGGCTACACCCGCGATGAAGCAGAAGCCGCCATCATCGCCCGGGGGGGAACGTCACCCGGGTCGGTCTCGAAAAAGACCTTCTGCGTGGTGGTGGGCGAAGGCCCCGGGGCCTCCAAACTCACGAAGGCCGAGGAACTCGGAATTCCTCAGGTGGGTGCCGAGAAGTTCGAAACACTGCTGGCGAAGGGCGTCGTTCCCGACTAGAACGTCACGCGGGGCCGATCATTACTAGTGTTTGGCCGATGGCGCCTACGTTTTCTCCCGACCACATGCTCGCGGGCCGCTACCGCATTGTTCATTTGTTGGGTGTTGGCCAGACGGCCGAGGTCTACGAAGCGGACGACCTGTCACTGCAGCGACGCGTGGTCGTCAAGGTTCTCCTGGCCGACCTTGCGGCGCACGAGGACATTCGCCGCGCCTTTCGTGACCGGATCATTCGCGCCTCCACGCTGAGCCACCCCCACCTGGCGCGGGTTTTTGACGGCGGCCAGGAGTCGGGCGCCATCTTCATGATCAGCGAGTACCTGAGCGGTGGATCGCTCGACGACGTTCTGGCGGCCGGGCGCCTCTTCAGTGTCGACGACGGAGCTCGGCTCGGTCGCGACGTGGCGAGTGCCCTCGCCTACGTTCACGGGCAGGGTTTCGTCCTCGGTGACCTCGCTCCATCGAAGCTCCTCTTCGACGCCGAAGGTCAAGTGCGCGTGAGCGACGTGGCTCTGGCAGGGCTCGCGGGCGCGTATCGCGAACGAATGACCCTCGACGCCGCTCGCTATCTCTCGCCCGAACAGGCCATTGGAGAGCCGGCCACCTCCGAGAGCGACGTGTACGCGTTGGCGCTCATTCTCTTCGAGGCGGTCACGGGCTCGGCGGCCTACGAGGGCACAACGCCGGAAGCGATTTTGCGCGCTCGTCTCGATACGCCATTGCCGGTGCGACTCGAACTCGGCACGCTCGACATGGTGCTCGCCCAAGCGGCCGTGCCCGATCCTCGACTACGTCTCGACGCCGAGCAGTTCTCGTCACGCCTGGGTGCCGTCGTCGGCGACGCCAGTCCGCTCGTGGTGCGCCCCGGCTCCGAAGAGTTACCGTTGCTGTCGCAGTTCGAACCAACCTCGCCAAGAAACTCCATTGGCTTCAACGCTCCCTCGGCCGAGCAGATCACCGGTTCGTCACCGATCGTGACCCCGTTTCCCAGAGCGTCGCGTACCCAAACGGTCGGTGTAAGTTCGACGCCGCGCGGTCCGATCGGACCCGTCGGCCGCACGCCGCGCTTCGAACGCTCGCAGTACGACCTGCCGAGAACGGCCAGTCGGCGAAACGGGTTCTTGATCGCGGCGATCATCATCGTGGTTCTCGCCATCGCGGCGGGCATTGTCTGGAAGGCCGGCGTCTTCAAGTCGAGCTACACCGTGCCGAACCTGGTGGGCATGACGACGAAACAGGCGTCCACGGCGATCGCCAGTGACGGCTTCACGCTCGACGTCGTCGACGTCAATAGCGCCAAGGTGCCTAAGAACGAGATCGTGAGTCAGACGCCCCTCGCCGCCGCGAAAGCGAAGTCGGGCGCGGTCATTGACGTGCACGTGTCGAAGGGTCCGACCATCGAGACGATACCGACCTCAATCGTGGGTGAAACGTGCAACAAGGCGCAGGCCCAACTGACTGCTTTGCATGTCGTGAGTACGTGTCCGGCCGGGCGGCGCATTTTCTCGAACGTCATTCCGGTGAATCACATTGTGCGCGTGCTGTACGAACGCACGGTGAATCCGCCGGCCGTGCCGCGCGGGGCGACCGTGATCCTGCAGCGCTCGAAGGGCACGTCAGCGACGACGACCACGACGACAACTCCTCCGGCCACGACCACGACCACGGCCCCGGCCACGGGTACCACCACGACGACCACGACCACTCCGACCAGTACCGGACCGCGCGCCGTGCCCAACGTGATCGGTGACGACTACGCCCAAGCCGACGCGGCCTTTAAGAAGGCGGTGCTCTTCTTCACCACAACCGGCCACGATGCCGGGACCACGAAGTGGACCAAAGTGATCTCCGAGAATCCGGGCCCAGGAACAAAGGTGCCCTACAGGTCGTCGGTGACGCTCACCGTTCAGTGAGCGACGTTTGCGAACTCTGTGAGGCGGCCGTCCTCACCAAGCGATACTTCGAAGACGAGACGTGTTGGATTGGTGACTGCGAAATCTGTTTGGTGCCGATGGTTGTCTGGCGAGTGCACGACGCAACGCCGCCCGACGATGTCAAGCGCCACCTCCATCAGGTCCTCGCCGAGGTCGCGAACGACGAGTTTGTAGACACCGCCTGGACCATCGACGATCACATGCGCAACATCCCCGATCATTACCACGCGCACGCGCGGCCCCCGTACTTCTGGCGGCGCAACCAAATGTAGGTTGCCAGTTCGTCGTTACAATCAGGGGACCACTTCAACTTTTCTAGGGGGATCCCATGGGTGCACTTGACGGTCGCGTCGCCATCATTACCGGGGCGGGTCGCGGTATTGGCCGTGAGCACGCGCTGCTCTTCGCCGCCGAAGGCGCGAAGGTCGTCGTGAACGACCTGGGTGGTGGCCTCGGCGGTGAGTCGCTCGAAGCGACACCGGCCGAAGAGGTCGTCGCCGAGCTGAAGGCCATGGGCGCCGAAGCCATCGCGAACCACGACAACGTCGCCACCTGGGACGGCGCCGCGTCGCTCGTGAACAGCGCCCTCGAGGCCTTTGGTGATCTGCACGTACTCGTCAATAACGCCGGTATTCTGCGCGACCGTGTCTTGGTGAATCTTTCCGAAGAGGACTGGGACTCCGTCATCAACGTGCACCTGAGGGGCCACTTTGCGCCAACGCGCCACGCCGCCGCGTACTGGCGTGAACAGGCAAAGCTGGGCAAGACCGTGCGCGCCTCGGTCATCAATACCTCGTCGACGTCGGGGCTGCTCGGCAATGTTGGTCAATCCAACTACGGTGCGGCGAAGGCCGGCATCGCGGCGTTCACGGTCATCATCGCCGAAGAGCTCAGTCGCTACGGCGTGCGCGTGAACGCCATCGCGCCCGCCGCGCGTACGCGCATGACCGAGTCGACGCCGGGGCTGTCGGACTACGTCGTGAAGCCGTCGGACGCGGCGGTCTTTGACGTCTGGGACCCCGCCAACATCTCACCCCTCGTGGCGACCCTCGCCATGGAGCACTGCGCGGCGACGGGTCAGGTCTTTTTTGTTCAAGGCGGCACCGTGCGCAAGTTTCAAAATTGGACAATGACTGACACCCTCGAAAAGAACGACCGATGGACGGTGGACGAACTCGCGGCGCAACTTCCCACGCTGTTGAAGTGAGTTTCTAGGGGCTCTCTCGGTGAGCCACTTTGACCTCAACCGGTAGTCTTGGGGCCTATGACGACTGACGTTCTTTCGGGCGCCGAGCCCTTTTCACACCGCGGGGGACCCTCGGGTGTCCTAGTTTTGCACGGCTTTACGGGCAATCCCAGCTCCATGCGACCGATCGCAGATCTCGCGGCCGCTAAGGGTTACACCGTTGATTTGCCCCGCTTGCCAGGCCACGGGACATCAGTCGAGGACATCATCACGACGACGTGGTCGGACTGGGCTCAGACGGCCGAGGCCGCGTATGACGACTTGGCATCGCGCTGCGAACGAGTGGCGATTGTGGGACTTTCGATGGGTGGAGCGTTGACGGCGTACGTGGCAGAACTGCGCGATTCAATTGCCGGATGCGTCTTCATTAACCCGATTGTCAAGCCTCCGCCAGTCGAGATGGTCGAGGGACTCGAGGCCCTCCTCGCCGCCGGCCTCGACAGGATCGACTCGATTGGATCGGACATCAAAAAAGAAGGCGGTCTCGAAAGTTCCTACGACGCGACGCCGCTCCTGCCAGCGAAGAGCCTCTTCGACGGACTGGTGAAGGTTTTCGAGAACCTGCATCTCATCAACGCTCCGAGCCTGCTGCTCTCGAGCCGCGAAGACCATGTCGTTACGTCCGACAATGGCGATGATCTCGTGTCCATGGTAAACGGACCGATCGAGCGAGTCTGGCTCGAGGATTCGTATCACGTGGCGACGTTGGACAACGAGCAGGCGCTCGTCGAGTCCTTGACATTCGACTTTCTCGCGCGAGTTCTCTAGCCATGTCGACGCCGTTACGTCGAGAGGACGTCGCCAAAGTCGCGAAGCTTGCTCGACTCAGCCTCAGCGACGAAGAACTCGACATGTTCACCGAACAACTAGGTCAGATTCTCGAGCACGCCAACGATATTGCGGCCTTACAACTGGACGACGTCGTGGCGACCGCGCATCCTTTCGGACTCATCAACGTGGTGCGCGAGGACCTCATCGAGCCCAGTCTTTCGCGCGACGATCTTCTCGCCATGGCGCCTGACGCGCAAGACGGGCGCTTCGCGGTGCCGCGCATCATGGGAGAGGCTCCGTGAAAAGCGCCTTTGATATCGCCAAGGACGTTCGCAGTGGCGCGACGACCGCTGTCGCCGAAGCGGAGCGATCGCTCACCGCCATTCGGGCGCGCAACGAGGAGCTGAACGTCTTCGTCCACATCGACGACGAAGGCGCGCTCGCCACGGCGCAGCGAGTGGACGAGCAGGTCGCGCGAGGTGAAGACCCGGGCGCCCTCGCGGGAGTTCCTCTCGCGCTGAAAGACAACTTGTGTCACGTCGGTCAACTGACCACAGCTGGTTCGCGGATACTTGAGGGCTGGAAGTCGCCGTACAGCGCGACAGTCGTCAAGCTCGTCGTGAAGGCGGGCGCCGTCCCGATGGGCAAGACCAACATGGACGAGTTCGCCATGGGCTCGTCGACCGAAACGTCGTACTACGGACCAACGCGCAACCCCCTCGACCCCACGCGCGTACCGGGTGGCTCGTCAGGCGGTTCGGCCGCCGCCGTCGCCGCCGACATGACGCCGATCGCCCTCGGCTCGGACACTGGCGGATCGATTCGCCAGCCCGCGGCGTTGTGCGGGCTGGTCGGGGTGAAGCCAACGTACGGACTGGTCTCGCGCTTCGGGTTGATCGCCTTTGCCAGCTCACTCGACCAGATCGGACCATTCGCGAAGAACGTAACCGACGCGGCGTTGTTGCTCGAGGTGATCGCGGGACACGACCCGAGAGACTCGACGTCACTGCCCGAGGCCTCGCCATCGCTGGTGGCGGGCGTTGACGCGGGAGTCGCGGGAAAGCGTATTGGTCTCGTTCGTGAGTTGCTCGAGGGCGCAGACGACGACGTCGTCGCGGCCGTCACTCGCGCTCGCGACGTTCTCACGGAAGCCGGCGCCACTGTCGTGGATCTCTCCATTCCGGAGTGTCGACTTGGCCTCAGTGCCTACTACCTCATTGCGCCGGCCGAAGCGTCGAGCAACCTGGCGCGTTTCGACGGCGTTCGCTACGGACTGCGCGTCGACGCCGAGGACGTGTCGGCCATGAACGAAGCGACACGCACGCTCGGTTTCGGTGCCGAAGTGAAGCGTCGGATCATGCTCGGCACGTACGCGCTTTCGGCGGGGTACTACGACGCGTACTACGGACAGGCCCTCAAGGTTCGCACGCAGATGATCGACGCCTTTCGCCACGCCTACGCTCAGGTCGACCTCTTGCTTGGCGCGACGGCCCCGTCGGTAGCTTTCAAGTTCGGCGAAAAGACGAGCAATCCACTCGCGATGTACCTCTCGGACGTGTTCACGATTCCCACCAACTTGGCCGGCGACCCGGCGATCTCGGTGCCGTTTGGTCGTGGTGAAGGCGGTCTGCCCATTGGCGTGCAGCTGCTCGGTCCTGGACGCAGCGAAGCGCAACTCTTCGCGGCCGCTCGCGTGCTCGAAGTGGAGCAGACATCATGACGTTGCCCGACGGGTGGGAGATGGTGGTCGGACTCGAGGTCCACACCGAACTGAAGACCACGACCAAGATGTTCTGCGGATGCGAGAATGTCTTCGGCGCCGAGCCGAACACGCACGTGTGCGCTGTCTGCTTGGGCCTGCCCGGCTCGCTACCGGTTCTGAATGTCCGCGCCGTCGAGCTCGCCATGGCGATTGGCACGGCCGTGCATTCGACCATTAGTCCCTCGACGTTTCACCGCAAGAACTATTTCTATCCCGACATGCCCAAGGACTTTCAGATCAGTCAGTATGACCTGCCAATCAATGTCGGCGGCTACGTCGATCTGCCCGACGGCTCGCGCGTGTCGATCGAACGAGCTCACCTCGAAGAAGACACCGGCAAGTCGACGCACTTAGGAGTGAGCGGGCGAATTCACGGCGCCGAACGGTCGCTCATCGACTACAACCGCTCGGGCGTGCCCCTCGTGGAGATCGTGTCGGGGCCCGACATCCGCTCCTCGGCGCAGGCCCGCCTCTACGCGTCTGAACTTCGCGGGATTCTGATCGCCACGGGAGCGTCGGACGGCCGCATGGAAGAAGGGTCGATGCGCATGGACGCCAACGTCTCGGTCCGCCACGCCAACGAACCCTTCGGAACACGCTGCGAGATCAAGAACCTCAACTCACTGCGCAGCCTCGGGCGAGCTATCGATTTTGAAGCACTACGCCAGATTGAGTTGATCAATGAGGGCGGCGTCGTGCGTCAAGAGACCCGTCACTGGGATGAGACACTCGGCGCAACGTCCACCATGCGTACGAAAGAAGAGGCCGAGGACTACCGGTACTTCCGCGAGCCCGACCTCGTCGATCTCGCCCCCGACCTTGCGTGGCAGGAGCGGGTGCGCGAGGGACTCGGTCCCATGCCGGCCGAACGTCGCGCCACGCTGGCCGCGCGGCTCACGAATCCCACCTCGACGCAACTCGACGCCCTGCAAGTGGTCGTTGATCTGGGATTTGACGCTTTGGTGACGGCGGCCCTCGACGCGGGCGTTGACGCGGGCCTGGCGCTCGCGCGTGGCGCCAACGAACTCGCCGCCGACGCCGAGAACATATCGAATCTGACCACTGACGCCTTCACCGCGACGCTCTTGATGGAGCAGAGCGGCAAACTTTCGGCGACCCAAGCCAAAACGGTGCTCTTGGAATTGCTCGCGCACGGGGGAGATCCCAGCGCCATCGCCACCGCGAAGGGATTCGAGCAGCTCTCGGCCGACTCGCTCGGTGACATCGTTGCTGGGCTGATCGAAGCGAACCCCGACGAGTGGTCGCGCTTTCGTGACGGCGACGAGAAGCTCGCGCAGTTCTTCATCGGACAGGTGATGAAGGTGACAAAGGGCCAGGCCAACGGTAAGGCCGTCATCGCGGAGCTCAACTCGCGTCGTTAAGCGCGTTCCCTAGACTTCACACCATGGCGAACCACCCCACTCCGCGAAGCTCCGAAGTCACAATTGGAAACGGTCGCGCGCCCGCGAGGGCCATGTTGCGCGCCATGGGTCTCAACGACGAGGACATGATCAAGCCCCAGATCGGCGTGGCATCGAGCTGGAATGAAGTGACGCCATGCAACCTGCCCATCGATCGACTGGCCAAGCGTGCGAAGGTCGCCGTGCGCGACGGTGGAGGCCTGCCCTTTGAGTTCGTGACGATCGCCGTCTCCGACGGGATTTCTATGGGACACGAGGGTATGCACGCCTCGCTGGTCTCTCGTGAGGTCATCGCGGACTCGGTGGAGACGGTCATGCACGCCGAGCGTTTCGACGCCATGGTCACCTTCGCCGGATGCGACAAGTCGCTTCCCGGGATGCTGATGGCCGCGGCCCGCGTCAACGTGCCGAGTGTTTTCCTCTATGGCGGCACGATCCTTCCGGGCCACCTCGACGGCCGCGCGCTCGATATCACGTCAGTCTTCGAGGCCGTCGGCGCGAACGCTGTCGGTGCGATGAGCGACGAAGAGCTCAAAGCCATCGAGTGCGCCGCGTGTCCGGGTGAGGGCAGTTGCGCGGGGATGTTCACCGCGAACACGATGGCGAGCGTTGGTGAGGCGATCGGTATGTCGCTTCTCGGTAGCGCCTCCGTGCCGTCCATCGATCCACGACGCGATCAGTACGCCTACGACTCGGGAACGGCCGTGCTCAACTTGCTCGACCGCGGCATCACCGCACGCCAGATCATGACCAAGGAAGCGTTCGAGAACGCCATCGCCGTCGTGATGGCGCTTGGCGGTTCGACGAATGCTGTGCTGCACCTCCTCGCCATTGCCCACGAGGCGCGCGTTGAGCTTGAGCTCGACGACTTCAACAAGATCGCGCAACGCGTTCCCCACATTGCCGACACCAAGCCTCACGGGAAATACCACATGAGCGATCTCGACAAAATTGGTGGCGTCCCCGTTGTCCTGGCGCACTTGCTCGAGACTGACCGCCTCCACGGCGACGTCATGACGGTGAGCGGCAAGACCATGGCCGAAAACTTGGCGGACTTTCACGCACCGCATCCCGACGGCGAGGTCATCCATGACTTCGACCACCCCATTCACGTTCAAGGCGGCATCGCCGTACTGCGCGGGTCGCTAGCTCCGAAGGGCGCGGTCGCGAAAGTGGCCGGGATGGACGAGCTCTCCTTTCGCGGTACGGCGCGGGTCTTCGACGGCGAGATTGCCGCGATGGACGCCATCATGGCGAACGAGATCCAACCTCAGACCGTCGTGGTCATTCGTTACGAAGGACCGAAGGGCGGACCGGGCATGCGCGAGATGCTCGCCGTTACGGGCGCCATGAAGGGCGTTGGCCGCGGGGCGGACTGCGCACTCGTCACCGACGGACGATTCAGTGGCGGCACGCACGGGTTTTGCATCGGTCACGTGGCGCCCGAGGCGCTCGACGGCGGGCCCATCGCCCTCGTGCGCGATGGCGACGAGATTGTGATCGACGTCAACACCTTGTCGATCGATCTCTTGGTGGACGAGGCCGAACTCGCCGAGCGCGAGAAACACGTGACTCCCTTCACTCCGCGCTACACGACGGGCGTTTTGGAGAAGTTCGCACGCTTGGCCCAGGGTGCCGAAAAGGGAGCTGTCACTACTCGTTAGTCGTGGACTTCGGCGTCCTCGTCGGTCTCGGGCTCGAGCACGACCGCCGGACCAATGGTCGCGGTCGTGGTGGCGAGAACCGGTGACAGCTCTTTTTTCGTCGCACCACGTTTGATGAAGTAGCGACGCATCATCCAGGTTGCTCCTCCGAATCCAACGAAGAGGACAATCGCCGTCACGATGGGCGCGCCGCCATGATGTGTGGGACCCGAATCGGGGTTGAGCTCTACTTCGACGAGGAGGAAGAGCGCCACGAAGAAGACGATGGCCCATACGTCCTTTCGCCACCTCAACAGCGCCCCACCCGGCATGAACTGAAGCGGCATCAATCCGATCACGGTGCCTACGAGGCCACCGACGAAGATCGATCCCAGGACGTCGTCGAGGATACCGAGGGGGATGTTGCCTGTGTGCAGACCCGCTAGGTGGTTGATGGGAACCCACGCGAACCAGGCGAGCAGGGCGACCGCCAGCGTGGAGAACGTGGAAATGACGGTGAGGTGCGCGTTGTGGCGCTCTTCAAGCGTCTCGACGAAGGCGATAGAGACGACGATCCCGTAGAGGTAGCCCGGTTCGAAGTTGGTCGCCCGCGAGATCAGCACGCAAATTGCCGCGACGGCCAGTCCGAGCGGGAGCGCCTTCAAGTACGTGTGCGTCGGGTATTTGTGGTGTCGGCGGAAGATTTTTGCGATATACCACGAGAGGCTGGCACCAATGACGAAGGAGACGAGTGTTGCGCCAAATCCCGACACCGACTCACTGTTGAGTCCAAAGTGCGGGTTGAGGAGACCACCGAGAATCCCCCCGAGGGCGAGCACCGCGATGAACCAGGGGCGACTCGAACGGCCGGGCATGTCGGGATCTGATGCCTTCACCGCAGAATCGGTTCCGTTGGTAATTGACGTCGCTCCCGTCGTTGCTTCAGTTCCGGTGATGGGGGGGAGGGAAGCGTTCAAGGTCTCTTCACCGTCCGGCTTGTCTTTGAGGCCGAAGGCTCGGCGCACGCGACGTCGCCAGCCGGTGAATATCAACACGATCTCGCCGTAGTTCGACGAAAAGGTGTTGTTGAACATGCTGGCTGGAAAGGTGATGAACAAGATCGCGGCCACGGTGATGCTGGCGTTCTCCAGGTTGTGCCCAAAGGAGTGGAATATCTCGCCGGGCGTGCCGAGGGTCGAGGCGATCGGCGCCGCGGCCGGCATCGGCACGTTCATTCCCCCGTTGGAGATCGGTGCGCCGGTGAACGTGCCCACGTCGTACTTCGACTCCGCCGTATCGCCGACGTTCCCTGTGGCGCCGTCCGCCGTGGCATCGACGGAGATGACGTCGCCGCCGTCGGAATCTCCTTTGAGGGTGAACGTGAAACTCTGCGACGCACCAGCAGCGAGAGTCGCGACGCCGAGGGTGGCGGGACTCTTCGTGACCGTGACGAAGCTGCCTTCGATCGTTAGCCCGGTACCGAGACTGACGTTGGTGAGCGCTTCGCTGCCGGCGGTGACCGTGACGGTGGCGATACTTGTCTGACCAACCGGAAAGGTGATCCTTGAGAGCGTGAGTGACACGGTGATGGGGGTGGACGCGAGAAAGGTCGTGCGCGTAGCGCTCCAGGTGCCCACCTGCCCTTCGGTGCTCGTCCAGGTTCCACTCATGGACTGATCGTCGGTGGCGAGGACTCCTAAGAAAGTGGCGACGTAGCTCGAGTCCGTATAGGTCGTCACGATCTTGATCTTGCCGCCGTTGTCTGAGTCAGTGATCGTGGCGAACTCGCCGCCGGCTGTCGTCTGGTACGCGGTTCCCGTGCCGCCGTTCATGACGAACACTTGAGAGGAGGCGCCGCCAGCGTTGCAGCACTGCCACGCACCATTCAATCCAGTTTGCGCCGCGCCGGCCGGTGTCGTGTGCACGGGGTGAGCGCCGAGCGCGCCGAATAACGCGGCGCCCACCAGTATCACGACCACGCCGATGAATCTGCCCCCGCGAATCATCGCCGCATGTTATGACTTTTGTGCAAGATCTGCTGGAGTGAGTGATGCCCGGCGAGGCAACGTCCATACTGCCGGGTAACACCGAGAAGGATTGAGCCGGGTCGCCGTGAGATCCACATGGCCTCGGTCACGTGTTGTGAGGGCCCCTTAATTATGTTTAAACTGGATACGTGACGACCCGCATCGAGATTCTGGTAGTAGTAGGCGCCTGGCGCCGGTAGTCACACGTATCACAGACACCGGAGGCCTCCCAAACAAGGGAGGCCTTTTTGCTTATCTGACACGAAAAGGAGCGCTGTGCAACTCACCGGAGCGCAAGCACTAATCAAGAGTCTCGAACGCGAAGGGGTTGACACCATCTTCGGCCTGCCCGGTGGCGCCATCCTTCCGGTCTACGACCCCATCCTGGACTCCTCAATCCGCCACATTCTGGTGCGCCACGAACAAGGAGCCGGCCACATGGCCGAGGGGTACGCGCTGGCGACCGGCAAGCCGGGCGTGGCCATGGTGACGAGCGGTCCCGGTGCGACCAACATCGTTACCCCCATCGGTAATGCCCACATGGACTCGACGCCCTTGGTCGTCATCACCGGCCAGGTCGCGACGGCGGCCATTGGCTCGGATGCCTTCCAGGAGTGCGACATTACGGGCATCACCATGGGCATCACCAAGCACAACTTTCTTATTCAGTCGGCCCACGAGATACCGCGTGTGGTGGCGTCGGCCTTTTACCTCGCCACGACCGGTCGGCCCGGTCCGGTGCTCATCGACCTACCAAAGGACATCTCGCAGTCGACGATGGAGTGGTGGTACCCCGAAACAATCGACGAGTTGGACCTGCCGGGCTATCGACCCGAGCTACCGCTCGACGACGACGCGGTGGCTCTCGCCGTTGAGTTGATCTCGCGCAGCGAACGTCCCGTCCTCTACGTGGGCGGAGGAACACTGAAGTCGCACGCCTCAGAAGAGCTGCGCGCCTTCGCCGAGCGCACCAAGATGCCGGTGGTCACAACGTTGATGGCGAGGGGTGCCTTTCCGGACTCGCACGAACAGCACCTCGGCATGCCGGGGATGCATGGCATGTACAGCGCGGTCACGGCATTACAGAAGTCGGACCTCTTGATTTCGCTCGGTGCGCGCTTCGACGACCGCGTGACCGGTCAGCTCTCCAGCTTCGCCGCGGGGGCCAAGATAATCCACGTCGACATTGACCGTGCCGAGTTCAACAAGGTCCGCTTCGCCGACGTGGCGCTGCAGACGAACGTGGCGGGCGCGCTGCGCGCGCGCGACGAGGCCGGCGCCACGCCTCAGAATCTCGATGTGTGGTGGAAGGAGATTCGCACCTGGCAAGAGCGCTACCCGCTCGTCTACGACGAGCCGAGTGCCGAGGGGCCGCTTCGTCCCCAGCACGTCATCGAAGCAATCGCCCGCTCCGCAGCTCCTGGGACGATTGTTGCGGCCGGCGTTGGTCAGCACCAGATGTGGGCGTCGCAGCATTGGCAGTTCGAAGAGCCCGGTACCTGGGTCAACTCTGGTGGCGCGGGGACGATGGGTTTCGGCGTTCCGGCCGCGATCGGGGCCAAAGTCGGTCGACCCGATCGAACGGTCTGGTGCATCGATGGCGACGGATGTTTTCAGATGACCGCACAGGAACTCGTGACGGCGCGCAGCGAAGGGATCCCGATCAAGGTCGCGATTTTGAACAACGCGTACCTCGGCATGGTGCGCCAGTGGCAAGAGATGTTCTATGAGGAACGGTACTCAGAGGTCTACTTGAGCGCGGACCTGCCCGACTACGTGAAGTGGGCTGAAGCGATGGGCTGCGTGGGCCTCCGAGCCCACAATCTCAAAGAGATGCACGCGGTCATCGCCAAGGCGAATGAGATCAACGATGTCCCGGTCGTCATCGACTTTCGCACCGACTCCTCGGAGAAAGTGTTCCCCATGGTCGCCTCGGGCGCGAGCAACGACGACATCATGGTTCATCCGCTCCTTCGCGGAGGTGCCCAGTGAGCCCCGAGCCGTTTCTCGGTGAGAGTAACCCCGCGCCAGTTCGCCATCACATCTTGTCGGTGCTGGTCGAAAACAAAGCCGGCGTTCTGGCGCGTATTGCGGGACTCTTCGCACGGCGCGGTTTCAACATCTACTCGCTGGCCGTGGCCCCCGCCGAGGGTAACGCCCGCTTCTCGCGCGTCACGATTGTCGTTGACGCGCAGAGTGCGCCTCTGGAGCAGATTGTGGCCCAGTTGAACAAACTGGTGAACGTCGTGGAGATTACTGACCTCGCGCCCAAGGACGCCGTCGAGAGGGAGCTTCTTCTGGCGACGCTCCCGGTTGACAGCGCGACGCGCGCGGATGTGCTGGAAGTCGCGGCGAATACTGGCGCGTCGATAGTTGACGTCAATGCGGCGTCGATGACGGTCATGTTGGCTGGCACTCCCGGAGCATGCGATCGACTGGAAAAGGCGCTCGAGTCATTCAGTGACGTGGCTCTCCAGCGGACTGGCCGTGTCGCACTCCCTAGACTCGGACAGACGGCAAACGCCTAAAGCAAAGAGAAAGTTTCCCCCGATGACGACGATGTACTACCAAAAGGACGCCAAGCCCGAACTGCTCAAGGCGAAGAAAATCGCCATTTTGGGCTACGGATCACAGGGTCACGCCCACGCCTTGAACTTGCACGACAGTGGCTACGACGTGCGGGTCGGACTGCGCTCGGAGTCGTCCTCGGTTCTAAAGGCCGAAGACGCGGGACTTCGCGTGCTCTCCATCGCCGATGCCTGCAAAGAGGCCGATGTCATCATGATTCTGGTGCCCGACACCGAGCAGAAGCGCACCTACGACGCCGACATTGCGCCGTACTTGACGGCGGGCAAGTGCCTACTGTTCGCGCACGGCTTTAACATCCGCTTTAACCTCATCAATCCACCCGCCGACGTCGACGTAGCCATGGTCGCGCCCAAGGGCCCGGGCCACCTCGTGCGCCGCACGTACGTAGAAGGCGGCGGCGTGCCGTCGTTGATCGCGGTCGAGCAGGACGCGACTGGTCACGCGCACGACATCGCATTGGCCTACGCCGATGGCATCGGCGCCACACGTGCCGGCGTACTGGAGACAACGTTTTCCGAAGAGACCGAGACCGACCTGTTCGGTGAGCAAGTCGTCTTGTGCGGGGGAGTCACCGCCCTCGTGCGCGCGGGCTACGAGACTTTGGTCGAAGCGGGCTATCAGCCCGAGAGTGCGTACTTCGAGTGCCTCCACGAACTAAAACTGATCGTCGACTTGATGTACGAAGAGGGCATCACCGGTATGCGCTACAGCGTGTCGGACACCGCCGAGTACGGCGACTTGACGCGCGGATCACGCGTCATCACCGAAACCGTCAAGGGCGAGATGAAAAAGATCTTGACCGAAATCCAAGACGGCACGTTCGCCGCCGAATGGATTCAAGAGAACGAAATTGGTCGCCCGCGATACCGCGAACTTCGCGAAGCCGGGAAGAATCACCCGATCGAAAAGATCGGTAAGACCCTGCGCGAAATGATGCCGTTCGTCTCGGCGGGCAAGCAAAAGGTCTCCGAGATTTCCGGTGGCGACACCGACGTTTAACGATATTTAATAGAGAAAACTATCGAGTTCGAGACGACGAGAAGACGCATTACCTGGTCAACCAGGGTGCACCCGTAGAAGTTAATTTCAGATTGCCACGATATTCAGCGTATTCTCTCGTACCCTAGGTACGGTCCCAACTGAGCGAATTCGGGGACCCTGTTCTAGGAGTGCAGTATGCGTCGGACGTACTTAGGGCTACTCGTAGCGTCGTCGATTTTGGCCGGAGGACTCGCCGCAGTGATTCCGGCGGCCACCGCGGGAGCGAGCGGCACGAACTTGTTGACCGAAACGTTCACTAATGCGACGACCACGAACTCCGGCTGGCAGATGCCAACAGGCAGCGAGGGGGTCTGTCTGACCGCAGGAACGAACACTTCGGTGACACCAGTCCCAGACTGCGATGGCACATCGCCCGACGCCGGCGGGAGTGGCGCGCTGCAACTCACAAACAACTCAGGTAGCCAAGTCGGCACCATTTACAACAGCGTGGCGCTGCCCACTGCCGACGGCCTCGATGTGACATGGGACTCATATCAGTTCAACGGCAGCGGCGCCGACGGAATCTCTTTTGACTTAGCGGCGGTCAATCCCTCCGACCCTGTGCCTCCCGCCGCGGTAGGACCATCGGGCGGATCGCTGGGCTACTCCCCGACGTCATCGGGCACGACGCCCGGCACGACACCGGGCGTCCCCTACGGTTACTTAGGTTTCGGGGCCGATGTGTTCGGAAACTTCGAGAGCAGCAGCTTCGGTGGGTCGAACTGCGGTCAGTCCAGCTCCGCTGTTCCGGAATCAATGGGCGTGCGTGGTCCAGGTGACGGAGAGGCGGGCTACTGCTTGCTGGCCCAGGACAACCTGCCGGCGACCTACACTCTCGACAGCCAGTCCGCCACCGCTCGCACCGGGCTCGCGGTTCCCGAAGAAGTCGTTCTCAATCCGAGCGGATCTTCGGTGACCGCCAGTTCGTCGGGAATCACTGTGCTCGCGGGAGACTGGATGTTCGCTACCGAGCCGCTCGTCAATGGCGTAGCCGGAACAACGTGGTATAGCCGCACAGGCGCGTTGCCGACGGATCCTCTAGACGTGCCCGGCGGCTGGCTCAATGGAGCTGGCTTGCCGAAGGAGCTGGCCTTCGGGTGGGCGTCTTCGACCGGCGGCGAAAACGAGTATCACGACATCAACTTCTTGGTGGCGAACAGTCTCACGGCGGCACCCACGCTTGCCCTGACTAACACCGACAGCGGATCACTCACGGTCGGAACACCGGGCACGGTGACGTTGACCGCGTCGGTCGCGAGCGCCAGCGCCGCCAGTGAGAGTGACGCACCCGTGGTGAGTGACACATTTCCCGCATCACTCACGCCCGGAACCGCAGTGGGGGGAGCCAATTGGACGTGCACGACCACTGGTCAATTGGTGTCATGCACCTATACCGGAACGCTGCCTCTCACTGCAGGCACCGCCTTACCGGCGATATCGGTTCCGGTAACACCGACGACGTCTGGCGCTTTTTCCAATAGCGCGAGCGTGAGTTCCGCCGACGCCGCACCCGCCACGACTTTGGACAGCGGCACGGTTTCCCTCGTGCCTCAGACCATCACGTTCACGAACACTCCACCCACCAACCCTCTACCGGGGTCGACGTACACCGTGACCGCGACCGGTGGTGCGTCGGGTAACGCAGTCACGTTCACGGTTGATGGTTCTTCCACCTCGGGTTGCACAGTGAACTCTTCATCGAGACTTGTTACCTTGACAGCTCCGGCGGGTACCTGCATCATTGACGCGAATCAGCTTGGAAATGGCACGTACTCGGCGGCCACGCAACGACAGCAGACGGTGACATCAGTGCTGGGTACCCAGGCCATCGTCTTCACGAATACGCCGCCAACAAATCCGTTGCCAGGAACGACCTACACAGTCGCGGCCACGGGCGGGGCGTCGGGCAATGCGGTCACATTTACTGTTGATGGCAGCTCAACGTCGGGCTGTACGGTGAACTCCTCCACCGGATTTGTCACCTTGACGCTGCCCGCGGGCACCTGCGAGATCGATGCGCATCAGGCAGGCAATGCCGCGTACTCGGCCGCACCCGTCGTGCACCAGACAGTCGACACGGTTCCGGGTACGCAGACAATTAACTTCACGAACAGCCCACCGGCGAGCCCACTCGTGGGAACGACTTACACGGTCACGGCGACCGGCGGCGCGTCCGGCAATCCCGTCACCTTCAGCGTCGACCACACCTCGACGTCGGGTTGCACCGTTAACTCGTCGACCGGTTTCGTCACTCTCACGGCGCCTGTCGGCACGTGCGTCATTGACGCGAACCAGGCCGGTAACGGCGTGTATACGCTCGCGACCCAGGTACAACAAACCGTGACGTCGCGAAACCTCACGCCGCAGAACATCACCTTCACCAATACGCCTCCGGCCAGTCCGACCATCGGCGCCACGTACACGGTGACCGCGACCGGCGGGGGCTCGGGCAATCCCGTGACCTTCAGCGTTGATCCTTCCTCAACCTCGGGTTGCACAGTCAACGCGGCAACGGGCTTGGTCACCTTGACGGCCCCGGCGGGGACCTGTGTGATTGACGCAAATGAGCTCGGCAACTCGAACTTCGCGGCCGCGGGGAAGGTATCTCAGACCGTCACCTCCGTTGTGCCGGCGGGCGATCCAGTCGCCACCATTACGTCACCCTCATCAGGGCGGTTCTACGTCGTGGGTAAGAAGGTTTCGACGACGTATAAGTGCTCTGACCCGAACGGGCCCGGCATCGCCACGTGCAGTGATGGAACGTCCTCCAACGGCACGGGAACCTTGAAGACGTCGTCGTTGGGCGAGCACACGTACGTGGTGACCGCAACGTCCAGAGACGGCCAGACCACTACGACGCGAATTCGTTACAAAGTCGTTCCCGCCAGCGTTTCTCTCACCATTTACTTCCCGAACAACTCGTGGATTTTGTCAACCACGGCCATGGCCCAATTGAACGGATTCGCCAGCGCCATCGCGAACGATGGTTTTTCGAGCGTGAGTGTGAATGGCTACGCGAGTTCCACGGGATCTGGTGCGAATAATCACACGTTGGGAGTTCAGCGTGCGCGTGCCGCGTGGAGTTATCTGCAGACTCGCTTTGCGAACCTGGATGTGAGCGGCGTCGCAGCGTCCTTACGAGGATTGGGAGCCACGCACTTTAAGGTCACTCCGTCGTCGGCCGCACAGAATCGACGCACGGTGCTGTCCGCGAAATAGCTTCCTACATTTCGTCTCAGACGATTGTTGTCGGGACGAGACACGTCGACGTCCCGGCTACCCTGGAAAAAGCCCCCTCACACTGACGTAAGGGTTTCTACAAAGGGTACGGAATGCAACTCACCATCATCGGAGCGGGAGCTATTGGCGGCACGATTGGTGCCCACATGGCGCGAAGCGGACACGACATCGTCCTCTGCGACGTGGACACGGAATACGTCGAGGCGATCAATCGTGACGGCTTGCACATTGAAGGTCCGGTTGAAGAGTTCACCGTGCGCGTGCGCGCGATCACGCCCGACGAGTTGCCCGCTCAGATCGAACACGTGGCTATTGCGGTAAAGAGTCATCACACCGTCGCCGCCGCCGAACTGGTTCGCGGCCGCATTGCACCGGGCGGGTATCTTGTCAGTTTCCAGAACGGCTTTACCGCCGACATTCTGGCCGACGCCGTTGGACGCGAGAATCTCATCGTCAGCTTCGTGAACTTCGGTGCGGACGTCATGGGGCCGGGGCGCGTCATGCAGGGCAACATCGGTACCTTTCGCGTCGGCGAACCATTTGAGAACGTCATCTCTCCGCGCGTCGCAGAGCTGGTGGAGGCGTTGCCCTACGCCGAAGCGACGGACAACATCATGGGATATTTGTGGGGCAAAGAGGCGTACGGTGCCATGCTCTACGGCGGCGCTGTTTCGGATCTCTCGATTGCCGATCATCTCGAAGACCCGCGCTATCGCACGCTGATGATGGCGATCGCTCGTGAAGTGCTGGCGCAGTCACCAGTGAAGCCCGAAGGCTTCGACGGGTTCGATCCGAATGATCTGGAGGGCTCCCTCGATCGTCTCGTGACGTTCAACCGCAAGAGCGCGAAGTCCCACAGTGGTATCTACCGCGACCTCATGGTGCGCAAGCGCAAGACCGAAGTCGACGATCTGGTGCGCGACCTTCGTGGGCCTTTGACTAACTACATCGGAGAACTCATTCACGCGATCGAGCGCGGTGAGCGCACCTGCGAAGTAGCGAACCTGGACCTACTCAACGCGTACGAACGTACCGAGCGCCTGGGTCGGCCTCTCAACGCTGTCGTCGACATCTTGCCCGCTCCCAAGCGCAGTCTCGAAGGACCGCTCCATGGCGTGGCCATTGCGGTGAAGGACCTTTTCGACATCGAAGGTGTCACGCGCGGCAACGGCAACCCCGAGGCGAAAGAGGGAGCCGCGGCAACCGAGGATGCGGCTCTCATTGCGTCCCTGCGCGGTGCCGGTGCCGACGTGTACGCGACGACCACGCTCCTGGAGTACGCGGCCGGTGCATTGCACCCCGGTGTGCCCGAAGCCATGAATCCCTTCGATCCAGCACGCACCGCGGGCGGCTCGAGCGGTGGGTCCGCCGCGCTCGTGGGCGCGGGAGCGTGCGACGTCGCTCTCGGTACCGACACCGGTGGATCGATTCGCATCCCCGCTCACTACTGCAACGTGGTGGGGTTCAAACCGACCTATGGTCTGCTCTCGCTCGAAGGCGTGCAACCCCTCGCTCCGTCGCTCGACCACGCGGGCCTGCTCGGAAAGGACGTCGAGGTGACCCAACGCGTCTTTAGCGCGCTGACCGGTCAGGCCGTCGAAGAAGCGCCCGCGCGTGTTCGCCTCGGCGTGCTGCGCACGCAGTTCGATGATTCGACCATCACGTCGGAGGTGCGAACGGCACTTGATGGCGCGCTCGATCGCTTAGGAGCGGAGCACGAAATCGTAGAGATTGACGACGCACCCTTCGCGGCGATCCGCGAGACCATTGACGACATCATCTTGTACGAAGCGTGGGTCGTGCACGGCGACACCGTCACCGCGACGCCCATGCATTTCGGTCCTGAGACTCTCCGCCTCTTGCAGGCTGGCGAACTCGTGACGCGCGAGCGGTACGACGCGGCCCTCGCGAAGCGCGCCGAGCTTCTCGGCGCGTGCGAGGCCACGTACGCCGGCGTTGATGTGTTGGTGTCTCCGGCTACTCCCTACGTGGCTCCCGCCACGACTCCTCCGATCGACACGCCCGAAGGTCAGGCCGAAGGTCGTTTCACGGGCCAGTTCAACGTCACGGGTGACCCCGCGGTCGTCCTGCCGGTCGGCTTTACGGCTGATGGTCTGCCGGTCGGAATTCAGTTCTCCGCCCCTCGCGGACGTGACATGGCATTGCTCGGCGTCGCGCGTCGCGTTGAAGGTCTGCTCGCCTAAGACCTCAACCGAGGACTCAACAATGATCAAAGGAGATCAGTCGTGAAACCGGCACCCATCATCATCGGCAGTGAACGCAGCGAGGCGGGACTCTCTGCGGGAGCGAAGTTGCTCGCCGAGGGCGCGTCTGCGCTCGACGCCGTGGAGGCGGCCCTTCGCCTCTGCGAGGACAACCTGAGTGATCACTACGTCGGTACCGGAGGTCTACCCAACGCGCAAGGCGACGTGGAACTCGACGCGTCGTTGATGGTGGGATCGACCCGCGCCTTTGGTGCGGTGGGGGCGGTGAAGGGATTCGCTCACCCGATATCAATTGCGCGCGCGGTGCTCGAGAAGCTTCCCCAGCATTGTCTGCTAGTGGGCGCTGGAGCCGAGCTTTTCGCCGAAGAGTGCGGATTCGAGAGAAGCGATCTGCTCACCGACGAAGCCTGGGTGATGTTTCGCGAAGCACTTTCGCCGTCGAAGGAATCGGTCGAGGGGGAGCGAACGGCTGCCGCGGCGGGTGACGGCGCCTACCGGCGCTCGGCCCTCGCGCTGGTCAATCGGTTTCGCCCTCACGACGGACCGTGGGGCACCATCAATGTGCTGGCCCTGGACGAAGCCGGCGAGCTCGTGGCGGGAGTGTCGACCAGCGGCTACCCCTGGAAGTATCCGGGCCGCGTGGGTGACTCGGCTCTGCCGGGCGCGGGAAACTATTCGGACCTTCGATACGGTGCTGCCGCCTGTACGGGGCGCGGTGAGTTGAGCATGCGCCTCACCGGCGCTCGCGTCGTTGTCGACAACCTCGCGCGCGGCGACGAACCTGAACAGGCCTGCCGCGCGATGCTCGCCGAAGCCTCGGGGCTGCCTGACGATTTTCGTGCCGAACTGCGAACGCTCTGTCTCACTCCCGACGGCCGACACGGGGGAGCGGCGGGCCAGGCCGGCTCCACCTACAACGTCATTAGCGCCGCTGACGGTGAGCTCGTCGTTCGTCCCCGAGCGCAACTGTGAAAATCTTCATCTCCTCGGACATGGAGGGCACGGCCGGGGTGGTCGACTGGGACCACGTCGTCGCCGGTGGTCACTTCTACGACTACTACTGCCAGTTACTTACCAACGAAGTCAACGCGGCGATCGAAGGCGCGCTGCGCGCGGGCGCTACGGAGTTTTTGGTCAACGACTCGCACTCGAGGATGGCCAACTTACGCCCGAGCGAGCTCGCCGGGTCGGCGCGATACCTCTCGGGTCGCGTGAAACCGATGTACATGATGCAGGGACTCGATGAGACCTTTGACGCGGTGTTCTTCATCTCGTATCACGGGTCGATGACCACCTCGTCGACGCTCTCGCACACGTATTTTCCTACAGCCTTTGCCCGGGTCACGATCAACGGCGTCATTGCGGGCGAAGCGGGCATCAACGCTTTGGTCGCGAGGGCCTACGGCGTACCCATCGTTCTCATTTCGGGCGACGCCACGACCGCCCAGGAGATCGCGCCATTCGCGCCGAGCTGTGTCGCTGCAGTCGTGAAGGAGTCCGTGTCGCGCTTCGCCGCTAACTCAATGCACCCGGACGCCGCGTGCGCCTTGATCGACCAGTCGGCCTTCGACGCGGTCACGAATCTCGGTTCCGCAACGCCTGTCGCCATTACGAGTCCGATCACGATGGCCCTCGACCTTCGAACCAGCGACTACGCCGACCTAGCGGCCCGCGTTGCGGGAGTTCGGCGCACGGGAACGCTGTCGTGCGAGATCACTCTCGACGATCCTCTGGAGCTCTACAAGACGTTCATCACGGTCGTCTTACTCTGTCGTGGTCTGACAGAGTAAGACGACCCGACAACTGTTACGGGAGTTTCGCGAGGAAGTCGCGCATCGTCTTTTGGAAGAGTTCGAACTCCTCGTGCTGAGGCGAGTGACCGGAGTTTTCAAAAATCACCAACTCGGAGTTCGGAATCAGGGACGCGATGGTTTCGGCCGACGAGACGGGCGTCACCCAGTCCGTCCGACCGACGGTCACGAGAGTCGGGCACTGCACGCTCGGTAGCTGCTCGCGCAGGTCGTAGTTTGGCATGTTGTAGAGGAAGCACCAGTTGTGGGCTTCGTGGCGATAGATGCGCCCCTCGACGTCTGCTTTGGACTTCTCCGGGTCGTAGTTGAAGTCGTAGAGCGGAATGATGTCGGCCCAGCGCTGCTTCAGGTCCTCGTCGTCGTAGATCTCACCGTGCCAGTAGCGGTTGAAGTTATCCCAGTTGATCTCGATGCGCGTCTGGGTGCGGGCGTTCTCGTAGGCCCGATCGAGGTTCGACTTGTCGGCCGAGGTATCGCGCAGGATCATGGCGCGCGTGTGCTCGGGGTAGGCGAGTGCGTACTCCAGCGCGATGAAGCCTCCGTAGGAACCTCCGGTCACGATGATCTCGTCAACGCCGGCCCATTCGCGCAGACCATCGACGTCAGCCGCCCACTGCGCGTGCGAGAACGGGGGCTTGCCTTCGCTGCGTCCACAGCCGCGCGCGTCGAAGATGATCACGCGGAACTGGTCCGCGAGCGGTCCAAAGGTGGACTTCGGTTCTTCGAGTGACCCGATCCCGCCGCCACCGTGGTGGGCAATGAGTACCGGGGCGTTCTCGTCACCGAGAACCTCGACGTTCAATTCGTTGTCGTTAATTGTGACGCGCACAGCGCTCCTTTGCGTTGGTGATGTTGGTAGTTATTGACATTCGATGCTTACGACGGTTGTTGTTGAGTGATCCAGCGCTCGACCGTGGAGGCGAGCACGTCGAGAGGCACGGCACCGTTGCCGAGAACCACGCCGTGAAAGTCGCGCACGTTAAAGGCGTCACCGAGTCGATCCTTCGCCACGTCACGGAGACGGCCGATTTCGAGTCGTCCGATCATGTAGGCGAGAGCCTGACCGGGCCAGCCGATGTAGCGGTCAATCTCATTGGCGACATTGGAGGCGGTCGTGGCGGTGTGGCTCCACATGAAGTCGACGGCACGCTGACGCGACCAGCCGTAGTAGTGCATGCCGGTGTCGACCACGAGTCGACAGGCCCGTAGCGCGTCAAAGGACAACATACCGAGGCGCATGAGGTCGGAGGTATAGAGACCCATCTCGTCCGCGAGGCGTTCGCTGTAGAGACCCCACCCTTCGATGAACCCGCACAACTGGGCGTCGAGGTAGCGCCGATAGGCCGGCAACTCGGTCAATGTTTGGGCCGTTGCGATCTGAAGATGGTGTCCGGGGGTGCTCTCATGAAAGGCCAGCGCCTCGTATTCGTACCTGAACTTCTCTTCGGGGTTGATGGTCAGTACGAAGTGGGCGCCGGGACGAGAACCGTCTTCGGCGGGTCCCACGTAGTGAGCGAGGGCCGCGCTCTTGGCCTCTATCGGATGGATCTCTTCGATGATGCAGTTGGCGATGCGGTACGGAGGGAACCAGTCGTCACGCGCGGCTTCGGCGCGTTCGAGCGCCTCGGTCACCACGGCGACTATTTCGGCCGCGTTGGAAAAGCGCAGCGATCGATCCTCGCGTAGGCGAGTCAAGATGGTCGGAACGTCTCTCTCGCCGAGTACCTTCTCCCCGAGTTCCGCCCACTCCGCGTTGAGGTGATCGAGGCGGTCGAGCCCGATCTGATGGATGGCCTCGGGCGACAGATCCGTGGTCGTTTGCCGGCGCACGGCCTTCGCGTACGACTCCGCACCGCCAGGGACAAAGAGGATTCCCACGTGTTCGTCGTCGCGCACGCGACCATCGAGGAGCGAGGTGAAGAACGCGCTCAGTCGAGCGACGGCGGGACGCACCGACTCCTCGACGATTTTTCTGGTCGAGGTGTAGAACGACTCCGCGTCGACCTCGGGCCCGACCGTGGGGTTAGCGAGGGTGTCCTCTTCCAGGCTGAGGGCCAGATGGCCGTTCAGTTGGTCCAGCGAGCGCAGGACGCCTACGCGAGTCGACAGCTTTCCGTCGTTCGCCGCTTGCGTAAAGCGCTCGGTAAGGGCATCAAAGTACGCCGCGAGGCCAGAGAGGCGCGTGAGGTACGCGCGTACGGAAGCGTCGTCGACCACGCTCGCTGCCGGCACGCACATGAAGACCATTGAGTGCGGGTTGGCGTAGCTCTCTGCTGACGCGTCGCTCTCCCAGATTCCTTCTTCCAGGTCAATTCGCATGCCCCACGCCAGGCGTGCGAGCACCGCCGCGTTGACTCTCTCGTCTTCGCTCATGGTGCCGGTGCTCAGTTGAGCCACCCGGTCTTCGAGATCGCGCAACTGTGCGACGCCACGTGCGCTTCCGGCTCGACTCGGGTCGGGCAAGAGGTCGTCGTATCCGGTGATGCCGAGCAGTGTCGCCGGAAGGGGATCCAGGGTGTTCTGCAGAACGAAGAACTCGTCGCTCAAGTTCGTAAGGTCGTCGGACACACTCATCAGTGGCTCACTTTCTCGAGGCGATGCGGTCCATCCGCGAGTGAACGCCACAACACTTCCCAGGCGCGCATGCCTTCGCGAAGTCGACGAATACGCATGAACTCATTGGGCGCGTGCAGTTTCTCGTCGGCCGTCGAGAACGAAAAGAACAGTGTTTTCGCTCCGAGAACTTCTTCGAAGAGCGTCGTTGCGGGCAAAGTTCCTGCGATGCACGCGAGGAGAACTGCCTGGTCGGGATAGACGTCGCCGAGCGCCTGAGCGCCGGCACGAATCGCCGGGTGCGACGCGTCGATGGTGTACGCGGGTGTCCCGTGAGCGTCACGAACGACGCGCACCGTGAGGCCGTCCAAAGGACGCTCCATAACGTGACGTTCGATGGCGTCGATCACCAGCCCTGGGTCTTGGCCCGGTACCAGACGACACGAGATGTGTGCTCGGGCAACGTGGGGGATGACGGTGTACTTGCCGCCGCCGTCCATGCCGTTGATCTCGAGCGTCGGGCGTTCCCAGAGACGCTCGATGGTCGTGTAACCCGACTCCCCGAAGAGTTCGTCGAGGCCGAGCGACTCGCGATACGCTGCGTCGTCGAAGTTCACGTTGGCGATCTCTGTGCGACGTTCGTCACTCACGGGTACGACGCCGTCGTAGAAACCTTCGACCGCGACAGCTCCGTCACTGGTGTGCAGGCTCGCGACCAGCTCGCTCAGACCGTGCAAGGGATTCGCCACCGTGCCGCCGAAGCGTCCCGAGTGCAGGTCCACGTCGGCGCCTTCGACGACGAGGCTGAAGGTCACAAGGCCCTTCGACATCAGCGACAGCGACGGCTCGCTCGGGCGCCACATGGCACCGTCGGCGGAGATGACGAGGTCGCAGTAGAGCTCTTCGGCGTGCGCGCGCACATAGTCGGCCAGGTGAGGACTACCGATCTCCTCTTCGCCCTCCAAGAGAAACTTGATGTTGAGCGGTGGGCCACCCTCTTCTCGCTCAAAAGCTTGAGCGACTTTGAGAACGACATAGACCGGACCCTTGTCGTCGGTGCAACCACGGCCCCGAATGACATCGCCGTCGACTGTGAGCTCAAAGGGAGGAGTGATCCATTCATCGAGGTCACCGGTTGGCTGAACGTCGTAGTGCCCGTAGACAAGAATCGTCGGCGCGTCGTCGCCGACGTGCCACTCGCCGCGTACGAGGGGATGCCCTCCAGTCTCGTCAACGTAGGCGTCGGCGAAGGGCAGCTGTTTCACGAGCCAGTTCGCCGCTTGGTTCATCACTTCGTGCGTCGCGTCGCGGGACACGCTTGGGATGGCGACGTACTGGGCCAACTCGTCGATGTACTCAGTGTCGTTGTCTTTAAAAGAGAGCATGTCCACCGTCGATCGATAGGGTCTGACCACTGATCCACGACGACGCGGGACTGACGAAGAAACTCACGCCGTTCGCGATGTCCTCCGCTTCGCCGAGTCGACGTGTGGGGATTCGACTGAGTAGTTGCGCTTGACCCTCTTCGCCGTAGCTTTCCCACTGCGCAATGGACGTGGGGTTGCTCAAGACGAAGCCGGGCGCCACGCAGTTGACGGTGATGCCGTGTGGACCAAGCTCGTGAGCCATCTGACGGGTGAAGCCAATCTGGGCGGCCTTCGCGCTGGCGTATGCCTGAATCCCGGTGAGACTCACACTGCGACCGGCCCCCGAGGAGATCGTGACGATGCGGCCCCAGCCGCGCTCTTTCATTGACGGGACAACGGCGCGCACGCAGTTGAAAGCACCCGTCAGGTTCGACTCCACGACGTCACGCCACTGGTCGTCGGTGACGTCCTCAATGGGTTGTCCGACTTGGCCGCGTACTCCGCCCGCGCTGTTTACGAGAATGTCCGCGCCGCCGATAGTCGCGATGAACGCATTCACTGCCGCCGAATTGGTGACGTCCACGTTGTCGACGTCGATGCCGTGGACGGTCGCTCCCTCCGCGGCGAGAGCCGTGGCAATGGCGGCGCCGATACCGTGCGCCGTTCCGGTCACGACGGCAACTTTGCCCGCGAGTGATTGGTTGTTATCTGTCATTAGTGCTGCACCCATCCCGATTCAATGATCGTTCGTACTTCTTGGACCCCAGCGGCCCACACTTTGTTCATGATCTCGTCGGGCGCTTCGTAATGCCCGCCCATCGCTCCGTCGGGCGCCAGCTCGCGAATCGCGTCGGGCCCGAGGTTCATCAACAACTCACGCGCCACGACAGGCTTCGGTTCCGGGGCGTCAGCCCCTTCGATACGCGTCCACGGAAAGTTCTCTACCCACGCGCCGTGCATCTGATCAGAGGAGAATTCGTTAGCGGCGAGAGCGGTCTGCGGCCCGTTGTACCAACTGTGAAAGAGGACCTGCACCTCTTCGTCGCGCGGCTCGCAGATCCACTCACGAATGAGGCCTCCGACGGGAATGTTGCCGCCGTGGCCGTTGATGACCGCAATGCGGCGAAAACCTTCGTGCTCGAGACAGTTGAGAACGTCGCGCAGCAGTTCGATATAGGTGGACAGTCGAAGACTCATCGACCCTGGGTAGGAGGTGAAGTAGGGCGCCATGCCAAAAGGGATAACCGGCAACACGGGAACGCCGAGCGGTTCAGCGGCCTCGACGGACACGCGCTCGGCAAGAATCGCGTCGGTGCCGAGCGACAAGAAGCCGTGCTGTTCTGTCGATCCAATGGGCACAACGACCCGGTCGTCGTGACGCAAATACTCTTCGATCTGCATCCAGTTGTTGTCCCACAGGCGCACGGTGGTCTCCTTCACTGCGAAAATTTCGTCGGTACTTCAATCTAACCACTGCTCTCGCCGAGACAAAAAGACGAACGTCGCGAACGAGGTCCATGATGAATTGCGCACGCGAACGCAATGTGACTCGACCTACACTGTGGCTACGTTGCGAGGTCGTTGCCATCGGATTGATTGAAGCGTTCGCATAAAGGCTCAGAACAGGAGAGCTCGTGAGTCGCATTTTGGATATCAAGGACCTCACCGTCAAGATCGATATGCGCCATTCGGCCGTCGTGCCGGTCGACGGCGTCAGTCTGTACGTTGAGGCCGGGGAGACTCTCGGCATCGTCGGCGAGTCGGGCTGCGGCAAGTCGATGACGGGCCTTTCGATTCTGAAGCTCCTGCCGCCGGGTGGACACATCGTGGGCGGCAGTGTCGACTTCATGGGTCGCGACCTTGCAGGGCTGTCGAACGACGAGATGCACAAGATCCGCGGCAACGACATCGCCATGGTCTTCCAAGACCCTATGACGTCGCTCAATCCGACAAAAAGCATCGGTGATCAGGTCGCCGAGCCCGTTCGCATTCACCGTGGCGCGTCGCGAAAAGAAGCGTTGGACCGTGCCGTCGAGGTCCTTGGACTCGTCGGTCTGCCGCGTCCGAAAGAGCGCCTCGGCGACTTCCCCCACCAGCTCTCAGGCGGCATGCGCCAGCGCGTGATGATCGCCATGGCGCTCGCGTGCGATCCAAAACTCTTAATCGCGGACGAACCTACGACGGCTCTCGACGTCACGATTCAGGCACAGATCCTTGAGCTGTTGGGAGATCTAAAACAGAAGCTCGGCATGTCGGTCTTGTTGATCACGCACGACATGGGCGTCATCGCCGGACGAACTGACCGCGTCATGGTGATGTACGCCGGCAAGGTTGTTGAAGCCAGCTCCACCGAGATGCTCTTCGACGAAATGCGCCACCCGTACTCGCAGGCGCTCCTCGCCTCCATTCCCCGATTGGAACAGGACAATCGCCAGCGGCTCTACAGCATCCCGGGACTCCCGCCCGACCTAACCAATCCTCCCGTCGGGTGTCGCTTTGCGCCGCGTTGCCAACGCGCAACGGATCAGTGCCGCATCGAAGAGCCGCCGCTCGACGGGTTGAATGACCAGCACGTCTTTGCGTGCTGGCATCCGATCGACGGGCCACTCGACCTCTCCGCTTCGCGCCAAGCGCGCCGCGACGCCGAGGCAGACCAATCACCGATTCTCCTGAACGTCGAACACCTGGTTAAGGAGTTTCCGGTTCGCGGGAGCCTTTTTACCCGCACGCGAGCCAAGGTTCATGCGGTGTCCGACATCTCCTTCAGTGTGCGCAGGGGTGAAACATTCGGTCTGGTGGGCGAGTCGGGATGTGGCAAGACGACCGTGGGACGCCTGATCACGGCGCTGGAATTCAGCGACTCCGGCAAGATCGAGATCGAGGGCGAAGACATCACGAAGATGTCGCGCAAGGGGCTTCGCGCCAAGCGGCGCGACTTTCAGTTGATGTTCCAAGACCCATACGCGTCACTCGACCCGCGCATGCGCGTCGGGCGAATACTTCGCGAACCGCTCGCCATTCAGCACCTCGGCAACCGTGCAGAACAAGGAGAATCGGTGTTGACGTTGCTGGCCGACGTGGGCCTTCCTGAGCAGGCGGTCGACCGCTATGCCCACGAGTTTTCCGGTGGTCAGCGCCAGCGAATCGGCCTCGCACGCGCCTTGGCGCTCAATCCAAAGCTGGTCGTCGCCGACGAACCAGTGAGTGCTCTGGACGTGTCCATCCGGTCCCAGGTGTTAAATCTTATGAAACGTTTACAAAGCGAGCATGACCTGACGTACATCGTGATCTCGCACGACCTCGCGGTGGTGAAATATCTGGCTGACACCATCGGCGTGATGTATCTCGGCAAGATCGTAGAAATCGGCCCCAGTGAGGCAATTTACGAACAGCCTGCTCATCCCTATACGGCACGGTTGATCGAGGCGATACCTCTGCCGTCTCCCGAGCTCGAACGTTCGAAGAACGGAACAGTCGTGCGGGGCGAACTACCGAGCGCCATCGACCCACCCTCGGGTTGTCGGTTCCGCACTCGCTGCGATCGAGCAACGGAACTCTGCGCCGAAGAGGAGCCACCCCTTCGGTTGTTCGGTCCGGGCCACCAAGCCGCGTGCCATTTCCCGTTGCAAAAAGTTGCCGTGTCGATTGGTTCGGCTGCACCGAATTCGTCAACGCGTGACGCTGACGCATAATCGTCGTAGCGCCGACGAGGTTGTCTGTTTCGCCAATGTGAAATGACGCCGAGACGTGCACGAAGAGGCTCAAAATCAATGGTGCGCCGGTGCGCCACGGATTAGGGTGAGGTTTCTACAACGAGAAGTTCACTTAGGGGAGACCAGCGTGAAAAGGTTGTTTTCAAGAAAGTTCGGCGCATTAATCGCGTCATCTGTTGTGTGCGTGGGCACGTTGGTTGCGGTCTCGGGGTCGCTCTCGACAAGCGCATCCGCCGCATCGAGCGGTACGGATATCACGTACGCGTTGCCGCCGGCCGTCGTTCCCAACTACATCTTTCCGGTGATGGGTTCGGCGTACTACAGCAACGTCAACCTCTATCAATTCCAAGCGGAAATGTTTCGACCGCTCTACTGGTTTGGTGAAGGTACTGCGCCGTCGTTCAACGAGAACCTCTCACTGGCGTTGCCGCCCGTGTACTCGAACGCTGGCAAGACAGTCACCATCAAGTTGAAGAAGTACGCGTGGTCCGACGGCAAGCCCGTCACCGCCGACGACGTCTTGTTCTTCATGGACATGCTGAAAGCGGAGAAGAGTATCTGGCCGGTCTACGTGCCCGGTGAGTTCCCCGACAACGTGACCGCCATGTCGGCGCCAAACGCGTCGACGGTTGTGTTCACACTGAACCAGGCGTACTCGACGAACTGGTTCTTGTACAACGAGTTGAGCCAAATCACGCCACTGCCGTCGCACGCATGGGACAAGACCTCTGCCACCGGCACCGTCAGCGACACCAACTCGGCGACGACGACCGGGGCAGCGACTGTTTGGAAGTACTTAACGGCCCAAGCCATGTCGCCCACGACGTACGCAACCAACCCGCTCTGGCAGGTTGTCGACGGTCCCTTCAAGTTGAAGTCATTCTCGACGACCGGCCTGACGGTCTTCGTTCCGAACAAGAAGTACTCGGGACCACAGAAGGCCAACTACGCCGAGCTGACCCTCGAGCCATTCACGACCGACGCGGCCGAGTTCAACGCTCTTCGCGCGGGAACAGTGGACTATGGGTACGTGCCACCGGAAGACTCAAGCCAGATTCCGCTCCTAACGAGTGACGGCTACAAGAGCAACCCGTGGATTGGTTGGAGCATCAACTACTTCCCGATGAACATGAACAACCCGACGGTCGGACCGATCTTCCGTCAGCTCTACTTCCGTCAAGCGTTCCAAGAGATGGTCAATCAGCCGACCGACATCAAGAAGGCGCTCTACGGATACGGCTATCCAACCTATGGTCCCGTGCCGATCGAACCGAAGAATGACCTCGCGACCAAGCAAGAATCCACCAATGCGTACCCCTTCAGCGCGACGAAGTCGCCAGCCCTCCTGAAGGCCAACGGTTGGAAAGTTGTACCGGGCGGAGTAACGACCTGCGCCAAGCCGGGCACCGCGAAGGGTGACTGTGGAACCGGCGTCACGGCGGGGGAGAAGATGGTCTTCAACCTCCAGTACAACAACGGATTTACGTACGTGACGCAGTTCATGGAGCAGTTGAAGTCCAACGCGGAGAAGTACGACGGCATTCAGATCAACCTGACGTCGGCGCCCTTTGACACAGTGATTGCCAACGCCGCACCCTGCAAGGTGTCGTCGTCATGTACCTGGGAGATGGAGAACTGGGGCCAGGGTTGGTCGTACGGTCCCGACTACTACCCGACCGGTGAGTCGATCTTCGAGACCGGCTCAGGCATCAACGAAGGCAGTTACTCGAACCCGGTGAACGACGCCAACATCAACAAGACGCACACCGTGTCGGGCACCGCGGTGCTCGCGACGTACGAGAACTACCTCGCGAACCAGCTGCCCGTCGTATGGCAGCCGGACCCCGACTTTCAGATCTCGGAAATCAAGAGTGGCCTGAAGGGCGTGACGCAGAGTTCACTTTTGAACTACACGCCTGAGTACTGGAGTCTGTCGAAATAGTGCGACCACGTATTAGCACGGCGGTTTGAGCGTGCAAGAGTCGATCATTCGAGTCGACGGGGCCAATGGCCTCGTCGGCTCGGAGATACCTTTCTACGTATACGGAAATCCTGAGTTGGGGCCGACGGTCTCGATTATGGCGGGCGTGCACGGGTGCGAATACGTGCCCATGCTGGCGCTGCGTCAATTCTTGGACGAGCTGGACGAGTCGCAGCTTCACGGGAGCCTGCGGGTCGTGCCGATGGCTAACGTCGCGTCATTCCAAGCGCGCACTGCGTTCGTCGTGCCGCACGATGGGCTGAACCTCAATCGCTGCTTTCCGGGCAACAAGGACGGAAGCTTCACTGAGCGCCTCGCGTACTCACTCTTCCAAGAAGCCATCTCGCCTGCGCAGTACCACGTTGACATGCACGCCGGCGATCAAGTGGAGGCGCTCGAGCCCTTCGCCATCTACGACGTCTCCTCGGTTGAAGATGCGTCGAGTGCCATGGCCCACGCGTACGGACTTGGCTACGTGATTCGCACCGAACGCTCCGAGAGTCCCATCGCGGGCACGTCGAGTGCCGCAGCCGCAGAGGCCGGCATTGCGTCCATTACCGCGGAAGTGGGCGGACGGGGCCTCGTCGACGACGAGTCGGTCGCGCGCCACCTCGAAGGCCTTCGTCGTCTGCTCGCATCGCTCGGCGTGTTGCCGGCGTCGTTTCCCGATGCCGCGCCACCGATCGAGATTCATCACTGGGTCTGGTTGCGTTCGAAGACGGCCGGTTGGTGGAGTTCGCGCTTCGACGTCGGTGAGTGGGTTGAAGCGGGTGCCGTCATCGGTACCGTACGATCGCTTGATGGAGCACACTACGAAGAGATCGTCGCGCCCGAGGCGGGTGCGCCGCTGTTCCTCACGACCAGTCCTGCCGTCGCGGCCGATGGTCTGTTGTTGGGACTCGGCGTCCGATAAGTGGTTGTGTAGGAAGATGGCGAAGAACCCTTTGATGCGCACGAGTCGCCACAGATAACTCTGCAATGACTCGCTACCTCGTTCGCCGCTTCGGCCAAGCCCTCGCTGTCGTCTTTCTCGTTTCGATCCTGACCTTTCTCTTGCTGCACCTCTTACCCGGCGGTGCAGCGCGCGCGTCATTAGGCTTTCGCGCCAGTCCTTCGGCCATCAAGGCATTCAACATCGCCAACGGCTACAACCGCCCCTTCTTTTCGCAGTACTGGCTGTACCTCGATCACCTGTTTCACGGGAACTTCGGTTACTCGTACAAGCTGAACGAACCTGTGTCGACGCTTCTCTCCATGGACTTGCCCAAGAGTGCGTACCTCAGCGGTCTGGCGTTGATCTTCACCGTCATCATCGCGATTCCCCTCGGCATCTATCAGGCGGTACGCCGCAACAAGCCCGACGACTACTTGGTGACGGGTATCTCGTTCGTCGGCTACTCGATGCCCACCTTCTGGCTCGGTCTGCTCTTGATCGCCTTGTTCTCGGTGTACCTCAAATGGTTGCCACCCTCGGCGCCCCAGTCGGCGACAGTCAGTGGCGCGTTCGCAGACCCCAAGGCCATGGTGCTGCCCGTCCTGACCCTCACCATCGTGGGTGTGGCGTCGTTCAGTCGGTACATGCGCTCCTCGGCGATTGAGAGCTTGGCTCAGGACTACATACGCACCGCGAAGGCGAAGGGTGTCACCCAACGCGGCATTCTCTTCGGCCATATGCTGCGCAACGCGATCTTGCCCATCGTGACGTTGCTCGGTCTCAGTATTCCGGCTCTTCTCTCGGGCAACCTCATCACCGAGTCGGTGTTTAACTATCCCGGAGTGGGACTCTTGTTTTGGACGGCGGCGCAGTCGCGCGACTATCCGACTTTGCTGGCGTTGACGTTGGTGGTCGCCATCTTCACGGTGATTGGAAACTTCATGGCCGACATTGGCTACGGCCTCATTGACCGAAGGGTGCGCGTCTCGTGAGCATGCCTCCCGACCTCGAATCGCCCCCACCGGGCGAGATCGACGCCAGCACCGAGATCTCTCAGCTGGTCCGACCTCCGCGTCGACGCGGGGCCGGTGTGGTGTCGGTCTTCATGGAAAACAAGCTCGCCTTGGTCGGGGTGTTTCTCATCGTCGCCATCGTCGTGTTCTGTTTCCTTGGACCAGTGTTCTATCACTCCAATCAGGTCGCCTCGAACCTCAGCATTGCGAACGACGCGCCGGGACCGGGTCACCCGCTCGGGACCGACAACGTGGGCTACGACGAACTCGGTCGCCTCATGAAGGGTGGCCAGTCCTCACTCGAGATTGGATTCGCCGCCGCGATCCTCGCAGGACTGTTCGGCGTGCTCTGGGGCGCCGTGTCGGGATTCTTCGGCGGCATTATCGACACGATCATGATGCGTATCGTCGACGCCCTTTTGTCGATTCCAGTTCTGTTCGTCTTGCTCTTGATGGCCGCTCTCATCAAGGTCAATCAGCTCAATTTGACCTTGGCGGTGGCGTTCTTCGCCTGGTTGGTGCCGGCCCGACTCATTCGCGGCGAGACGCTGACGCTGCGAACGCGCGAATACGTCCAGGCCGTGAAGGGCATGGGCGGCGGCGCGAGTCGCAGCATCTTCTTGCACCTGATCCCGAACGCTATTGGCACCATCGTCGTCAACATCACCTTCCAGGTCGCCGACGCGATCCTGGCCTTGGCCGCTCTCGGCTACCTCGGCTTTGGCATTCCGCCACCCGCGGCGAACTGGGGCGCCATGCTCTCTCAGGGCGTGACCTATATCTACGCGGGCGAGTGGTGGTTGATCTACCCCGTGGGTGCGCTCATCGTGCTGACGGTGATGGCCTTTAACTTCGTTGGTGATGCGCTGCGTGACGCCTTCGACGTGCGCCTGCAACGACGCTAGAACAGGAAGAACCATGAGTAACGACCCCTACATCTCCTACGGCTACCTGACGCCGGGAGAGGACCTGCCCACATTCGCGCTGTCGCCTGAGTTTCATCGGGTTGCTCCTTATGAGTCGCCGGTGACTGACGACGAGCGCGAACGCGCGGCGCGACTGCTTCGCGACAATATCGTCGTGAGTCTGCACGACCACCCGGTGCGCTTTCCCGACGACATGCACGAAACGCCGCAGTACAACCGCACTGGGCGCCAGCACACCGCCTTCGCCGGTCTCATGGAGTCGGGCATGACGATTGTCTTTGACAACATGATGGACGGCACGGCCTGCGTGACCGGGAACGCGCCGTGGCGTTGGCTCGACATCATCACCGATCTCGGAATGCGTCAAGGCGACGTGGCGCACCAAGACAACATCGTCGTGATTCGAACCCTCGACGACATCGCGAACGCGAAGCGCGACGGCAAAGTGGGACTGGTCTTCGGTCTCGAGGCCGCGACGCCCATTGAGAACGAGCTCGACCGACTCGACGTGCTCTTTGGTCTCGGGCTTCGCCAGATTGGCATTGCCTACTCGGACGCGAACGCGCTCGGCAGTGGGCTGAGTGAAAAGGTCGACGCCGGTCTCACCAACTTTGGCCGCCGCGCCGTGCGGCGCATGAATCAAGTCGGCCTGGCCATCGACATCTCGCACTCATCGGATCGCACGGGCATCGACGTCTGCGCCGCGAGCGAGCAACCCGTCTTTATGACCCACGCCGGAGCTCGCGCCGTGTGGGAGACCTCGCGCATGAAGTCCGACGAGGTTCTTCGAGCCGTCGCCGAGACCGGGGGGGTCATCGGCATGTCGGCCGCACCGCACACCACGCTCTCGCACGAACACCCTCGCCACACGATTGAGTCGGTGATGGACCACTTTCTCTACTGCGTGGACCTCGTTGGCATCGAGCACGTGGCCTTCGGGCCCGACACGCTCTACGGCGATCACGTGCAGCTCCACCAGGTCTTCGGTCACCTGCTGCGCGTCGCCGACCTCGGCGGACCGACCTTCGAGAAGGTCGACTACGTGGACGGGCTGGAGAACCCGACGGAGAACTTCACGAACATCACCGAGTGGCTGGTGCAACGTGGGTTCAGTGACGACGACATCTCGGCCGTGTTGGGCGCCAACATCGTTCGCGCCCTCGAAGGCATCTGGCCCGCTTAAGGCGACTACAGGTTTCCGACGATCCAGTTCACGCACGCGCAGAGCGACGCGACATCTTCGGGGTCGACGCTCGGGAACATGGCGACGCGCAACTGATTACGACCGAGCTTGCGGTAGGGATCGGTGTCGACCACGCCGTTCGCTCGCAGGATCTTGGCAATCTCATTGGCGTCGATGTCCTCGTGAAAGTCGATCGTGCCCACCACGTTGCTACGCTCCGACGGGTTCTTCACGAACGGAGTTGCGAAGTCCGACGCTTCGGCCCAGGTGTAGAGAATCTCGGCCGACTGGCGTGAGCGACCCGACGAAAAGGCCAACCCTCCGTTGTCGTTCATCCACTTAATCTGGCTGGCCAACAGGTGAATTGTTGCGAGCGCGGGTGTGTTGTAGGTCTGGTTGAGTCGCGAGTTGTCGAGGGCGATCTTGAGGTCGAAGAAGGCGGGTGTCCATCGACCCGACGACGCCAATGACTCGATGCGCTCGACCGCGGCGGGCGAGCAGAGGGCCAACCAGAGGCCTCCGTCGGACGCGAAGGACTTCTGTGGCGCGAAGTAGTAACAGTCGAACTGGCTGGGGTCAACGGGGAGTCCACCGGCGCCGGAGGTGGCGTCGACGGCGACGAGACCGCTCGCGCCTTTCGGGCGCTCGATGTTCATCATCACGCCGGTCGAGGTCTCGTTGTGCGTGAGGGCGTAGAGGTCAACGCTGTCGTCGGCGACGGCTACGGGATGGGTGCCCACGTCGCTGGAGATGATCGACGGATCCTTGATGTGGGGAGCTTCCTTCGCGGCGCTCGCGAACTTCGACGAGAATTCCCCGAAGCTCAAGTGCTGCGACTGCTCGGCGATGAGGTGAAACGTCGCGGCATCCCAGAAGCACGTGGTGCCACCATTGCCGAGTAAAACTTCGTAGCCGTCGGGCAGTGAGAACAACGCCGCGAGTCCGTCGCGCACTTCGCCAACCTTGTTCTTGACGGTGGCTTGTCGGTGCGACGTACCGAGGTAGGTCGGCGCGTCCGCTGCGAGAGCGGCGACTTGCTCGGCACGAATCTTCGAAGGGCCTGATCCAAATCGGCCGTCGCGCGGCAAAAGGTCAGCGGGAATCTTTGGGGTGTCGGGGGAACTCATAGACTTATTCTTACGGAAAAAGATCGGAGCCATTCAGTGAGCGCCAGAGTAAGTGACCTTTTGAACGGACTAGCCCCCAGCGCGACGCTGGCCGTGGACGCGAAGGCCAAGGCGTTGAAGGCGGCCGGCGAGCCGGTCATTGGCTACGGCGTGGGCGAACCCGACTTCCCTACGCCCGTGCACATCGTCGAAGCGGCAGCCAAGGCTTGCTACGAATTAGCCAACCACAAGTACACGCCGACGGCCGGAATTCCCGAGCTGCGCGAGGCAATCGCCGCGAAATCCATGCGCGATAGCGGTCTCAACGTGAAGGCCAGCCAAGTTCTGGTCACCAACGGTGGCAAGCACGCCATTGCGACTGCTTTTATCAGCGTGCTTAATCCCGGTGACGAAGTCCTTATTCCTGCCCCGTACTGGACGACGTACCCCGAGGCCGTCTACCTGACGGGCGCCACTCCCGTGCCCGTCATGACCAGCGAGGCCAACGGTTTTCGCATTGGCGTCGAGGAACTCGAGCGCGCGCGCACCAAGAAAACGAAGATGTTGGTGTTCAACTCGCCCTCGAACCCATCGGGCGCGGTACTGCGACCCGAAGAGGTCGTGGCCATTGGTCAGTGGGCCGCGGAGCACGATATTTGGGTCCTGTGCGACGAGATCTACGAACACCTCGTCTACGGCGGGGCGCGACACGTGTCACTACCGGTCGCGGCTCCCGAACTCGGTGATCGCTGGATTGTCGTCAATGGGGTGGCGAAGTCCTACGCCATGACCGGCTGGAGGGTGGGCTGGATGATCAGCGCCCCAGACATTATGGACGCGGCATTCAACTACCAGAGTCAGACGACCTCCAACATCTCGAACATTTCCCAGCGCGCGGCCGTCGCGGCGATGACTGGGGACCTGATGGCCGTGGAGGAAATGCGTGAGGTGTTCGATCGCCGACGCCAGATCATGGTCAAGATGCTCAATAAGGTCGACGGCATCACCTGCGCCGAGCCCGAGGGCGCGTTCTACTGCTTTCCGAATGTGACGGGCCTGCTCGGCCGTTCGCTCGGTGGACGCGTCGCGAATAGCTCAGCCGAACTGGCTGATCTCCTCCTCGAGACGATCAAGATCGCCGTCGTTCCTGGTGAAGCGTTCGGCACCCCGGGGTTTTTCCGTTTCAGTTATGCGCTGGCGGACAACGACCTGGTCGAAGGACTTGAGCGTTTGACGTCGTTCGTCGCCGCGGGCTGAGCGATCTCTCCTAACCCGTAGTCTGTTTTCTTTCTAGTGAAAGGCTTCCCGTGGCCCGAGTTTTAGTTACCGAAGAGATTGCCGAGTCGGGCCTGCAGAAGTTGCGCAACGCCGGTCATGAAGTTGACATTCAATTGGGCCTCACGCCCGCGCAACTCCTCGAAGCCGTTCCGGGAGCCCACGCCCTCATCATTCGCTCGGCGACCAACGTCGACGCCGCCACCCTGGAAGCGGCGAGTGACATGGTTGTGGTCGGGCGCGCCGGCATCGGTCTCGACAACGTCGACGTGGCGAAGGCCACCGAACTCGGTGTCATGGTCGTAAACGCCCCTGTGTCGAACATCCTCTCTGCCGCGGAGCAGACCATGGCGCTGCTCCTGGCGCAGGCCCGCAATATTCCCCAGGCTCACTCCGCGTTGAAGAACGGAAAATGGGAGCGCAGCAAGTGGGAAGGCGTCGAGCTTCACGGCAAGACGCTCGGCATCGTGGGCCTCGGAAAGATCGGCGCACTGGTAGCTCAGCGGGCGATGGCCTTTGGCATGCGGCTCATCGCGTACGACCCCTTTATTACCGAAGACCGCGCCCGTCACATGGGCGTGGAACTGGTGGACCTCGATACGCTGCTCGCTCAAAGCGACTTCATCACCATTCACCTACCGAAGAACAAAGAGACGACCGGACTCCTCAACAAAGAGTCCTTCACCAAAGTGAAGCCCAGCGTGCGCATCATCAATGTGGCACGTGGCGGCATCGTGAATGAGGCCGACCTCGCCGAGGCTGTACGCGACGGCAAAGTCCAGGGCGCCGCACTCGACGTATTCGAAAAAGAACCCACGACCGAGTCGCCGCTCTTCGAGTTGCCGTCGGTCGTCGTGGTGCCCCACCTGGGGGCGTCAACCTTCGAAGCGCAAGACAAGGCCGGCGTCACCATCGCCGAGCAGGTCGAGTTGGCCCTCGCCGGTGACTTCGTTCCCTACGCCGTGAACGTTTCAGCCGGGGAAGTCTCGAACTCCGTGAGCCCCTTTATGGGACTCGCCGAAGTGCTGGGACGATTTATCGGTGGACTGCTCGACGGCGAGCCCGCGAATCTCGAAGTGACCTACCAAGGTGAGTTGGCGGGCGCCGGGACCAAGATTCTGACGCTCTGTGCCTTGAAGGGTCTTTTGAGCTCGACGGGCCACGACGGCGTGTCCTTCGTCAACGCTCCTCAGCTAGCCGAAGAGCACAATCTCACGTTTCGCGAGGTCTCGTCCGTGGCATCGGCTGAGTACATCAGTCTCATCACGGTGAGTTCCGGTGGCCACAGCGTGTCAGGCACGCTGATGACAATCGGCACCCGTGTCGAAACGCGCATCGTCAGTGTGGACGGTCACGCCGTGGAGATCGAGCCCGAAGCATCGATGCTCGTCGTGCATAATGACGATCGCCCCGGCATGATCGGGCTCGTGGGCGTTGCCCTCGGCCAGGCCGATATCTCGATCTCCTCGATGGCCGTGGGACCAGACCCCGAGACGAAGACGGCCCTCATGGTCCTCTCGACGGCTGCGCCCACCCCGTCCGAGGTAGTGGAGAAACTTCGTGGGACCGACGGTATTCAAGACATTCACGTCATCACCCTGCGCTAGATCCGCCCATTGACGTCGGCCTAGCGCGTGTACGAACTAAGACCTGGCCGGTTCAGGAAATAGGTCGTCAACGGTCGAACGCGCGAGACGCACCAGTGAGTCAATCGAGAGTTCCGCGCCTTCCCGCCACGTCTTTTCGAACAGATCAGTGTCAAGGTCGGGTTCCGCACGCTTTTTCATCGATTCGAACCGCGGACCGTGCCACGTCCCGTCAGCACCGGGACCAGGGTGGCGAGCAGCCCCGGCCGCCAACATCGTTGCCGCTTCCGGGGCGATCTCGAACATTGCGTCACTCATGCGGTTGAGGGACACCAGCACATTGGTCTTGGCTCCCGCGTCGAGCATATTTTCGAGCGCTTCCGCCCACGCCCGAAAACTATCTTCGACGTGTCCTTGCTCCCAACACGCCAGCGCCAGAGACGACCACGCGCTGCCAAGGTAGTAGGACGAACCAATGCGTGTTGCTTCAACGACAGCTTCGCGCGCTGCCTCGGCC
>JBAQZL010000026.1:0-1647 GCA_049790955.1 Acidimicrobiales bacterium
CGGCTCAGCGACGGTGAACGTCGCGCCGGTCGTCCCCGATGCGGCGTTGGCGATCACCGGCACGAAAGCGCCCACCAGCGCCAACGATGCCGTCACCACCAAGATCCGTAGGTACCGCGTTCGAATGTGATTCATCTTGAGAGCCCCCTCGGGTTGTCGCTATGTAGGTTTGCAGCCAGAGAACGGCCATCGACTTCAACCCTCCCCCTTCTTTTGGACCTTACCTCAGTACTAAAAGAAAGTCCAATAGGAAAGTTACAGCACCCAGCACCTCGCCGCTCGTATGCCGATCACGCGCAGGCTTGCCCGAAATGTTGCGGCAGGATCGATCTCGAAAGCAGGTGACGTCCCCAAATCAAACGAGCCCATCCCAGGACCACGTCGGGATCCGAAGCTCGGTGGGCACGTCATCGGCTGAGGCGTGATAGGTGGCCATCGATGTCGTGGTCGCCCAGGCGAAGTAGTCGTGCAGCACGTGGCGCAGTGGGTCCGTGATACCGACGTCGGCGAGTGCCTGATCGAAACAGGCGATCGCGCGCTCATCCATCTCGCGATGCTCTCCGTTGCCGCTGTGCATCCTGACGACGGAGCTCTCATCGCCGTATGACGCGGAGTACTCCGGCGGACCGCCGAGCGCTTCGGCCCAGTAGGCGGCCAGCCGCTCGGTGTGATCTGGTTCGAAGCCGTGGCTGAACGCGTGACTCACGACCTCGTCGGCCATCACCCGGTCGTGCCACGCCGACGCCAACACTCGCAGGCCCTCGTCGCCGCCCACCGCTTCATAGATGCTTTGCACTGATGGCACCTTATTTCGCCGATTCAGACTCTCGGCAATTTGCCCGAGACGACCATTCAGTGAGCACGTTGAGAACTGGAGTGTCCCCTGTTATTCAACAATCGTGCCGAGTAGCGTCGCGTCGGTGGTCGACACACTGGCACACCAGCTCGAACTCGTCGCCTCACTGAGCGACGCGGCATTGTCCGCCGCGACCGCTGCCGGCGCGCGCGAGGCCAGCGCACGAATCGAGGAGATTCGCACCCAGACACTGGTGCTGCGTGACGGCGTCGTCGAGACGACGCTCGACACGGTGGAGTCCGGGCTCGGCGTTCGCGTGATCGCCGAAGGATCGAGTGGGTTCGCCGCGACCGTCGAGCTTGGCCGCGACGCCGCTGCGCTCGTCGCACGTCAGGCGATCGAGGGTGCCCGACTGGTGGCACCGGCGCGCAGCGCTCGCTTCGAACTGGTCGATGAGCCGGGGCACGGCGAGGTCGAGTACTCCTCGACGTTCCGCACCGACCCGACCACGGTGGCCATGACCGACAAGATTGAGCTCCTCGAAGAGTGGAGTCGAAGGCTGCTGGCGGCAAGGGGCGTCACGCACGTCACTGCCGAGCTCCAAGCGGTGAGCGAGTTCAAGCACTACGCCGACTCTTCGGGCACCGTGGCTCGCCAACGCCGCGTTCGCATCCACCCCACGTTCGAAGTGGTCGCAGTCGCCGACGACGGCGACTTTGAGACGATGCGAACGCTCGCTCCTCCCGTCGGGCGCGGCTGGGAGTATCTCGAGGGCGACGGCTGGGACTGGCAAAGTGAGTTGGCGGCGCTGCCCGAACTCCTGACCCAAAAGCTGGCCGGCCCTTCGGTGG
>JBAQZL010000027.1:0-2005 GCA_049790955.1 Acidimicrobiales bacterium
ACCGCGCCATTCTGGGTGCGATCCCGTACGCCGCCGAGGACGACGACCTGTCCGAGTACTTCCCGCTGTGGGGACCCGCGAAGCCGCTGCCTCCTCTCAGCGAGAACGCGAAGAGGATTCTTGACGCTTACGAACGCCACCGTGTCGAAGTTCGTCGTCGCGGCGTGCTTTTGGGACGGGCCCGTCTTGCGCTGCAATCGGATCGGTGCGTGTCGTGCGGGCTGTGCATGACCGGCTGCCCATACTCCTTCGTTTACTCCGCGTCGCAGACCTTCGACGACCTTGTACGAGACGGCCGGATCGAGTACACGAGTGGCCACGTCGCGCTGCGCGTAGGCGAAGAAGACGGTCGCCCATTCGTCAACGCCCGATCTCTCGAATCCGGACGTGTCGACACCTTCTTCGCGGACAAGGTCTTGCTCGCCTGCGGCGCACTCGGCACGACGAGGCTTGTCGCCCAGTCGCTTCGGCTGTGGTCAACACGCATTCACATTCGTGAGTCGGCGCAGTTCCTGGCGCCCTTGGTGTCGCTAAGAGGCGTCAAGCGTCTCACCCAAGACGGCACCTTCACGCTAAATCAGTTCAACATCTTGTTGCCCTTTGACGAAGTCGGCCACGACCTCGTAGAGATCCACGGTTACCCCTATAACCAGGCAATAGATGACGCACTTCCGGGCGTCTTACGGCGGCCGGAGCTGCGCTTCCTTCGATCGCAAATTCTCAAACACCTGACGGTCGGTATCGGCTACCTGCCGTCGTGGTGGTCACCGGGCTTCAACGTGATCGTCGCGCCGCCGGAGTCCGATAACGCGCTCGCCGGCTTGACCATCGCACCGTCAGGCTCATCGTCGTTGGCCGAGGCAAAGGTGCGAGAGGTCGTGCGACGCCTCGCGAGGTCTGCTCGCTATTTGGGCTGGGCCCCCGTCGGGCCCCAGTTCGTCCTGTCGGCTCCGGGCAAGAGCTACCACTTCGGGGGCAGCTTTCCCCACGCGGCTTCGCCAACAGACCTCGAGTCCGACGTGGAAGGTCGCCTCAACGCGTGGCGGCACATCCATCTGGTGGACGCGTCGGTCTTTCCGACGGTGCCAGTCACGACATTCACCCTTTCGATCATGGCTAACGCGCACCGCATTGCCCGTGGTATCGCCGAGCGCGCGTGATTGACGGCACTTCGCCGGTAGTCGGCGTCACGGGTTCAACGGGCTATCTCGGCCGAGCGCTCGTGCAAACCTTGCGGGGGCAGAACCTTGACGTCGTGGAATACCGACGGAACGCGCGCGACGCAACTGACCACGACCATGTGCGCAAACTCGCTCTCGGTGAGTTGGTGGGCGACGACACGTTTGACGGCGTTTCGACCGTGGTGCACGGAGCGTGGAACCTGCGCGAGACCGACCCGGAACTCGCCTGGCAGCGCAACGTCGATGGATCGAAACACCTGCTCGAAATGGCGCTGGCCAGCGGCGTTCGTCGCTTCATCTTCGTGTCATCGATGTCGGCCTACTTTGGGACCAAGCAGGACTACGGCCTCATGAAGTTGGCCGTTGAGCGCTCCGTGCTGGAAGCGGATCAAATCGTCGTGCGCCCAGGCCTCGTCTACGGCGGAGGGATGGGCGGAATGACGGGCACGCTGGCGAAACTCGCACGGCTTCCGATTATCCCGGTCCCCAGCGGCGCCCAGCAGTTCACGCTGCATATCGACGATTTCTTGTCAGCCATGACGACCCTAGTCACAGCAAGCGAGGTCCCCTCGTCGGTGATCGGTTTGGCGCACAAGTCGCCGGTCCCCTTCCAGAAACTCATGCGGGCCTTCGCGGCCGAGAGCGGCGATTCAGCCACAACAGTCGTCGTCCCGTGGCGCGCCGTCCTAGCGCTCATGCAAGCCCTTGAGGCTTTGAACTTCTCCTCGTCGGTTCGTTCTGACTCGTTGCTCGGGCTCGTTCGGCCCGCGCCGTTCGTCCCAGGTGGCAGGGCGGCCGCGTCGCTGGGTCTTTCGTGTCGAGCG
>JBAQZL010000028.1:0-33849 GCA_049790955.1 Acidimicrobiales bacterium
ACGTAGGTGCGCGTGAGTGCGGCGCCGCCCAAGAGGACCGGCACATTGGACATGGCGCGCTCGTTCATGATCTCAAGGTTTTCGCGCATGATGAGGGTCGACTTCACGAGCAATCCGCTCATGCCGAGAGCATCGGCCTTGTGCTCTTCGACGGCGCTCAGCATCTCGTTCACTCCGACTTTGATGCCGAGGTTGATGACTTCGTATCCGTTGTTGGTCAAGATGATGTCGACGAGGTTCTTGCCGATGTCGTGAACATCTCCCTTGACGGTGGCGAGCACGACGCGACCGCGACCGCCTTGGTCGCTCTTTTCCATCAGAGGTTCGAGGAAGGACACCGCCGACTTCATGGTTTCCGCGCTTTGCAACACGAAGGGCAACTGCATTTCGCCGCTTGCGAACAAGTCGCCTACGACGCGCATGCCGTCAAGAAGAATCTCGTTCACGATGTCAAGGGGCGACGCGCCCTTCTCCATCGCTTCGTTGAGGTCATTCTCCAAGCCGACACGGGCGCCGTCGATGATGCGGCGCTTTAGACGCTCGTTGAGGGGCAGATCATCGAGTGACGGCCCGCGGTTGGAGGACGTCGACACGCCCTCGAAGAGACGCAGCAACTCACTGAGCGGGTCGTAGCCGTCGCGGCGCCGGTCGTAAATGAGATCGAGACACACTTGGCGGGCCTCATCGTCGATCCGGTGCAACGGCAGAATCTTCGAAGCGTGCACGATGGCGGCGTCCAGTCCCGCTTCAGCCGCCTCGTGAAGGAAAACGCTGTTGAGGACCTGGCGTGCGGCGGGGTTGAGGCCAAAGGAGATGTTGGAGAGACCCAGGATCGTCCGCACGCCGGGCATCTCGGCCTTTATGCGTCGAATCGCTTCGAGAGTTTCAATGCCGTCGCGGCGCGAGTCGACCATTCCCGTCGAGAGCGGCAGGGCCAGGGCGTCAATGAAGATGTCGTGAGGATCGAGACCGTAGCGCTCTACCGCGAGATCGGTGATGGCGCGTGCGGCGCGCACCTTCCACTCGGCGGTTCGGGCCTGGCCCTCTTCGTCAATGCACGTCGCCACCACCGCCGCACCGAACTCGGCCGCGAGCGTCAAGAAACTGTCGAGGCGCGTACCCGGCGCGTCGCCCTCTTCGAGGTTGACCGAGTTCAGCATGGGCTTGCCGCCGAGCCAGGTGAGTGCGGCTCGCGCAACGGGCGCTTCCGTGGTGTCGATCATGACCGGAACCGATGACTGCGTGGCGAGACGGCTCATCAGTTCGCTCATGTCGCTGACGCCGTCGGCGCCGGTGTAGTCAACACAGACGTCCAGAACGTGCGCGCCCTCTTTGATCTGCTCACGACCAATCTCAACGCAGGTGTCCCAGTCGCCTTCGAGCATGGCTTCACGGAATTTCTTCGAGCCGTTCGCGTTGGTACGTTCGCCCACCAGCAGCACCGAACGGTCCTGTTGGTAGCTGACCGGTGAGTAGATCGACGCGACGGCCGGCTCGAGCACCGGAGAGCGTTTGGCCGCGCTCAGGGGTCGCACGGTCTCGATGACCCGGGTGAGGTGCTCAGGTGTCGTCCCGCAACATCCCCCCACCACCTGCACGCCGCACTCGGTCACGAACTTTGACAGATGCTCCGCGAGCGCGTCAGGCGTGAGGTCGTAGTGCATTTTTCCGTTCACGACGCTCGGTAAACCGGCGTTGGGCATGCACGACAGGGGGAGCAGCGCGTTGTCGCTGAGGGCTCGCAGCGGCTCGTACATCTCCACCGGACCCGTCGCGCAGTTCAGTCCCAGCACGTCAATGCCGAGGGGCGACAGTGCCGCAATGGCGGCGCCGATCTCGGTGCCGGGCAACATGCGCCCGGTCAGTTCGATCGTGACCTGAGCTTGGATGGGCACGATGCGTCCGTGGCGCGCCATCGCACGGTGACAGGCGGCGATGGCCGCCTTGCCCGAGAGAAGATCAAACATTGTCTCTATGAGCAGCAGATCGACGCCACCTTCGAGGAGTCCATAAGCCAACTCTTCGTAGCTCGCCGACAGATTGTCGTAGGAGATCTGTCCGAGGGTTGGGAACTTGGTTCCTGGTCCCATGGATCCCGCGACGAACTTGGGCTCGCCGGGACTGGCGTAGCTATCGGCAACGCGCCGGGCGATTTGCGCTGAGGCGAGGGCCAGTTCGTGTGCCCGATCGGCGATGCCGTATTCGCCCAAGACCACGGAAAACGACCCGAAGGAGTCTGTCTCCACGGCATCGACGCCCACGTCGAAGAACGACCGGTGCAGCGTTTCGACGACCTCAGGCCGCGTGACGGTGAGAATTTCGTTGCATCCTTCGAAGGTGGCGCCGCCAAAGTCGTCGGCGCTCAGGTTGCGAAGTTGCAGATTGGTGCCCGTGGCCCCATCAAAGATGAGGACTCTCTGGGCGAGAGCCGCAAGATAAGGATCGTCGGCGTTTGGTCGCGCAAACGGCGGGCGAAGTAGGGACTCCATTGGATCATCAGGTTACTTGTGATGTTTACGTTCACTACGCTGAACGCTGTGAAGATTTACACCCGTGGGGGTGACGACGGGACCACCGGACTCTATTTTGGTGGACGCGTGGCGAAGACGGCCGAACCTATCGAAGTGAACGGCGCCGTCGACGAGGCGCAAGCGGCACTCGGCTGGGCGCGATCGCTCAGCGAGAAGGAGTCGCGTCTCAACGAACTTTTGATCACGGTCGAACGCGACTTGTGGGTCTTGATGGCCGAAGTCGCGACGTTGCCAGCGAACCGGTCCAAGCTCGTCGCCGAGAAGTCACTGGTCACGGCGCAGATGGTCGAGCGACTCGAGCATGAGATTGACGCATTGGCCGAAGAGACGACGATGCCCACTGAGTTCCTCGTGCCGGGCGAGAGTCAACTCTCGGCCGCCCTCGACGTGGCACGAACCATCGTGCGTCGCGCCGAGCGCGTCGCCCTCACGTACGAACTTGATGGTTCATTCGTGCATCAGTACCTCAATAGACTGAGCGACCTGGTGTGGGCGATGGCGCGCTGGGCCGAGGGCCCCGACCACCGAACCGCTCGTCTGCATGATCAATGAAAAGAAAAGGCTGATATGTCACGAACGGCGAGAGTTTCGTCCATCAAAGAAGCGTTGCTCTTACCAACCATCGCCGTACCTGTCGTGGTCGGAGAGGGCGGAGCGACGTTGGACGAGGCAATCGCCAATTCGGGCATCGCGATTCCCAGTTCACTGAGCGCGGAGTGGTGTCGTCAGCAAGGACTCAAGCGCGACGTCGGTTCGACCGTCGTTTTGCGCTCAGTCACCGGTCCCACGATCGCCCTCATCTCACTCGGCGACGACGATCAGTCAACGACGAACTACCGACTCGTTGGTGCGTCTGCGGTACGCGCCGCCGGGGAGAACTCGCTCGCCGTCCTTCTCCCCACCGAAGTGATGAAGGATCCGGCTGGTGTCTCTCAGGCGATTGTCGAGGGCGCACTTCTCGCGTCGTACAACTTTAAGAACCACGACACGCTCTCGAGCGTCGACGTGGTTCCCGTTGGTGCGCCGCTACCGACAGTGTCTGTACACGACGACGTCACGCGCGGCGTTGAGCGCGGTGCTCTCGTCGCTGAAGCCGTCAACTGGGCCAAATTTCTCATCGACTCACCGGCGGGCGACATGACGCCGAGAAACCTGGCGAGCGAGATTGAAGAGCGCCTGGGCGTCGATGCCCACATTGAGATGGAGGTGTGGACGGAATCAAAAATTCGAGAGGAGCGACTCGGAGGTCTGCTGGGAGTGGGTCAGGGATCGGCTCAGCCCACGCGCCTCGTGTACGCGACCTACGACCCCGAGCCCGGTGTCTCATTGCCGCACGTGGCGCTGGTGGGAAAGGGCGTCACGTTTGACTCGGGGGGACTGTCGATGAAGTCTCCCGAGGGCATGATGGCAATGAAGACGGACATGAGCGGGGCGGCGATTGTCATGGCTGCGACGTCGCTGGCGAGTCGTCTCGGCCTCCGTGTGCGGATATCGGCCATAGCGCCGTTGACTGAGAACACGGTCGGCGATAAGGCCACCAAGCCCGGCGACGTGCTCACCATTCGAAACGGCATGACGATAGAGGTCTTGAACACCGATGCGGAGGGCCGATTGATCTTGGCCGACGGACTCAGCCTCGCCGCTGAGACCAGCGCCGACGCGATTATCGACGTGGCGACGTTGACCGGAGCGCAGAACGTCTCGCTCGGCGACGAGGTTGGCGCGCTCTTCGCGTCGTGCGATGACCTCGCAGATCAACTATTGGACGCGTCGTCGCGCTCTGGAGAAGCACTGTGGCGCATGCCTCTCGTCGACGGTTACGAGTCGCACTTTGAATCCGACATCGCGGACATGAAGAATATGGGGAAGCCTCCTCGCGCCGGTTCGATCATCGGAGCTTTGATACTCCGTCGTTTCACGGCGGGAAAGCCGTGGGCTCACCTCGACATTGCGGGGCCCTCGCGCGCCGACGGGGCTCGCGGCTACACAACGAAGGGTGCGACGGCTTTCAGTGTTCGCACGCTGGTCGAATATCTCACTGCTCTCGCGAGTTAGTTAGAAGACCCGTTTTACGCGGGCTTCTCGCGAGGGCACGGGACGTGACAGTGAACTCGAGGCCACGTCGTTTCCGTCGCCGCGACCGATGAGGACACTTGCGAACAACTCCTCATCTTCGAATTTCGCCCACCTTCGCACGTCGTCGTCGTGCCGGAAGTTCCCCCAGAGTGCCGCCTGCCAGTTGCTCTCTTCCAGCAACAAGAGAAGCGCCATCGTGGCCATGGCCGCGTCAGTGTGCCAATAGGGGAGCGGCCACGAGTCGCGATCGGCGAGGCCCGACGAGGACTTATCGGGTTCGCCGTAGCGCTCGAGGTAGTCGTCGGGCCGAGCGGTCACGAGCACAATCGCGCCCGCACGCCGTAGACCCTCATAGCGGCGCGACTCTTGTCGCCACGTGGCGTCCGTTGCCACCTCGAAATAGTCGTCAACGTGGCTCGCGTCCACGATGTGGAATCGAACCCCGGCGGAGTTGCCCGCCGTCGGTGCCCACAGCGCTTCGGCGCAGAGTTCTTCGAGCCACGAAGGATCAACCGGCGTTCCATCAAATGAACGCGTCATGCGCCGTTGCGCGAGAAGTGAGTGAAGATCCACGCGAGACGGTCTATCAGGTCCCCGTCGCCGATTGTTGACCCAACCAGTAAGATTTCTCCACTGAAAGAGGAGCGTGCTGTGCCGTCACCGCGAGACCTACTAAACGCCGCCAAGGCTGAGATCCGTGAGGTAACCCCGGACGAAGTTGCGGCGAACCTTGACCATTTCACGATTCTGGACGTCCGCGAACCCGATGAGTACGAACAGGGTGCGCTTCCCAATGCCGTGCACGTACCGCGGGGCCAACTGGAGTTCTCCATTGAAGGTCGAATCAGCGACAAGAACGGCCCGATTGCTGTGTACTGCGCCGGAGGCACGCGCAGCGCCTTCGCCGCGAAGACTCTTCAAGAACTCGGATATCGCGACGTAGTCTCCATGGCCGGCGGCTTCAACAAATGGAAAGACGAGGGCCACACCTGGACGACGCCCCAAACGCTGTCGCCCGATCAGCGCAACCGCTACCAGCGCCATCTTCTCCTGCCCGAAGTGGGTGAGAAGGGTCAGATGAAACTCTTGGCCTCCAAGGTCTTGCTCCTCGGCGCGGGTGGTCTCGGATCTCCAGCGGCCCTCTACCTCGCCGCGGCCGGCGTCGGCACCATTGGCATCATCGACATGGACGTGGTGGATGCGTCGAACCTTCAGCGACAGATCTTGCACACCATTGACCGGGTCGGCATGCGCAAAGTCGACAGCGCCAAGATTGCACTGACGGCGATGAACCCCGATGTCAACGTAGTGACCTATGACACGCGTCTTGGCGCGGACAACATTCTCGACATCATCGACGGTTACGACGTCATCGTGGACGGCACCGATAACTTCCCGACGCGGTATCTCGTGAACGACGCCGCGTTGATGAAGAACATTCCGGTGGTTCACGGTTCGATCTTTCGCTTCGAGGGTCAGGTCACGGTCTTTAGCCCCTTCGTGGGACCGTGCTATCGCTGCATGATTCCTGAGCCGCCGCCCGCGGAACTCGCCCCGAGTTGCGCCGAGGCCGGGGTCCTCGGAGTACTGCCGGGAATTGTTGGTTCACTGCAGGCGGTAGAAGCTATCAAGATCCTTCTCGGTCTCGGAGAGCCACTCGTCGGGCGTTTGTTGACCTACGACTCGCTAGAGCAGTCGTTTCGGACCTTCAAGGTGCGTCGCGACCCGGACTGCCCGGCCTGTGGCGAGAACGCCGGAGAGATCGTTATCGCTGAGTACGACGACCTCTGCATGCCTCACCCGGTGAGCGTCTAGGCGACCACCACAATCGTGTTGGCGAACTTGTCGTGCAACGTTTGCTTACGCGGATCAATGAGCGGGTAGAAGATGTCCGCCAGCGCCAGCAGAACAAAGAGAATGGCGGGAATGGTTCCCGGGACCAGACTGATGGCGAACACGATAGCCACGAAGAGCCACCGCTTAAATGCTTGGAAGCTGGCGACTTGTTTCCCAGTGGCAGCGTCGCGCACGCGCGTGATCGCCACTCGGTTGCCGACTGACTGGCCGCCCTTCGTGGTCCACATCTTGACGAGATACGCGCCCAGGGCGACTTCGGTGGCGAGTGCGCCGGCCACGTAACCATCCATTTCGGCGAATATCGAGTAGATGACGAGGGCCGGCAACAGCATCACGATGCCGTCAGAGAAGGTTCCCCCCACGCGACGTCCCCATCCGGCGAGCATCAGTCCGGTCGATTGGTCGACCTTGCCACGTGCGTTTGCGGGCAGACTGCGCCCGCACGACGGACAGGCGTCGTCGTTCATGGCGGAGCCACAGTTCGAGCAGTACATCCGTCTATCTTGGCCGTTTCAAAGAGGGTTCTCGTTAACGGCGCGTGAATGCGGCTCCAGAGCGCGTGAGACCAGCGCGTAACCTGGCTTCGTGGGTGCGAATGAACGTCTGACCGACTCGGGTATCGAGATCAAATCGGTCTACCGAGGCTCGGACCTGAAGGACTTTGACGAGGCCACCCAGCTGGGAGAGCCCGGCGGCTACCCCTATACGCGAGGCGTCCAGGAGACGATGTACCGGGGTCGCCTCTGGACCATGCGCCAGTACGCGGGCTTTGGCACGGCCGAAGCTACCAACGAGCGCTTCAAGTTCCTGCTCGGCGCCGGCCAGACGGGTCTCTCGTGCGCCTTTGACCTGCCGACCCAGATGGGCCTCGACGCCGATCACGTACGCGCCGAAGGAGAAGTCGGCAAAGTCGGCGTCGCCATCTCGTCGCTAGAGGACATGCGACTTCTCCTCGCGGGGCTGCCGCTTGACGAAGTGACGACATCGATGACCATTAACGCGACGGCCTCGACGTTGCTGCTGCTCTACCAGTTGGTCGCCGAAGAGGAGGGCGTGTCGGGATCTCAACTGCGCGGCACCATTCAGAACGACATCTTGAAGGAGTACGTCGCGCGCGGCACGTACATATATCCGCCGCGGCCCTCGATGCGACTCGTGGTGGACACGTTCGCCTACTGCGCGAAAGAGATGCCCAGCTGGAACACGATTTCGATCTCTGGATATCACATTCGCGAGGCGGGATCCACGGCGGTTCAAGAGATTGCCTTCACGCTGGCGAACGGGATTGCCTACGTTGAAGCGGCGCTCGCGGCAGGGCTCGCGCTCGATGACTTCGCACCGCGGCTCAGTTTTTTCTTCAACGCGCACAACAATCTCTTTGAGGAGATCGCCAAGTATCGAGCGGCGAGGCGACTGTGGGCGTCGATCATGCGAGATCGATTCCACTCGACGGATCCCAAATCGACGATGTTGCGCTTTCACACTCAAACGGGTGGCTCGACGTTGACGGCCCAGCAGCCCGAAAACAACATCGTGCGCGTGACGCTCCAAGCGCTGGCCGCCGCGCTCGGCGGTACGCAGAGCTTGCACACCAACGGCTTCGACGAAGCGCTCGGCCTGCCAACCGAGCGGGCCGCGAAGTTAGCGCTGCGCACCCAGCAGATCATCGGCTACGAATCCGGCGTCGCCGACACCGTCGACCCTCTGGGTGGGTCCTACTTCCTCGAGACGTTGACCGACGAGGTCGAGCAACTGGCGAGGGAGTACATCGCAACCATTGACGAACTCGGGGGATCGGTCGCGGCCATCGAGGCTCACTATCTCCAGGACGAGATCGAGGCCGCCGCCTACGAGTTCGCACGCCACGTAGAACGCGGCGAGAAAGTCGTCGTTGGGGTGAATAAGTTTGCCGAAGACGACGCCATGAAGACCGACGTGTTTCCCATCGACGAAGCTCAGCAGCGAGCGCAAGTTGATCGTGTACGTCTACTGAAGACCACGCGTGACAACGACGCCGTGCGCGCCGCGCTGGAAGACGTGCGAATCGCCGCCCGGGGAACGGCGAATCTGCTCTATCCGATGAAGGTGGCGCTGGCGCGCTTTGCGACGTTGGGTGAAGTGGCCGACGTACTGCGCGACGAGTTTGGGCTCTACCGCGCTACTTAGTGCGCGAGCGGTTCGTGAAAGTGCGTAACGCTCGGCCGTTCAACGTAGAACGGATGCGTCAACACTCGCCACGTTTCATAGAGATCGGTCCCACGAAACTCGGTGTGGACTTCGACGGAGTCCCATCGAACGAGGAGAAGATAGACCGACGGGTCCTCGGCTTGACGCCGGACCTCGGCGCCGTGACAGCCCGGCGCCGATTCGATGATCGGAAACGCTTCGCGCAGTGAGGTTTCAAAAGCGTCTTCTTCACCCGGGCGCACCTGGAGGAGCGCGTGTTCGAGCATCATGAGCGGCTCATCAATCGTTCGCGTAGCGCCGCGTCCTGGGCCACGCCGATGGCGGTCGTCGCGAGGGCGACGGCCCCATCGATGACGGCTTGATCGGCGTCGTGGGTAATGCACGCCGCCGTGAACTCTGGCTGGTGATTGACAGCGCCATTCGTCGGAATCATCAGCAGTGGGTGGATGGTGGGCAGAACGAGCGAGACGTTGGCCATGTCAGTCGAGATCGTCGGCCGGGGCTCTTCGTCGTCATCCAGGTGGAAGTCGCGTCCGAGGGCTTCGGCGGCGTGTCGGTAGTGAACGAGGATGTCGGGGTCGGCTTCCATGTGCGAGAACTGGTGACCGAGCTCGATCATCTCGAGGCCGGCGCCGGTGGCGAGCGCCCCCGCTTCAAAGCATGCGTTGATGCGCTCGCGCAGCTCTGCGAGTCGTCCAGCTGTCGACGCGCGGGCCATGAAGCGTCCGACAACGCGACTCGGAATGATGTTCGCGGCCGCACCGCCCTCGGTCACGATGCCGTGCACTTGGTCGCCGGGGCGCAGCTGTTGGCGAAGTAGGCCGAGCGCCACCTGCGAGATCGTCATCGCGTCGAGCGCATTGATGCCGAGCCACGGCGCGGCCGAGGCGTGGGCTTCTTTGCCGGTGAAGATGACGTCGAAGTGATCGACGGCGAGACAGATCGCGTCAAGGCGCTCACTGGCGAACGGGTGCACCATCAGAGCCATGTGCTCGTCAATGAAGTAGCCCGCATTCAAGAGGTCGATTTTCCCGCCACCGCCCTCTTCCGAGGGAGTACCGAGAAGGGTGACGCGTACATTGAGCTCGTCGGCGACGGCACCAAGTCCGAGCGCTGCGCCGAGTGATGACGTGGCGATGATGTTGTGGCCGCAGGCGTGCCCGACGTCAGGCAGGGCGTCGTATTCGGCGCAGTACGTGACGTGGAGATCGCCGGTTCCCTTCGTAGCGCGAAATGCCGTTTCGAGTCCGGCGCTACCGCGCTCGACGTCGAAGCCCCACCTTTCGAGAGCGTCGGCGAGGGCCGCGCTCGATTGAAACTCGTGGTAACCAAGTTCGGGGTGCGCGTGAATGAAATGACTCAGCGAGATCAACTCCTCGCGAGCGTCTTCGATTGCCTCCGCTGCTTGTTGTTCGAGGGTCATTCGATCTCCACCACCACATCACCGGCCGTCACGGACGCGCCCATGACGACGTGAACCTTCGTCACAACGCCAGATTTTTCCGCGTTGACGGAGTTCTCCATCTTCATGGCTTCGAGGATGACGACGGTGTCGCCAGCTTCGACGCTCTGACCCTCCACGACATTGACTTTTACGATGGTGCCCTGCATGGGAACGGCGACTCGTCCAGATCCACTGCCCACAACACCGGCGTGGTGTTGGCGGCGCGGCTTGAGCGCCGTGCTCTGGGGGCGCGAGGGAAGTTCGTCCTCCGCGTCGGGTACCCAGAGCGCCACGGTGACTCGTCGACCGTTGACTTCGGCGGTGACGTCCTTGCGCACGCGTCCTTCACCGATCGAGACTGCCGCTGCGGCGGGGGTAGGAAGAACGGAGAAGTCGAGATTCGTCTCCACCCACTTGGTCGAGTGCGTGCCGTTGACGAATTCCTCGCTCGAGAGGATGATGACGTCGGCGGGCAACGTCGTCGCGACGCCTTCAATGGTGGTCTCTTCGATCGCGCGCAACATCCGGCGACGAGCTCGCTCACGGTTGGGAGCCCACACCACCAGCTTCGCGATGAGGTTGTCGTAGTACTGCGAGATCTCGTCGCCCGCGCTGTAGCCGGCGTCGAGGCGCACGCCCGGCCCCGAGGGCTGATCGAAGCGTGTGATCGTCCCGGGCGACGGTATGAACTTTCCCTCCGCCGGGTCTTCCGCGTTGATGCGGACCTCGATCGCGTGTCCGTTCGACGTGATGTCATCTTGCGAGAAATCGAGAACCTCGCCTGCCGCAATCCGCAGTTGCCACTCGACCAGATCGAGTCCGGTCACGAGTTCGGTGACCGGGTGTTCGACCTGCAAGCGGGTGTTCATCTCGAGGAAGAAGAACTCGCCGTCTTGGTAGAGGAACTCAACGGTTCCGGCGTTCACGTACCCGCACGCTTCGGAGACTTTCACGGCCGCGGCGCCCATTGCGCGACGGACGGTGTCGGGGAAGTTCGCCGCCGGACTCTCCTCGATCAGCTTCTGATGGCGACGCTGGGCCGAGCAGTCGCGTTCGCCAAGCCAGAGCGTCGTGCCGTGCGCGTCGGCGAGAACTTGCATTTCAATGTGGCGCGGCCACGTGAGATAACGCTCGACGTAACACTCGTTGCGACCGAAGTAACTGAGCGCTTCTCGTTGGGCGCTCTCGAACGCCGCGGGCGCTTCGTCGGGCGCATTGACGACTTTCATTCCACGTCCGCCGCCGCCGTAGGCGGCCTTGATCGCGACGGGCCATCCGAACTCCTCACCAAAGTCCACGACTTCGTCGGCGCTGAGAAGCGCCTGGCTGCGACCGGGTACTCCCGCGACGCCGGCCGCCTCGGCGGCCAGTCGTGAGGAGATCTTGTCGCCCATCACTTCGATCGCTTCGGGTGGGGGTCCAATGAAGGTGACGCCTCGTGAGGTAATGGCGCGCGCGAAGTCGGTGTTCTCGGAGAAGAAGCCGTAACCGGGGTGTACGGCGTCGGCACCGGAACGTTCGATGACGTCAAGAATCGCGTCGGTATTCAGGTAGCTTTCTGCGGCGGTTTGACCGCCCAAGGCGTAGGCCTCATCGGCGAGACGAACGTGTAGCGCGTTGCGGTCGAGTTCGGAGTAGACCGCGACGGTAGCGATGCCTAGCTCACGACAGGTCCTGATGACGCGAACCGCTATTTCTCCTCGATTGGCGATTAGGACTTTCTGTAACACGAATCCTCCGTCGTAAGCCTGTCTTTTTCTACCACCCGCCTTTAAACCCTAATGTTTTGCCGTGACCCCTTACGTTTGGCGCGTTGAGCACTTCAACGAGATTGATTCGACCAATACGTACGTCAAAGAACATTCGCGCGAGCCCGAGGGACTGGTCGCCCTGGCCGATTTTCAGACAGCTGGGCGCGGGCGAATGGATCGGCGGTGGGAAGCGCCCGCGAGATCGTCGCTGCTGTGCTCAATTCTCTTTCGGCCCGCTCTCGAGCCGACACAGTTGCAACTCGTGGTCGCCCTCGTGGCGCTCAGCGCTCGCAGCGCGCTTGAAAAACTGAGCGGGCTGCGCGCGGCGCTGAAGTGGCCGAATGATCTGGTCGTTGGCACCGACAAGCTGGCAGGTCTGCTCGCCGAAATTGTCGCGAGCGATGACGGGCTTGTCGTCGTCGTGGGCATCGGCGTGAACTTGACCTACGACGGCCCCGAAGAGAGTGCGGGCACGTCGGTGCGTGCGCAGACCGGTCTCACGATCGTGCCGCGCGCGTTGCTCGACATACTTCTCGAGGAGATCGACTCTCGTCGCGCGTTGCTTGACAACGCACGCGGGAGAGCTGCGCTACGTGACGAGTACGTGAGAGCTCTCGCCACCATTGGTCAACAGGTTCGCGTCGAGCAGTCGGACCATGTCGTAGAGGGTCTCGCCACGGGCGTCGACGATGAGGGACGCTTGTTGGTACAGGTTGACGGCGACGTACGGACGTTTGCCGTCGGCGACGTGGTTCACGTGCGCGCGCAGGTGGAGCAGCGATGAGTCAATCGACTCGCGTGCTGTTGACGGGTGCCGCAGGACAGGTGGGGGTCGATCTAATCGACGTACTCCGCGGCGTGACGCCACCCGGTGGCGACGCGACGTTTCAACCCGATTCGCTTCCGGTGAGCGAGGGTGAGTTCGAACCAGCAGGTTTCGCGCGCAGCGAACTCGACGTCACTGATCGCGACGCGGTGGTGGCAACCGCGCGCGATGTCCGACCAGACGTCATCGTGCACTTGGCCGCATACACGGCCGTCGATCGCGCGGAAGGTGACAGCGATGCCTGCTTCAACGTGAACGAACAAGGGACGCTCAATATGTCCATCGCGGCCCACGAGGTGGGGGCACACCTCATTACCATCTCAACCGATTACGTCTTCGACGGAAAGAAGGGTGAAGCGTACGTGGAGTACGACGACGCTCACCCCCTGAACGTCTATGGAGCTTCCAAGCGCGAAGGTGAACTGCACTGCGCCGACGACGACACGATCGTGCGCACGTCGTGGGTGATGGGCGTGCGAGGTAAGAACGTCGTGCACGCGATTGCCGATCGAGCGCTAAGTGGGGCCAACGTACGCTTCGTTGACGATCAGATGGGTACCGTCACCACGTCCAGTGATCTGGCGCGCTCGCTGGTGACCTTGGTGCGCGCGCGACCCGGGGGAGTGTGGCACGTGGCGAACTCCGGCGCGACGACCTGGTTCGCGATCGCGGCGTACGTCGGAGAACTGCTCAACCGGGGTGAGGATTTCGCGACCCCGATTCCTTCGAGTGAATTGGCGGGTTCACAGGTAGCGACACGCCCGGCGAGGAGCGACCTCAACACGGAGAAGTTCGCCTCGTCGTGGTCAGCGCTTCCTCCGTGGCGTGACGGCGTTGAGCGCCTCGTTATTGACCGTGCGCGACTCGGAGAGTCCTCGTGAGCGAAGTCACGAACGACGTGGTCGCGGTCGTCGTGGACTATCACGCCGATCAGTTTCTGATCGAGTGCGTGGATTCCCTCTTCGATAATGACGTCTCACAAGTTGTCGTCGTGGAGAACGGTGAGATCGGATCTGTGCCGGCGGCCCTGTTGGACCATGACGTGGTGTTGGTCTCGCCCGGCGTCAACCTCGGCTACGGGCGTGGTGTCAATCGCGGGGTCGCCGCGGCCCGCGCCACACCGTACGTGCTGGTATCGAATCCCGACGTCGTGGTGCACGACGGCGCGGTGCAAGCGCTCATGGAATACCTCGATCACCATCGCGACGTCGCTCTCGTGGGTCCGACGATTCTGCGACCCGACGGCACGGTCTACCCCTCGATGAGGGTATTCCCGAACGTCGTGCTTGCTGGATTGCACGCGATTCTCGCGCCGATCTGGCCGAACAATCCCGCGACGAAGCGTTATCGTTCAACGCGGTCGGACGGCAGTGTCGACTGGGTGTCGGGCGCGTGCTTCATGGTGCGCCGCGCCGCGTTCGAAGAGGTGGGCGGGTTCGACGAGCGATACTTCATGTTCGCCGAAGATATGGCCCTCTGCTGGGCCCTTCGCGAGCGCGGGTATCGAGTCACGGCCTCCTCCGACGCGGTCGTTACCCACGTCGAGGGGGTTTCACGCGCCCGAGTATCGCGCGAGATGGTGATCGCCCACCACAAGAGCGCCATGCGCTTTGAGATTCAAACCGCCCGGGGCTGGCGCCGACTTTTGGTTCCGCTCGCAAGCGTGGTGCTCAGCGTGCGTCTGGCCCTCGTTCTCGTGGCGCGCCCGAAGATCTAGGGCCGCCCGGGCGTAGACTGGTTCCAAGGGCTGCGAGTGGTCTGTGGTTGAAAGTCGATGCCAGTCGCGGGCGAAACGATCCACGTAAGGCGTCTTGTCGACGCTGAGCATGGCGCGGTTTAGAAGTAAGTCCTGCCCCTCACTGATCATCGTGGTCAGCGAGGGAGCCGGTGAAGTGTGCGAGAACACCCCGAGAGAGCGAAAGCTGCCCGGAGTGCGCACGGGACACCGCCGCAGGCGAGTGTGGGGTCAAAGACCAGGTCAGCGCTCGTAGCCCTCTTATTTAGTCGCTTGGACCGGTAGGGTAAAACACGACATGAGCGTATTTCAGAAGATTTTGAAGGCTGGCGAGGGCAAGCGCGTGCGCCAACTCGCCGAGCTGGTGGGTCCGATCAACGACCTCGCGGAGGAGACGGCTGCCCTCAGTGACGCCGAGCTGCGGGCAAAAACTGACGAGTTTCGCGCCCGCCTCGAAGAAGGTGAAACCCTCGACGACCTCTTGATTGAAGCCTTCGCCGTGGTGCGTGAGGCGGCCACGCGTGTCTTGGGCCAGCGCCACTATGACGTTCAGCTCATGGGCGGGATGGCTCTGCACTTTGGCTGGATCGCAGAAATGAAGACTGGCGAGGGTAAGACGCTGGTGTCGACCCTGCCGGTCTATCTGAACGCTCTGGCCGGCGAAGGCGTGCACGTGGTGACGGTAAACGACTACCTCGCCACTCGTGACGCCAACTGGATGGGTCAGCTGCACCGCTTCCTCGGCATCACCGTTGGTCGAGTGGGGCCGGACCTGCAGGACTTTGACGACAAGCGCGCGGCCTACGCCGCTGACGTCACCTACGGTACGAACACCGAATTCGGCTTCGACTACCTACGCGACAACATGGCGCGTCGCAGCGAGCACATGGTCCAGCGCGGTCACCATTTCGCCATTGTCGACGAAGTCGACTCTATTTTGATTGACGAAGCGCGTACCCCGCTCATCATCTCGGGTCCGGCGTCGGACGTCACGAAGCTCTACTACCAGTTCGCCTCGATTGCGAGGGCTCTTACGCGCGATACGGACTACGAAGTCGACGAAGAGAAGAAGACCGTGATCCCGACTGAAGCCGGTATCGAAAAGGTGGAGCGCCAACTAGGCGTCACCAACCTTTACGACGCGGTCGCGACCAACTACGTCCATCAGCTGGGCCAGGCGCTTCGCGCGAAGGAACTCTTCCACCGTGACAAGGACTATCTGGTCGACTCGGGAGAGATAAAGATCGTCGACGAGTTCACCGGACGCACCCTCGAGGGTCGTCGCTGGAGCGACGGACTGCACCAAGCGGTCGAGGCCAAAGAGCGGGTGCGGATCCAAGAAGAGAACCACACCTGGGCCACTGTCACCCTGCAGAACTACTTCCGGCTCTATGAGAAGTTGGCCGGCATGACTGGTACCGCGGAGACCGAGGCCGCCGAGTTCGGCAACACGTACGGCCTGTCCGTCGTGCCGATTCCTACCAACCAGCCCGCCATTCGTCAAGACCAGCCGGACCTTATTTATAAGACGGAAGCGGCCAAGTTCGCCGCGATTGTCGAAGATGTGCACGAGCGCTCCGACAGCGGCCAGCCCATCCTCCTCGGTACGGCGTCCGTGGAAAAGTCCGAACTGTTGTCGCGCGAACTCTCCAAGGCCGGTATTGCCCACGAGGTGCTGAACGCGAAACAACACTTTCGTGAAGCAGACATCGTCGCCCAGGCCGGCCGTAAGGGTGCGGTCACCGTCGCGACCAACATGGCCGGTCGAGGCGTTGACGTGATCCTCGGTGGCAACTTCGAAGGACTCGCCGCGCGCGAAGCCGTGGGCCAAGGGTTCACACCCGGTACCGAAGAATACGAGGCGGCTTACCAAGCTGGCCTCAAAAAGTGGAAGCCGATCACTCAAGCGGAAGGCGACGAGGTTCGCGCCGCTGGGGGACTGTACGTGCTCGGCACCGAGCGCCACGACTCGCGACGCATCGACAATCAGTTGCGCGGACGCTCGGGACGTCAGGGCGACCCCGGTGAGAGCCGGTTCTACCTCTCCCTTGAGGACGAACTGCTTCGACTATTCGCGACCGGAGCCGTGTCGTGGGTGATGGACCGAGCGATGCCCGAAGAAGAGGCCATCGAGGCGAAGATGGTATCGAAAGCCATCGAACGCGCCCAGAACACCGTTGAGGCGCGCAACGCCGAAATCCGCAAAGACGTCCTCAAGTACGACGAAGTGATGAACGAGCAGCGCAAGGTCATCTACAAGCGCCGCCAGCAGGTCATCGACGGCGAGGACATTCACGACGCCACGATCGAGCTCATCGAAGAACGCCTCGCCGATACAGTGGCGGCTCACGTGGGACTCGGTTTCGCCGAGGAATGGGACCTCAACGCTCTGGTGCTGGACCTGCAGTCCTACTACCCGACCGAGCAGACCGTCGATGATCTGAGCGCCTACACCGACGCAGAGGAGATTGGCGCACTCGTCGTCGACGAAGCGGTTGGTCAGTACGAGAAGAAGTCGGAGAACTACCCGGGCGGCCTCGACACCGCCAAAGAGATTGAGCGCGACATCATGTTGCAGATCCTCGACCAGCGCTGGCGCGACCACCTCTCTGACATGGACTACCTGCGCGACGGCATCCATCTTCGCCAGACCGCCCAACAGGACCCCCTCACGGCGTGGCAGAAAGAGGGGTACTTGATGTTCGAGCGCCTCCTCGAGTCCGTCGACATCGACTACGTGCGCTACATCACCCACGTGGAAGCGACTGCCGCCGCGGCGATCGAAGAAAGCACGCTCGATGAAGGTCTCGAGGGTGCGCTGACCAACGCGAACGAAGTTGCACCGGGCGCCACGGAACTGCCGGCTCACGTACATGCCGCTCCGTCAGCACCGACGCCGGCGGCATCGACGACGACGTCACACGAGAAGTTGGGGCGAAACGATCCCTGCTGGTGCGGCTCGAAGCGCAAATTCAAGCAGTGCCATGGCCGACCCTAAGGCAGAAAACGCCCTACGCCTCGCCCTGGCCACGATCGAAGAGCTCGAGTCCAGGTGGGATGCGGCGCGCGAATACTTGAAGATTGATGCCAGTCGAGCACGTCACGCCCTGCTCTACGAACTGGCCGCTGACCCCAATCTTTGGGACGATCAGGACAATGCTCGCGAAGTGACGACTGAGTTGGGCCGTCTCAGCAACGACCTCGATGCGTTTGATGCGCTGCGCAGTGAACTCGATGACGCCGTGGTCTTATCCGAGTTCGCGCGCGAATCACTCGACACCGGTGAACCCGACGCTGCGACGTTCGCGGAACTCACGAGCGCCGTTGAGGCGGTGAGTCGCGACATCGCCGCGCTCGAGATACAGAGCCTCTTCAGTGGGACCTACGACGAGAACGACGCGATTGTCGAACTGCATGCCGGGGCCGGAGGTACCGACGCACAAGACTGGACCGAGATGTTGCTTCGGATGTACTCACGCTGGGCCGAGCGTCGCGGGTTCGGTGTCGAAATCGATGAAGCGACCGAAGGTCAAGAAGCCGGTCTCTTGTCGTCGACATTCATCGTGAAGGGTCGCTTCGCGTACGGATGGCTGTCGGCCGAACGCGGCGTGCATCGACTGGTGCGCATCAGCCCATTCGACTCACAGGCACGACGTCAAACCAGCTTCGCCAGCCTTGACGTCACGCCACTGCTCAACGACAACGCCGGAGAAGTCGAGATTGACGAGAAAGATCTGCGCGTCGACACTTTTCGCTCGTCGGGAGCCGGAGGACAGCACATCAATAAGACCGACTCGGCCATACGCATCACGCACCTTCCGACCAACATTGTGGTCACCTGCCAGAACGAGCGATCACAGCACCAAAATCGAGCACGTGCCATGCAGATCCTCGAAGCCAAACTCTCCGAGCGCGCTCGCGCACAACGTCAGGCGGAGATGGATGCGCTGAGCGGTAATCGCTCCGACAACGCGTGGGGCTCGCAGATACGCAGTTACGTTCAAGCGCCCTATCAGCTTGTGAAAGATCATCGCAGTGACTACGAAACCGGAAACGTTGACGCCGTGCTCGACGGGGACCTCGACGGTTTTATGGAAGCCGAACTTCGCCGTCAGCGTTCGGCGTCATAAAAGTTTCGAGTTACTTCAATTGCTGGTGTTTGATGGAGCAAGTAGACGAGGCGACTTCAGTAGAATGGTCGTGCCGCTGTGCCCGAAAATTGCACATCTATTCGATAATCCCGAGGGGGTGAAGCCGTGATTCGATTCGAAAACGTCTCCAAGACTTACAAGAACGGCACCCCCGCTCTGAAGGACATCTCCCTCGACATCGAAAAGGGCGAATTCGTTTTCCTCGTCGGGGCGTCGGGTTCGGGAAAGACCACGTTCTTGCGTCTCTTGCTGCGAGAAGAGCACCCTGACAAGGGTCGCATTCTCGAAGCCGGGCGCGACATCGGCGACCTCCCCAAGTGGCGCGTGCCGTATCTACGCAGAAATATCGGCTGCGTCTTTCAGGACTTTCGCTTGTTGCCCAATAAGAGCGTCTTCGAAAATGTCGCCTTCGCCCTGGAAGTCATCGGTCGCCCACGCTCGACGGTTGAGTCCCAGGTTCCTCAGATTCTGGAGTTGGTGGGTCTTACTGATAAGTCGAAGAACCGCCCCCACGAACTCTCCGGTGGTGAACAGCAGCGCGTCGCCGTGGCGCGCGCTTTCGTGAATCGTCCCTTGATTCTTCTGGCCGACGAGCCCACCGGAAACCTCGACCCTTCGAACTCCGAATCGATCATGGCGTTGCTCGAGCGCATCAACCGCACCGGCACCACGGTCGTCATGGCGACCCACGACAAGACTCTCGTCGACCGCATGCGCCGGCGTGTCATCGAACTTGATAAGGGTGAGATGATCCGCGACCAAGTTCGCGGCGTCTACGGCATCGACGAAGGCGTAGCGATCTAATGCGCGTCTATTTCCGTTACGCGTTCAAAGAGACATTCGGCAACTTATGGCGAAACCGGATGATGACGATCGCGGCGATCCTGACCGTGGCGGTCTCATTGTCCCTCGTGGGAGCGGCCTTGTTGATCAAGCAGAGTGCCGCGCAGGCCTCGGTCGAGTGGCAACAGGGGACGCGCGTGACGGTCTGGATGCAACCCCAGGCGTCGACGAACGAGATCTCGAGCGTGGCCAGTCAGCTCAAGGGCATGCCCATTGTAAAGAACTGCATCTATAAAACCCAAGCCGAGGATCTTCAACAGGCGAAGAACATCTTGCCGCTCGCCGAGTCCCAGGTTCTGAAGACGTCGTCAGTGCCGTCCTCGTTTGAGTGCGTTCCCGTGGTGCCGTCGGACACGTTCGTCGTCGAGTCCACGTTCGAGCACCAGCCCTACATTTACGCGGTAACGGGACCGAATCAGCAGATTCGCTCGATGGACAAGGTGATCAGCGTCTTGCAGATTGTCTTTCTGGCACTGGCCGCCGTCTTGCTATTGAGCGCGTTGGTCTTGATCCTCAACACCATTCGTATGGCGATCTTCTCGCGACGCAGAGAAGTCTCGGTGATGAAGCTCGTCGGGGCGACGAACTGGTTTATTCGGGTTCCCTATATCACCGAAGGCTTCGTCCAGGGCCTTCTCGGCTCGGCGGTTGCCGTCGTAGTGGTCAGCGCGCTCAAGATCTGGTATCCGTTGCACAACGAGTTTGCGCTCAACTCATCCGCCCTCTACGGCACGGTCACGGTAGTGCTGGTCGTAGGAGTGTTGATCGGTTCGGTCGGCTCGGCGATTGCGATTCGTCGCTTCCTCGACGTTTAGTTCTTCTCGTCGAAGTCGATGGCGAGAGAGTTCACGCAGTAGCGCAGTCCGCTCGGTGTCGGCCCGTCGTTGAAGACGTGACCGAGGTGACCGCCGCACTGCGAGCAGAGGATCTCGGTGCGTTCACGAAAGAGCGACTTGTCGACTCGTTCAATGATCGTCCCTGGTTCGCACGCGTCAAAGCTCGGCCATCCGCAGCCCGAGTCAAACTTTTGGGCGCTCGTAAAAAGCACCTGTTGGCATCCGCCGCAACTAAAGACGCCATCGGCGTCAACGTGCAATAGTGAGCCGCTGAAGGGCGCTTCCGTGGCGGCCTTGCGCAGAACCGCGTAGCGATCGCTGGACAGTTCGTTCCGCCACTGATCATCGCTCTTGTCAATCTCAAACGTCATCGCTGCAGTGTATGGGGCGACCTATTAGGAATAGTTCGGTCGCGGTGCCTCGCGAAAGGCCGGTGGAAATTCCGGCTTGCCCTCGAGTAGTCGCGTAAATGCTCCGGCCAGGCCCTCGGGGTCGAGTCCAAGTTCCGCCAAGAGGGCGTCGGGCTTGTGGTGCTCTAAGTAGACGCGCGGGGTGCCAAGAATGCGCGTGGTGGGATGCAGTTGGCCGAGCTCTTGCGCCCGCGAGCGAATCGCCGAGACCATCAAAGTGCCAGCCCCACCATGGCGCGTGGCGTCTTCAACCGTGATGATGCGCTCGTGACTGCAGGCGTCGTCAATCATTCGTGGATCGGGCGGTAGGACGCGCACGTCGTAGAGAGTGACGCGTGAGGCGTCAGCCCCCATGAGCTCTAACGCGGCGTAGGCATTCGGTGCCATCTTCCCGACGGCCAATACGCAGAGCGATCCGTCGCCTTTCACTACCCGGCGGGCCTCAAGACCTTCGCCGACGCGGCCGTCAAACGGCTGAGAGTCGGTCTTGGGGTAACGAATCGCCGTGGGCGACGACAGCGACAGAGCCGTGTCGAGCATCACTGGAATCTCATCGGCCGTTGACGGCGCAAAGACGGTCATATTGGGAATGGCCAGACAGAGCGCGATGTCGAGTAGCCCGTGGTGGCTCGGTCCGTCATCACCGGTGATGCCCGCACTCTTAAAGACGAAGACCACGGGGAGATCCAAGAGACCGACGTCAAGATGGGCCTGGTCAAAGGCTCGCGAGAAAAATGTGGAGTACATGGCGACGATCGGCTTGAGCCCGCCCATCGCCATTCCCGCCGCGGCAGTGACGGCGTGCTGCTCGGCGATCCCCACGTCGAAGAAGCGATCGGGATAGCGCTGTTGGAACTCGAGCAGACCGGTAGGCCCCGCCATGGCCGCGGTCAGGGCGACGATGCGATCGTCGACCGCAGCAACCTTCACGAGCGACTCAGAAAAGACTTCAACAAACGACGCCGCCGGGGTGTTGGCTAGCTGCGACGCAGGCAGCTTGTAGTCGTGAAGCTTGAGGTCGTCATTCATGGCCGGTTCGTAACCGCGACCCTTTTGCGTCAGGGTGTGCACGACAATGGGGCCATCCCATTCGGCAGCACTACGAAACGCGGTCTCCATTGCTTCAATGTTGTGTCCGTCGATAGGACCGACGTAGCGGACGCCAAGATTCTCGAAGAAGGTGTGTGGCGTCACGATTTCACGCACCACGTTTGAAAGCCCGTCGATGCCGTAGTACGCGGCCTTTCCGACGCGCGGCAGACGCGGGACCAGGCGACGAAGGCGTTCGCGAAAGGTGAGGTAGGTGCGGTTGAGTCGCAGTGACGTGAGCGACTCGGACAACTTCGAGACGGTGGGAGCGTAACTGCGGCCGTTGTCGTTCAAGATAATGACGACGCGCTGATTGGAGTGTCCGAGGTTGTTGAGTGCCTCGTAGGCCATGCCGCCGGTGAGCGAACCGTCACCGACGACGGCGACTACGTGGCGCTTGCCGCCGTGGCCGATGAGCTCTTGGCGCTGCTGCAGGGCGACGGACAGGCCGTGTGCGTAGGAGAGCGCCGTAGACGCGTGACTCGACTCGATCCAGTCGTGCTGGCTTTCAGATCGGTTCGGGTAGCCCGAGAGGCCGCCACGTTGGCGAAGATTCTTGAAGCCGTATCGCCGACCAGTGAGGAGTTTGTGGACGTAGGCCTGATGGCCGGTATCCCATAGCAGGATGTCCTTGGGCGAGTCGAAGACTCGATGCAGGGCGATCGTGAGTTCGACGACGCCCAAGTTTGAGCCGAGGTGACCGCCGGTCTTGGTGACGTTGGCGATAATGAACTCACGGATCTCATCACTAAGTTTTTGTAACTGGTGATAGGAGAGCGGTTGGAGATCGGCGGGCGTTTCGATCGACGGCAGGATCACAGAAACCAGCCTACCGGTGCCTTTATCGCCGCGGGAGAAGAATGATGCGTAGCCGCTACCACGCCCGTGCCAAAGGTTGAGAAAATCTTCTAGTCGGAGGACGAACTTGACGAGGATGTCGAAGGAGTGCTGGGCGCGGCGGTCGTTGTCGAGCTTGCTGGAGTGGAGGGAGTCGCTGATGACGCTGCAGCCTCGGTTTTGGCCGGTGCTGACGACTCGGACTTGGTACCTCGACTGTCGTTCTTATAGAACCCGCTGCCCTTAAAGACGATCCCTACGGCAGAGAAGACCTTGCGCAGTTCGCCTCCGCACAGCGGGCAGACGGTGAGGGAGGCGTCAGTGAACTTTTGAACGGCCTCTACGCGCTCGTGGCACTGCTGGCACTCATATTCGTAGGTTGGCATCACAGACTCCGGACAGACACACTGATCAGAGCAGTGTACCGGGCCAACTATGCGTCTCTGCCCGTGGCATAGCATTGCGCGGTGGACGACTTCCACCAACTACGACGTGGCGGGCCTGCGGGTGCCGCGTTCCCGCGCGAGGTGGGCCCTTCTGAGGTCAGCGCTCGCCGGGCTCTCGCGAGGGGCCGGGTGACGATGCTCGGCTCCACCACAGCCGCCGTCGCGGCCAATACCTTCAACAAGGGTGACGTTCTGGCGACGGCGCGGGTGGCGGGAATACAGGCGGCCAAGCGAGCGTCGTCGCTGCTGCCGATGGCCCACCCCGTTTTGGTGGGCAACGTGTACGTGAATTTCACCATTGGCGATACGTACATTGATCTCGAGGCGGGTGTTGACACCATTGACCGTACCGGTGTCGAGATGGAAGCGTTGACGGCCGTCACGGTCGCGGCACTCACCATCTACGACATGTGCAAGTCGAGCGATCGAACGATGACGATTGATCACATTGCACTGTGGGAAAAGTCGGGCGGCCGTTCCGGTACGTGGCGTCGCGAGGAGCCTTCCACCAACGGTGTCGTCGGGGCGTAAGCGTCGCGCGCCGCTACTCTCGTGGCAAGTGAAAACGGGAGATCGATGAGTACCATTCGAGGCGGCGTAGAGCAGAGTCGTGAGCGGCTCGTGGCTTTGGTGTTGCTGCTGCAACGCGCCTGGCAGTACGGCGCGCTGACCCAAGAAGAGATACTTCGCGAACTGACGATCGACGAATACCCTGTGGCCGCGAAAGGACCGCGCAAGATTCGCGCCTACGAGGGCACCGAGTCCACGGTGCGCCAGAAGTTCGAACGCGACAAGGCCCGCATACGCGAGTTGGGCTTCGCCATCGAAACCACTCCCAACGACGACGGTTCCGTGGGCTACAAGATCAACCCGGCGAGCGGGTACGCCCCACCTATTTACTTCACTCGCGAAGAAGAGCGCGTCGTCACGATGGCTCTTCGTTTCTGCGGATTTGGCAAGTCAGGAGCGTTCAGCGTCTTCAACGACGTGGCCGCAAGCGATGGCGGTCTTGAAGCGTCGAATTACTACACGCCGGTTCTGCGGGCGCTCAACCTTCGCCGCGCCCTCTCTTTCGATTATCTTTCGGCGGTCAATAAGGAGCGCGTCGTCGAGCCACTCGTCATCGACGTCTTCAACGGCGCCAGCTACTTGGTCGCTCGAGTGCAGGAGACTCGCGAAATTAAGGGCTACCGCTTCACGCGTATGACCTCAATGCCCGAGGTTCGCCCGGAAGCGTTCGAGGTATCCGATGAGGACGTCGAGATCGCGCGCGCCTGGCGACCAGAGTTCACGAGATCGCCTCGTCCCTTTGACGTCGTGGTCGCCACGAACGAGGACTACGCCCACCTCCTCGAACGTCAATACCCCGAAGCGGTGGCCGTCGCTAAGAAGAACGGCGCGGTGGAAGTGGGTATGACCTTTGAAAGTCCCCGCGCGGCCCTGCGCTTCGTGCTCGACGGAGCCGATCGTGTGCGCTTGCAGTCGCCCAAATCCCTAAAGAGCGAGCTCGCCGACTGGCTGCGCGGGGTCAATCGAGGCGACGTCCCCGCTACCAAGTCCTTGTCCTTTGACGTGGCGCCGGCGAACGACGTTCTCGGCCAGACCTTGCAACTGCTGCACGCGGTCTACGCCAGTGACGACGGCCTTCGCATCAGCGAACTGTCGCGGCGGTACTCACTCTCGCCGGAACATGTTCGCCTCATCATGGACCGCCTCGTTTCGCTCGAGCCCATGGCCGAAATGATGGACGGGACTGATCGATTCCCGGCCCACGTCATCAAGGAGTGCGACGACTGGGACGACGAAGAGAACGACGATTCGCTGTATCGCGCGGACTTCTCAGACCTGCCCGAGGGCGCCGAAGACCCGTCTCCCTTCATGTGGCGCGACCTCTTTGAACTCAACATCGCCCTGCGTGAGGCGTCGCGGATCTACGCCGACCCCGCTCTCTTTTCCGCGATTGAAAAGATTGAACGCACGACCAGTGTGCCCGTTCAGGTCGAGATGGCCACGAATGAGTCCCTGTTGGGTCAGGTGGAGCGGGCCATCGAGACTCACTCGCAAATCAAGATCGACTACACCTCCGGTGAGAGTGACGAGTCGCGCACGCGCGCCATCGAGCCGCGCGAGTTGAAAGTCCTCAATGGACACACCTATGTGCGCGCCTATTGCCTGTCACGCGAGGCATGGCGAACGTTCCGAGTGGACCGCATCAACGACGTGCTCGCGACGTCACCGGCGCCCGAGCGACCAAAGGACCCCGTGTCGAACTGGTTGACGCAGGTGGGCGAAGAGGGCGACGAAGTGGTCGTCGTGATGGAGTCACACATTCGCTGGCTCTTTGAGCCGCTCCCCGGAGCCGTGTGGCGGACTCTGGACGACGGTCGCCACGCCGTCAAGTTCCGTGTTAGCGAGGGACGGTTCCTTGACTACCTCATGTTGCGCGCGGGACCTGGTGCGGTCGTAGCGACGAAAGAGTACGCGCTGGCCGGGCACGACCTGGCGCGCCAAATCGCCGCACAGTTGTAGGCGACCGTTGGGCCCCGAAAGGGGTAGTCGTGATTCGTCTCATGCCGCGTCGCTCGAACGACGTCACGTACTTCACGCGGGACTCAGCTCTCGAGCTCGAGGGACTGCGCGGTGGGGGACCAGGATGGTGGCTCCGCGGAGAGGGTGAGACGAGCGATCCACGCGACGTGTCGCGCGTCTTGATGACGAGCGAACGATCGAAGGTTGTGGGCTACGACCTTATTGTCGCCGCGCCGCGCCCCATCTCCATACTTCTCGCCATCGACCCGAGCCAGGGTGCTGGCGTCATCGCTGCCCATCGCGCGTCGGTGCGCGCGGCCATTGACTACTTCGAAGATCGCGCCGTGGTGGTGCGCGATCGGCGCAACGGTCGCGATCGTGAGGACCCAGCCAAATGGGAGGGCGTCGTCGCCTTCACTCACGGCGTCAATCGTCACGGCGAACCCCACTTGCACGACCACGTCCTGGTCGGGTCGCGACCGTCGGGTCACTCGAACGTTCTCGACTCGCGGGTCCTCTTCGCTCACGCGCGCGCCGCCGATGCGCTCTATCGAGCATCCTTGCGTCACGAATTGGCGTCGCGCACGCCGTGGGATGCGTGGAGATCGTTCGAAGGCATCGAGCGGGTCGCGGGCCTCGACGAAGGGTATCGAGCGTTGTGGTCGGGGCACCATCGTGATCGAGGCGAGAAACTCACCTGGAGTCGCGACGAGACCGTGCGCTCGTGGTCGAGTGACCTCACTCGCTTCGAGTCCCTCGGTGTTGTGCCGGTAACTTCTCGCTCGCGCAACGCCTTAGACGAGCACCGCTTCGCGGGCGCTCTGGACGGTCGAGACGACGTAGCCCGTCGACACGTGATCGCCGCGTGGGCCGATGCGGCCCCATTCGGTCAAGATCCCGGCGAACTGACTCGCCAAGTGGATGAGATCTTTCCGAGTCTTCGAGCCCGCGGTGGCGTGTACGAGCCGACGATTCCGGTGCGCGACGCGCGCATGATCAACGTTGTGCGAGAGCACGGCCCGCGTCCGCTCGAACGTGTTCAGTTCGCGGAATGGCGCGAACGTTCGATCGAGAACTCGCGCTCGCGAGGCGGACGTTCCAGGTAGGGCTGAAAGCGCGGGTCGCTATAGGCGGGCGTGAGTTGGACCCAGCGGAGGCGATTTTGCGCGTCGAGCCCGAGCGCGTGACCCTCGCGACCCTGAGCGACTTCGCTCATGCTCACGCGATCTCGCTCCACCCAGCTCACCGAGTGGCCCACGGCCCGTCCTTTCACGTCGCGTTGCACGCTGGGCGAGGGGGTCATCTCTCGCCCAGCGAGATGGCGAAAGGTTTCCAGGGTGGCGCGATCGGCGATTCCTCCGAGGATCAGCGTTGTCGGAAAAAGCGATAAGAACCCTTCGGCCGATGTGCCCCAGCGAGCGCGCGCCTGGGACAGATCTTGAAGACAGGCGAGGGTCAGCACTCCTTGGCCGCCGCCCTCGGAAACGATGCTGGCGAGGCGCGGCAGGGGGGCCACGTTCGCGAGTTCGTCCAAGGCGAGCATAAGTTTTGCGCCCTCATGGTGTCGGTCGTAGGTGGCGTGGACGAGCTCTTCTATGAGACCGACCACCAAAGGAATGGAGACGGCTTGATGACGACTGGGAGCCACGATGTGGAGTTGGTGGGGTCCGCGCAGGAACTCGCCCACATCGAGAGGTGCCTCACGCGCCGACGCGCGCGCCGCCTCGGTGCGAACTCCCGCAAAGAGACCGGCGGTTGTTGACCAGATGCTCGAGCGCTCGCGTTCCTCAGTCGCGAGGACGCCGTGTAAGAGCGAAACCGCGGGGTGATGCTCACCGTGACGCTCCGTCAGTTCGTGCACGAGATCGTCGCATCTTCTCTCATCGACACGCGACGCAAGTTGACCCAATGACTCGTCGCGCAGTGCGCACGCGTGCATCAACGGAGCTACCAATGCACCCGCGCGCTCAGTCCAATGGTCGTCACTTCTCTCTCCTCGCCCTCGTCTCGCGACGTCGAGAAGGCTCCGCGCAGCCAAAACAGCCCCATCCCAAGTTGAAGATTGTCTTAGAGGTGAATATCCGATTCGATGCACTCCGCGTGGCGTTGCGACCGTTCCTGATGGATCGAAGAGCAACATCGCACCGTCATTGCGTGCGTGTGCCATCAACGACACGACATCATTCTTCGTTGAAGTGACCACGCAAGAATCAGTTGTCATCAGGAGATTCGGAATGATGATCGATGTCGTCTTTCCACTGCGCGTTGGACCTAACACGAGTGTTGAACGTTCGTGTCCACTCGTTGCATCACCGTGTGCACCTCGTCCTAAATAGATGTGATGCGTCGAATGCACGTGAGACCATCGGTCGTAAAAAACTTCGAAATGCTTGACATTGGTGTGAATAACGACTGAACTTTTAGATGTCCTTCTGCGGAGGAGGTCTACGTTGTTCCTCGCGTTGCTTGCAACGCAGTGAAAAACGCTCGTCCGCGAAGAACCGTGCACTGCGATCAGTCGCCGTACAGTCGTGAGACTGGGTGGCACATGGCCGAGTACATGAGATATCAATGCGGTGACTAGCGGTAGGAACACCACTCGGTGCTTCAGGGTCCCAATTTGATTCAACGTTGAGTCCCAAGGAGGGAAAGTGGCACCAGCCGCGAAGAAGAAGGCTCCGGCCAAGAAGGCCCCGGCCAAGAAGAAGGCCGCAGCCAAGAAGGCTCCGGCCAAGAAGCGTCCTGCTGCGAAGAAGGCCGCGAAGAAGCGTCCTGCTGCGAAGAAGGCCGCGAAGAAGCGTCCTGCTGCAAAGAAGGCCGCCAAGAAGCGTCCTGCTGCAAAGAAGGCCGCCAAGAAGCGTCCTGCCGCGAAGAAGGCTCCGGCCAAGAAGCGTGCTGCAGCAAAGAAGGCGTAACGAACTCTCTTTTCGAGAGTATGTAGTCGAGGGGGTCGAAAGACCCCCTCGAGTGCCGTCTACGGGCGTTTCACATCGCTAGGTTCGTCGACGTCAAAGCGCCAGGGACTATCCGTGATGAGTCGCCAGACGACCTTGAGTCGCTCGGCTTCCACCTGATGAAGCTGGGCGGAATTCTCGCCATAGTGAAAGTGGAAATCGAGCCCGGTGGGTACGACGAGCACGTTGGTGCCGCGTGAGAGATAGTCCGTGACAATCGTGACGCCCGCCTCCGGGTGAAAGTCGCCGAGGCCCTCCGGTTCTTGAAGGTCACCATGAACGACAATGATTCGCTCACAACGTTCACCAAGGTGTTCGTAGGCACCCTGGACGGCTTCATTCAGGTTCGACGCATCTGACTCGAGAACCTCTGCTCCGAGCTCGTGTGCGAACGTGGTGACGTCGTCCGACTCGCTCAGCACAACAACGTGACGCGGCGAGCACTGTCGAATCACCCCCGCGGCGAGATCACGTGCGAGACCGGTCACGTCGTCGATGCCGCCGCGGCGTAGACGCTCTTTCGCCACGTCGAAGCGCTTTATCGGAATGACGAAGATTTCTTTACTCGCGGGCATGGGGATGAATGCTACGCCGGTGGGGCCTCGGTACGATTTGGGGGTGACTCGCGCTGCGCCAAATCTTCTCTTCCACGAGCGGGCCCTCGTCGCCGGAGGGGAAATCGTGGTTGGCATCGACGAGGTCGGTCGCGGAGCGCTTGCCGGTCCGCTGACCGTTGGCGCAGTCGTCGTCACTCACGCCAAGCGTGCGCCAAAGGGTCTCACTGACTCGAAGATGTTGACACCCGCTGAGCGCGAGGCGCTGGTCGAGCCTCTGGAACGGTGGGCGACGGACTGGTCGCTCGGATCGTCGAGCTCTGAGGAGATTGATCGTTGGGGACTACGACTCGCTCTCGCCGTGGCGGCGACGCGAGCGATCGACGGGTTGAAGGTGATACCTACTCATGCGCTCATCGACGGGCCGTTCAACTTGCTCGACGCACCGCTGCGACTCGAAGACCAGTTCAACGACGCGCCGGAGCTTCGCTACGCGACTCTGTCGCACACGACACTGATAAAGGGGGATAGCTTGAGCGCCACAATCGCGGCCGCGTCGGTCCTCGCCAAGGTGCAGCGAGATCGGACCATGGTCGGACTCTCTGACGAATATCCCGTGTACGGGTGGGACGCCAACAAGGGCTACGGGGTCCCGCATCACCTCGCGGCACTGGTCGACGAAGGCCCGTGTTGCCATCATCGATTGACCTGGCGGCTGACGTCGTAATGGTCGCGTGAAAGGCCTGTCGGGGGAGCCCGCGCATCCACGAAAACCCTGAAAAAGAGTAGGATTGCGTATCTATGTCGTCGCTGCTCACGGTGAAAAACCTGAAGGTCCAGTTCGCCACTCGCAACACATTCGCTACCGCGGTTGACGATTTCTCACTCGAGATTGCCGCGGGTGAATGCGTCGGACTTGTGGGCGAGTCAGGCTGTGGCAAGACGACCACCGGGCTCGCAATTATGCGGCTTCTGCCGGGGAATGGTCACATCTCGGCGGGAACGGTCGAGCTCGACGGAGTCGACCTAGCGAGTCTCTCGGAAAAGGAAATGCAGTCCAAGCGCGGCAACGACGTCGCGTTGATTCCGCAGGACCCGATGAGTTCGCTGAACCCCACCATGAAGATCGGTCGACAGATCGGCGAGGGGCTGCGCATACACCGCGACGCCAGCGACGAGGAGGCGCGCAAGCGCGCGCTCGAGGTTCTCGAAATGGTGGATATGCCCCGTCCGGCGGAGCGTCTCGACCAGTACCCGTTCGAGCTGTCGGGTGGTCTTCGCCAACGCGTCATCATCGCCATGGGTCTCACCTGTTCGCCGAAGCTGCTGATCGCCGACGAACCGACGACGGCGTTGGACGTGACCATCCAGGCGCAGATTCTCGACATTCTCGACAACTTGCGCCAGGAACTGAAGATGGCGATCCTTCTGATCACTCACGATATGGGCGTCATCGCGGGCCGCACCGACCGCGTGGTCGTCATGTACGGCGGTCGCAAAGCCGAAGAGTCACCAACTGACGAACTCTTTCACGACATGCGCCACCCCTACACCCAGGCGCTGCTGGCTTCCATGCCGAGCTTGGAGACCGCCTCGAAGCAGAAGCTGACGTCGATCGCCGGCATGCCGCCGGACCTCTCAAAGGTCATCGTGGCCTGTCGCTTCGCGCCACGCTGTCGCTACGCCACCGACAAGTGCCGTGAGCAAGACCCGCCGCTCACGGGCACCGCGACGCACACGTTTGCGTGCTTTCACCCGGTGGATGGTCCCCTCGAGACTGTCGTCGTACAGCCCGTGACGATCGCGGCCGCGGCTATTCGCCAGCACGTCGAACTGGCCCGAGTCGAGCACCTGGTGAAGGAGTTCCCGATTAAGGCCGGGCTCGTGCGACACAAGGTAGGTGCGGTACACGCCGTCTCGGACGTCAGCTTCACGATCAACGAAGGCGAGACGTTTGGACTCGTCGGGGAGTCGGGATGTGGCAAGACGACGATCGGGCGCATGCTCGTAGGCCTTGAGCACGTGACGTCGGGTGCTGTCTACTTCGACGACAAGATCGTCTCAGCCAAGGGCTATCACCCTACGAAGGCCGATCATCGGGCCCGCCAGATGATGTTCCAAGACCCATACTCGTCGCTGAACCCGCGCATGAAGGTTGGTCAGATCCTGGGTGAGCCGCTGTTGGTGCAGCGCGACGGCTCTCGGGCCCAGCAGGCAGCGCGCGTGAACGAACTATTGGACGCCGTGGGCCTCGACCATCTTGCCGCGGATCGATATCCCCACGAGTTTTCCGGTGGTCAGCGCCAGCGCATTGGATTCGCGCGCGCCCTCGCCCTGAATCCTCGCCTCATCGTGGCCGACGAACCAGTCTCCGCACTCGACGTGTCAGTTCAGGCGCAGATCCTCAACCTCATGAAGGACCTCCAGCGTGAGCACAACCTCTCGTACGTGATGGTGAGCCACGACCTGGCGGTTGTGTATTACATGGCGGACACGATCGCCGTTATGTATCTCGGCAAAATCGTGGAGATCGGTGACGCGGAGTCGGTGTTTCGCTCGCCGGCCCATCCGTACACGCAAGGTCTGCTTGACGTCGTCCCGGTACCTGACCCCGTTGAGGCGCGACGCCGTCGCGGTCTGCAGGTAACTGGAGAGCTTCCCTCCCCGGTGAATCCACCCTCGGGCTGTCGCTTCCGTACCCGTTGCCCGAAGGCGCAAGAGATATGTGCGACAGAGGAGCCTCTCCTCGAACCGTTCTCGGCGACCCAGCAGGCGGCCTGTCACTTCCCGATGAAGACACCGGTCAGCCTTAGCTCCAGTTCGTCCTCGTCAAACGGTTAGCGCTCGAGTAGTCGAACTTCGAAAGTGTCGCGCAGCGCGTCGCCAATGTAGTTGATCGCGACGACGACCAGAATGAAGACCAGGGCCAGCGGGTAGATCTCCCACCAGTAACCGTTCGAGATCTGGGCGGTGCCGTTCTGCAACATGGTGCCCCAGTCAGTCTGGGGCGGCAGGATACCGAGACCGAGGAACCCGAGCGCCGACAAGAAGAGGATGGCGTCCGCCACCGAGAATGTGGCGACGGTGACGATGTTGCTGATCGAGTTAGGAAAGACGTGGCGGCGGATAATGTGCCACTTACTCGCCCCCATGGACGTCGCGGCTTGGGTGTATTCCAGTTTCTTAATGAGAAGGGCGTCGCCGCGGATGATGCGCGCGTTCGCCCACCATCCGGTGATCCCGATGATGATGATGAGAAACGACGTGGAGCGAGAAAAGATGGTGAAGAGACTGATGAGCAAGAAGAGGTACGGGATGGAAAGGAAGGCATCGAGGATGCGCATCATGACCGTGTCAACGACGCCGCCGACGAACCCCGACACCATGCCGTAGATCGTGCCGACCAAGATCGTAATGAGGCCCGCCAACATGCCCAAGGTGAGCGAATACTCGCCTCCGTACATGATGCGTCCAAGCTCGTCGAATCCCGAGCTGTCTGTTCCGAGCAAATGTGACGCGGAGGGAGGGGCGTTCCACACCGCGCTCAGGGCGGTCGCCTGATTGGTCTGATTGGTGTGATAAAAAAGCGGGCCAACGTAACAGAACAGCAGGACCAAGACCAAATACACCACCGACGCGATGGCCAGTTTGTTGTGCATGAAAATTCGTAGGCGTTGGCGCCACATCGGCACGATTGCTTCGCTGACCACCGCTTCACCCTTGGGACCGAATGGATCGACAATGTCAGACAGCAGTGCGGGCTCGCCGAGGATGGCCATTAGCTCGCCCGGCCCTGGATTCGAATGCGGGGATTCACCACACCGAGCAAGATGTCCGCAAGGAAGTTGCCCGTCAGCGTCAAAATGGTGGCCAACAGAGTAATTCCGAGGACCGTCGGAATGTCGACGTTGGTAGCGGCATTGACGGTCTGGATACCGAGGCCTGAGTAGTTAAAAACGCTCTCGACGATGAGCGCCCCTCCCAAGAGACCGGGCAGCGCAAGTCCGAGAATGGTCACAATCGGGCCGAGGGCGTTGCGCATGGCGTGGCGAAACAGTACGCGCGCTCCGCCGCACCCCTTGGCCTTCGCAGTGCGGATGTAGTCCTGCACGAGCACCTCAAGCACGGTGCCTCGCATGAATCGGCTTAATGTCGCGACCGACACCATCGTGAGACACGCCACCGGCAAAATGAATCCGACCGGGTCGGTGAAGATCGCCCATGGCTCGACCCCAGACGGGGGAGACGCCGGCAAGAGGTGCCAACCAAAGCTGAAGGCTTGGAGCATCAAGAGACACAGCAGAAACAAGGGCATGGCGTAGAGAACAAAGGCGACGCCGGTCGCGGTGTAGTCAACGGTTGAGTTGCGTCGTGAGGCCTGGTAGATGCCGAGAGGAATTCCGATAATGACGGTGAAGATCAGGGCCGACAGAGCCAGCCAGATGGTGCGCGGTACATAGAGCGAGATGATGTTCCACACTGACAAGTTCTGCTTGTACGAGTGCCCGAGATTGTGGTGCCAGAACACTTGGACGAGGTAGTTCCAGAACCGTACGACGTAGGGATGGTTCATGCCATTTTGCGCGCCCCAGCGTGCGACGCTTACGGCGTTGGCGTGCGTTCCGAGTACCGCGTAGGCCGGCCCGTCGATACCGCCGGTTTGAAAGTAGGGGAGCGTGAAAGTAAAAAGCATCACGATCAATAACACAATGACCGACTGGATAAATCGCCGGATTACGTACGCCAACATTGAGGGAAATTGTATCAGTGGTTAGACATCAACTCTGGTGCGC